>JAZQOZ010000022.1:0-24887 GCA_045628085.1 Oscillospiraceae bacterium | reverse complement strand
CCGGGCTCCCTCGGTGAGCCGCTGTACCTCGATGTTGTCGCTGCTCTGAATGTTACCGGCAGAACCGATCTGAAGGTCATCGGCGGCCGTTACGGTCTGGGCTCCAAGGATACTCCGCCTGCATCTGTCTTTGCTGTATATGCAGAGCTTGCAAAGGCTGAGCCGAAGCAGCAGTTCACCCTCGGCATCAACGATGATGTCACCAACCTCTCGCTCGCTGAGGAGGAAGCTCCGAACACCGCAGCAGAGGGCACGATCGAGTGCAAGTTCTGGGGCCTCGGCGGTGACGGTACTGTCGGCGCAAACAAGGACTCCATCAAGATCATCGGCGACCACACCGATAAGTACGTTCAGGCATACTTCCAGTATGACTCCAAGAAGACCGGCGGTATCACCATCTCGCACCTGCGCTTTGGCGATCAGCCGATCAAGAGCCCGTACTACATCAACAAGGCTGACTTCGTTGCCTGCCACAACCCGTCCTATATCCTCAAGGGCTATAAGATGGTCAATGATGTAAAGCCGGGCGGCGTATTCCTCATCAACTGCCAGTGGAAGCCTGAGGAACTGGATCAGCACCTCACCGCTGACACCAAGCGTTACATCGCAAAGAATAACATCCAGCTCTATCTGGTTAATGCAATCGACCTCGCACAGGAGATCGGTCTGGGCAAGCGTACCAACACCATTCTCCAGTCTGCATTCTTCTCCCTTTCCAAGGTTCTGCCGGAAGCTGAGGCAATCGGCTACATGAAGGAAAAGGCTCAGAAGTTCATGAAGAAGGGCATCGAGATCGTTCAGATGAACGAGAAGGCTATCGACGCAGGCGCAAATGCTTACGTAAAGGTCGATGTTCCGGCTGCATGGGCAGATGCAACTGATGATGCTGCATCCGCAAAGCTTGAAGGCCGCGAGAAGCTCGTCAAGATGGTTGACGGCATCATGAATCCGGTCGGCAAGATGCTCGGCGATACCCTGCCGGTCTCTGCATTTGCAGATCACGTTGACGGTACATTTGAGCAGGGCGCAGCTGCTTATGAGAAGCGCGGCGTTGCTGTTATGGTTCCGGAGTGGAATGCTGACACCTGCGCAAAGTGCAACCGCTGCGCATTTGTCTGCCCGCACGCAACAATCCGTCCGTTCGCTCTGACCGACGAAGAAGTCGCTGCTGCACCGGCAAACATCAAGATCGCTCCGAAGCCGATCGTCAAGACCGAATACAAGTACACCCTCGCTGTTTCCGCTATGGACTGCATGGGCTGCGGCGTATGTATCGGTGTCTGCCCGACAAGCTCCCTCAAGATGGTCGCAAGAGAGTCTCAGGAGCCGCAGCAGGCAGTATTCGATTACTGTGTTGCAAAGGTCGCCGAGAAGAAGGATGTTGCAACAGATGCAACTGTTATCTCCAGCCAGTACAAGAAGCCGCTGCTTGAGTTCTCCGGCTCCTGCGCAGGCTGTGCAGAAACCTCTTATGCTCGTCTGATCACACAGCTCTTCGGCTCCAGAATGTATATCTCCAATGCAACCGGTTGTTCCTCTATCTGGGGCGGTCCGGCAGCTACATCCCCGTACACCGTTGATGCAAACGGTCACGGTCCGGCATGGGCAAACTCCCTGTTCGAGGATAATGCTGAGCACGGTCTCGGTATGTATCTCGGTCAGAAGGCGATCCGCGCACGCCTGATCGAAAAGGTTCAGAACATCCTGACCTCTGAGCAGGCTTCCGATGAGCTGAAGGCAGCTGCACAGGCTTACCTCGATACCGTTGATGACGGTGCAAAGAACGGCGCTGCTACAGATGCATTCGTTGCTGAACTGGCAAAGGTTGCTGATAAGTGCGACAACTGCGCTGATATCTATGAGAACCGCAGCTACCTCTCCAAGAAGTCCGTTTGGATCTTCGGCGGCGACGGTTGGGCATACGACATCGGTTTCGGCGGTCTGGATCACGTTCTGGCAACCGGCGAAGATGTCAATATCATGGTATTTGATACCGAAGTTTACTCCAACACCGGCGGACAGGCTTCCAAGTCTTCCAACATCGGTCAGGTCGCACAGTTCGCAGCAGCAGGTAAGGCAATCGCAAAGAAGCGCCTTGCTGATATCGCTATGAGCTACGGCTACATCTATGTTGCACAGATCGCTATGGGCGCTGACATGAACCAGACGCTCAAGGCAATCAAAGAGGCTGAGGCATATCCGGGCCCGTCCCTCATCATCGGCTATGCACCGTGCGAGATGCACTCCATTAAGGGCGGCATGACCAACTGCCAGGCTGAAATGGAAAAGGCTGTCAAGTGCGGCTACTGGAACAACTTCCGCTTCGATCCGAGACTTGCTGCTGAAGGCAAGAATCCGTTCCAGCTGGATTCCAAGGCTCCGACAGAGTCTTATCAGGACTTCATCATGGGCGAAGCTCGTTACAGCGCACTGACTCGTTCCTTCCCGGAGCGTGCAAAGGAGCTGTTCGAGAAGGCAGAGCAGACCGCAGCAAACCGTTATGCTTACCTCACCCAGCTTGCTGATAAATAATCCATTGCGTGATTGATTTAACGGCATAATAATACCGCCCGTATACTATATGTATGCGGGCGGTTGCTTTTCTACGATGCAAAGGCTGACAAAAAGAACGTCCCCCGATACGGGAGACGTTCTTTTATTACTTATTCATCATCGTCATCGCTCTTGACGCTTGCAACGACCGCATCGAGGAGCATTGCCGGCAGCGGCTCATAGCGCTCGAACTCGAACGTGAACTCGCCCATGCCCTTTGCGACCTGACGCAGATACATTGTGAAATCGTGCATCTCACGAATCGGTACTTCTGCCGCGATCGTGGTCATGCCGTCACCGACAGGCTCCATGCCAAGCACTCTGCCGCGGCGCTTATTGATATCGCCCATGATATCGCCGTTCTTGTCGTCCGGAATCGTGACCTTCAGAGAACCGATCGGCTCAAGCAGGATCGGATCAGCCTGCTTCATGCCTTCCTTGAACGCAAGAGAAGCCGCGATCTTAAATGCCATTTCGGAAGAATCGACCGGATGATAAGAACCGTCAAGCAGCGTTGCCTTGATGCCGACAACCGGACATCCTGCCAGAATACCCTTCTTTACGCTGTCCTGAAGTCCCTTTTCGATCGCAGGGAAGAAGTTCTTCGGAACAGAACCGCCGAAGATCTTTTCCTCGAATACGAGAGAATCGCTGTCGGTCGGCTCAAATTCGATCCAGACATCACCGAACTGACCGTGGCCGCCGGACTGCTTCTTATGACGGCCCTGAACCTTATCGGTCTTTTTGCGGATCGTTTCACGGTAAGCGATCTTCGGTTCTTCAAGAACGATATCCACGCCGAACTTGCTCTTCATCTTTGCCTTGACAACATCCAGATGCTGATCGCCCAGACCTGCAAGGATCTGCTCTTTGGTCGTGGTATCCAGAGAAGAGGAAAGCGCTTTATCTTCTTCAAGCAGTCTCTGCAAACCGGTCGAGATCTTCGCCTCATCGCCCTGCTTGCTTGCCTTGACCGCCATACGGTAGGTCGGGTTGGAATACTGCACAGGAGCATAAGCAATTACATTTGCCGGATCACAGAGCGTATCGCCTGTGCTTGCGGAGATCTTTGTTGCGATCACGATATCACCGGCAGGTGCAGAGGTGACTTCAGACTGCTTTTTGCCGAGCATCGTATAGAGCTTGCCGATATGCTCGGAAGCGCCGCTCGCTGCATTGACCAGATCGGTATCCGGTGTCAGTGAACCGGTAATGACCTTGATAAAGCTCATCTTGCCGACAAACGGGTCAGCAACGGTGCGGAATACGAATGCGGAAAGCGGTGCGGATGCATCAACCTTGACTTCAACTTCCTTGCCGGATTTGTCGGTCGCCTTGAGTGCGGATGCAGTCGAGGGATCCGGCATATACTTGAGGAATTCGAGCAGCAGGTCGCAGCCGGCAGGATTGGTGCAGGAAACCGTAAAGACAGGCATTGCCTTACCGGTACGCATTGCTTCATGGATACCGTGGCTGATCTCTTCCTGTGTGAACGGTGTACCTTCGCCGCCTTCGTCGATGAAGTCCATGTACTTCATCATCATCTCATCGTCTGTTTCGGCAACCGCTTCACTCAGACCGTCCATGAGAGAATCTGCGGTCACGCCCTCTTTGTCATTCAGGACAATGCCGGCAGCGTCAGCAGCAACGGAAACGCCCTTCTTATCGTAGGTATAGGACTTCATTCTGCCGAGGTGAACGAGCGATTTGAACTGGTTATTGGAAATTTCCGGAACGATAACCGGACATACAGCTGCGCCGAAATGCTCTTTCAGAGAATTCAGCACGGTATAGAAATCCTGATTGGGATCGTCGATCTTCGTGACAACGAACAGGATATGTTTGCCGAGCTTCTTGGCAGCCTGAAATGCCTTGATCGTGCCGACATGAACGCCGGACTTTGCGGATACGCAGATGATAACGGTATCACCTGCATAAAGGCCTTCGTTGGTCGCGGCAGAAAAGTCGATCAGACCGGGAACGTCCAGCAGATTGATCTTAAAATCGCTGTATTCAAAACTCGCAAGCGAGAGATTGATCGAGTACTTGCGCTTGATCTCCTCAGGATCAAAGTCACAGACGGTATTTCCGTCGGCAGCTTTGCCGATACGGTCGATGATACCGGCGCGGTAGAGCAGTGCTTCAGCAAGAGCGGTCTTACCGCAGCCGCTGTGTCCGGTGAGTACGATATTCTTGATTTTTGCGGTGTCCAAGTTTTTCATGTGTGAGACTCTCCTTACTGCCGTATGCGCCGGCATACATCCGATACGAAAAAATTTCGGAAACACGTTGCTTTTACAGAACGGCTGTCTGGCGCAGACGGATAATCATATTCATATTATACCATGTGTTGAAAATTCTTTCAAGTGTGAAAATGATTTTCTGCGTTTTACCGAAAAATGGGCATTTGCTTTGTGCATTTTCACAATTTGTTTTTCTCATACGATCCGACATATCAGACAGAAAAGAAACGTCCGAAATATGCGTGAAACAGAGAAAATTCGGACAATTTTGCGAAAACGGGCAAGTTCATTGCATACAACTGTATCTGCTGAACATACAAGATGTCCGATCAGAAAAGAACAATCAGACAGCATATTTTATTATTATACATTGAAACACTTGCAGAAAGCGTGATATAATAAAACAGACAAAGGCAGTTTACGGATGCCGGCGTCCAAAAAGATATATATTTTTTCGAGAGGTTATCAGATATGAAAAAACAAACTTTACGCTATTCACTTGCAGCCCTGACAGCATTTTCGCTGCTCGGCGCATCCCTGCCGGCTGCCGGAACGGCATCTGCCGCTGCAACAGCGGACATTTCCGATACAATGACATGGGGAACACTGCGTATCGGCGGCGGCGGCTTCGTTTCCGGTATTGTGACCGGAAAAAAGGTGATGTATGCACGTACCGATGTCGGCGGCGCATACCGCTATAATTACGATACCGAATCATGGGAACAGCTTTTCGGCTTCATTACCGATGCCGACCGCGGACTGCTTTCCGTTGATGCAATGGCAGTCGATCCGACCGATGACAATACAGTCTATTTCCTTTGCGGCTGTGCCTATTTTTCATCTGAGAAAACCGTCATTTTCAAGACAACAGACGGCGGCAATACATTTAAGGAGATCAATGTCACCGATCTTATCAAGGTCATGGGCAACGGCGACGGCAGACAATTCGGCGAGGCGATCGCCGTCGATCCGGATAATCCAAATATCATCTACGCAGGCGGCGATGTCACCAGCGATGCAAATTCCAAATCCGCACTGATCAAATCCACAGACGGCGGCGAAACATGGGAACCGGTCATCGGCTATGACGATCTCGGTCTGTTTTCTGAAACAACGCTCTGGCCGACATGGACGGAGAATGTCGCACGCTGCACAATGGACGGCGCATATCAGACGCAGAACGGTGTTTCTGCGATCGCAATTTCCGGCGGCAAGGTCTATGTTGCAACCGCAAAAGCAGGTCAGGCAAATGTTCACGTTGCCGATGTGAAGTCGGACAAATTCACAGCGCTGAGCAAGGATCTGCCGACAGAATATTATCCTTCGCGCATCAATGTCGATGCGAACGGTGATCTGCTCATCAGCTATATGGCAGGTCTGGCGTTTCAGGGTACAGCCGGCGGCGGCTACCGCTACAGCCCTGCAGCAGGCACAACCGAAAAGCTGCTCGACGAGGGCGGTTTCGGTTCGATCTGGGCGGATCCTGCAAATCCCGATCACATGATCGCAGGAACCTGCGGCTGCTGGAAAGATCAGGAATGGGAGCCGTGGACGGAAGAACACGGTCCGGCATGGGGCGATCAGTATTACCGTTCCTTTGACGGCGGCAAAACATGGGAGAACTTTACCCCCGGCAAAACAAAGGGCTGGAATCAGCCGCTGATCTCCGATTATCTTCAGGACGGCGGCTATGCATGGATCCGCGATAAGGCGATCCATTGGTCGGGTACGGTCGTGACCGATCCGCGCAATCCGGACAGAATGTTCATTACATCCGGAAACGGCGTATTTATCTGCGAAAATCTCTGGAGTCAGGATGAGGATAATCTGCCGACCTTCACATTCCATCCGGACGGTATCGAGGAAGTTGTATCGCTTGATTTCACCAGTACACCGGACGGTCTGAATCTCTCCGCGATCGGTGACTACGACGGTTTTGTTCATGCAGATGCCAATGAGATCCCGCCGCAGTATCAGCCGAATATGGGCAGTACATCTGCGATCGCGGTTTGTCCGCAGGATACCAATGTATGGGCGAGAACTGCAAACGGTGACGGCAATAATACCGGCAGCGCATACTATACACTCGACCGCGGCAAAACATGGACGGCATTTACGCCCGCCTGCACCGGCGGAAAGCTCTCGATCACGATGCTTTCAAAGGGCAAGTACCGCATTCTCAATTCCAGTGCATCCGGTGCTGTGAGTTATTCAGATGATTTCGGCAAAACATGGGCAAAATGTGAAGGCATTACCGCCTCGAAAACAGTCTATACGCTTGTCGATCCCGATGATGCATCCATTGTTTATGCATCCGGCGTGCAGTATAACGATTATTGGGCATCTGATATGAGTAAAACAGAGCCGACGCTCGAAGAATCCCACTACGGCTTCTATATCAGCAAAGATTACGGCAAGACCTTTACCGGACAGACTGTCTGCCGCTATGATATGTGTGACAGCACCGGCGATCCCGCCTATATCACCAAGGATACGGTCGCAATGGCAGCAGGCTGGTACGGAATGTATATTCTGACGGACGGCGCATCAAAAGCAACAAAGCTCGATTCCGTGTTCTATGCAAAAACAGTCGGCTACGGTGCGCCGGAAAAGGCAGGCGGCATCAATACGCTGTATATGTACGGCAAGCCGCAGGAATCCGATCCGGAAGGTATCTACCGTTCAACGGATGCAGGCAAAAGCTGGGTGTGCATCAATACGGATCACCTCTACGGCGGAACAGGCAACGGCAACTATCTCTGCGGCGATATGAGTACCTTCGGCAAGGTGTATATGTCAACGGTCGGATGCGGTATCGTGTACGGTGAGATCGCAGGCAGTACGCCGAAACCACCCGTCACAACAACGACAACATCTGCAAAAACAACTACGACAACAGCATCATCAACAACAACGACCGCATCAGGCGGCAAAAAGGCACTCTGGGGCGATGTGAACTGTGATAAGGAAATTGACGTTTCTGACGCGGTTTTGCTGTCACGGCTGATTGCGGAGGATGCCGATGCAACGGTGACCGAGGAAGGTATGATCAATGCAGATGTCAGCCACAGCAGCAGCATTGAATCAGATGATACGATACTGATCCTGCGCTATATCAGCAAAATCATTTCGTATGCAGATCTGGAACCCAAATCCTGAGAATTGAATCAAAAGCGGCAGATGTTCAATATGAGCCTCTGCCGCTTTTTCAGCATATTGATACTTGACCTGACGTGAAAGATGTGGTATAATATTTCTATGCCCCGGTACCTCAGTAGGATAGAGGGTTCGCCTCCTAAGAGTATTTTTCTCTCACGCAATAATCTGTTTTATATAATTATAAGCCCCGATAGCTCAGTAGGATAGAGCGGGTGCCTCCTAAGCGAATCCGATTTCGTGCAATCTTCTGTTTCATTTTGTCATAAGCCCCAATAGCTCAGATGGATAGAGCGAACGCCTCCTAAGCATCTGACTGACCTATCGCCCTATTCTGTTGTTTTTCAAATATGTCCCAGTACCTCAGCTGGATAGAGGATCCGCCTCCTAAGCGGGTTGCCGCAGGTTCGAACCCTGTCTGGGACGCTTTAGCACAGCGAAAACGCTCAAAAATATGTGCGTTTTCGCTGTTGCTGCAAATGGTAGATGGAGAGCGGGCGGCGAATGAAGCCGCCGACATTTGTCAGCATTTTACAGATTGCAGTCTGTAAAACCGGTCTGAAAATCCGCCAGCAAATTGCAGTTTGCCGGGTCGGAAAAGCGAAATGTGCCAGCATTCCGCCATCAGTCCGTGCTGTCCGTGTCATTACCGCTGGTTTTTTCTGTCGTCTGCTGTCCGTCATCTTCATTTTCGTCCAGGGTCAGCTTGAGCAGCATGAGCTCCGTTTCATCGGCAAGTTTCTGACGCGCCTCGTCTGCGATAGCAGCATAGGTATTGAGCAGCATCGTACTATCCGTGTGGCCCATGTCGCCCTGAACTGCCTTGATATCTCCGGATTTGCGGAGCTTAAAGGTTGCGCTCGAATGCCTCAGCGAGTATAAATCAACCGGGCGGAGATTGTTTTCCTTGATGAAAGCCTTGAAGCGCTTTACGATCACATCGCCGCTGATCGGTCTGCCGTTGTCCAGAAAGAATACCATGCCGTAATCAGGATAACCGTTTTCTTTCAGAACTGCATGCCGTTTCGTGCAATACTGATCCAGTTCTTTGGCAAGACTGCGCGGAAGATAGATTTTACGCACACTGGACTTCGTTTTGGGCTTTTTCAGCACCATCGAGGTCTTTTGGCCCGGACCGAGCGGCGGAAATACTTTATAGATCGTCGTTTTCGTCTGTTCGATATGTTCTGTTTTCAGTCGTGCAAGCTCCTGCTTGACCTCTAAATACGGCCTGTTGTCTGAATGCGGATGCAGATGCAATGCATCGACCGTAATACCAAGCAGCTCGCCGGTTCTTAAACAGCAGCAGAACATGACTTTCATCATCAGGAGCAATTCAGGATCTTTGCAAACTTGAAATGCCTTCTGAACCTCAGCTTCCGTCCACTGCTCCCGCTCATACTTTTCAATACGCGGCAGCTCCGTCTCGATCGTCGGATTTGATTCCAGATATCCCTGTTTCACGGCATATGAGAAAGCTGGACGAAGAATCTTGTGAACCTCACGCACGGTGCGTGGGCTGACGAATTCGCTTCCGGTGTCTTTGGAAACACGTGCTGTTCGCTGAGTCAGGAGCATTTTGTAGTATTCCTGAATATTTCGGGCTTTAACCGAAGCGATCTTCCAGTAACCGATAAACGGATAGATATAATGTGCAGCCACCGATTCGACACCGCTCCGAGTCGCTGCTTCCCAATAGCCGACTTTGCTGTGATGCTCAATGTAGTCTTTGACAAGTCGCTCAACGGTCAAATCAGTTTCTGGAACAGTGGGAACCCGTACCGCCATACCGGTGCGCAGATCCTTGAAAATATCCGGCAAATCATACTGTTCATTGCGGCTTTCTGCATCTTCAACCTCAGTCAGCAGGAGTTTCGCATCCCGTGCCGATTCACAGGGAATCCAATGCTGCTTGCGTTTTCCGTTTTCGTCGAGCAATGTTTGCACGATATAGTAGACTGTGCCTTTTTTTCGGCGTTTGGGGATAATCATAGCCATTATGCAGATACCTCCACGCCATCCAGAATATAACTGTAAAAAGATTCGCGCAAAATCCGGTAGCTTTTGCCAATTCGCAAGACCTTGAACCATTTATGCTCTTTGAATGCCTGCTCCGCCAAAGTGTAAGCGCTTGATCTGCTTATGCCCAAAATGGTAGCAGCGTCATCCACGGTGATGGTCAAGCATTCAGGCTGGCTTGAGAAAGTCTTGTTCGGCTGGTCCATCTGGTTTGTTTTGTCTATTCTGCTCATAATAAATGCCTCCTGTTTTTGATTTCTTGATTTTCAACATTACGTGTCTGTAATGTGTCAAGACTATTATAGCACACCCATTGCAAAAAGTCAATAGATCTCGAGAAAAAAGCTCTATTTTTTTCAAAATCATTCTTCCGAGGTGAATTATGGATAAAAAAGATTTCATACAAGCGATTGATCCGGTTCAAGATATTCAGAATGAGACCGGCAGAAAAATCCGTAGATTACGGATGCATCGCCAAATTCCCGCAAAAGTATTAGGAAAACCATATCGCATTTCAGAAGCATCTATGCTACAATATGAACTAGGCATCCGTAGTGTGAGCGAAGAAAAGCTAAGAAATATTGCCAATGCACTCGGTACGAGACCGAGCGTTCTTCGTCCGAGACATCTTGCTGGTATCGAAGATGCGATGCAAGTACTATTCGAAATTGCAGAACTCTTTGAATTGGAACCAAGTCTGCAAGACGGGCGAGTTGTTTTGTCCGCGCCTTTTTCTGATCTCGACAAATATCTGAAAGAATGGGCGAAACAATTCCAAAAATATAAAGACGGAGAGCTGACCGAAGAACAATATCAGGAATGGAAAGATTACTTTCCGTTTTCTTTGCTCCGCTTTCCGGAACCGTATGGCCCTAATATGAGTGGGATAGGCATGTGGGTTGAATACGATAGGTTAGATGAAAGTATAGGATATCCGTATAATGTTCAGGATGATCCGGTGCTCCATAAGCATGAGGATCGAAAGCATTTTGATGTCCCGTCATCTGAATTTGTAAGTGTCGATTTTACAGCGACAAGCGATTCTGATCCAACTGAATCAAATAATGATGATACTGATTCTTTATAATATAGTAGAACCGGCAGAGTATTGCGCTCTGCCGGTTATTATATCCCCAACACAAGTGTTGCATTTTCGGCATGACAAAAATATGTGCAAAAACCTCTTGACATTTGCTGCGGGATGTGCTATACTGCAATCAAATAATCACATTTCACCCATGACAAAATCTAATTGGAGGCGCTTATGCAGCTAAATAAAATTGCAGATGTACGTTCCGGGCTGGTTATCACGCGAAAACAAGCCACAAAGCCGGAAGATGCAGTCTGCACCTATCAACTGCTGAACCTGAAAGCAGTTACAGACAGCGGCGGCATTGATCGCACTGCGCTGCTGCCGTTTCATGCGACAGAACAGCTCGCGAACCGTTATCTCACGCACGCCGGCGACATCATCGTGCGCATTTCAGAACCGTATACCGCTGTCTGCATCACGGAAGATACCGCTGGACTGCTCGTCCCGTCGCATTTCGTGATCGTGCGGACGGAACCGGGAAAAGCACAGCCGGAATATGTCGCCTGGTATCTGAACCGTGACCGGATACGAAAAAAATTCCGGCTGAGCTGTGCGGGTGTGCTTCTGCAAATCAAGCCGAGTACCGTTGCAGAAATAGAAATCCGGCTGCCGGATTTAGTGAAACAGCAACAGATCGTCAAACTGAACCGGCTCGCGCAGACAGAACTTGCCCTGTTGGAAAAGCAGCTTGCTCTGAAGCAGCTGTATTACAAAAAACTGATTGAAAAAGCAAATAGAATGTGAGGTAATTACGATGACAACTAGAAATGATATTGAGCGTGTACTTTGGAGTGCCTGTGACAGCTTCCGCAATAAAATTGACAGCTCCCGCTACAAAGATTATATCCTTGCGATGCTGTTCATCAAGTATCTGAGCGATGTGTACCGCGAAACCCGCGAGAAGTATATCGAGGAATATAACGGCAATATGGCGCGTGTTGACCGTGCTATGCGAAATGAGCGCTTCACGCTCTCCGAAACTTCGACCTTCGATTATCTCTATGAAAACCGCAATGATAACCAGATCGGACAGAAAATCAATGTTGCACTTGCAGAAATTGAAAACAGCAACAGCGAAAAGCTCCGCAACGTATTCCGCGCAATCGACTTTAACTCAACCGTCGATCTCGGTGACGAAAAGAGCAAGAACGCAATCCTCAAAAACCTGCTGACAGATTTTCATGACCTTGATCTGCGTCCCTCGCAGTTAGAGGGAACGGATATTCTCGGCGATTCCTTTGAATATATGATTGCGAACTTTGCATCAGATGCAGGCAAAAAGGGCGGCGAATTCTTCACGCCGAGTCAGGTTTCCAAGTTGGTTGCGGAATTGGTCGAACCGAAAGAGAACGATCGCATCTACGATCCGACCTGCGGCAGCGGCGGCTTGCTGCTGAAGGCATACAGCAAAGTGCCGTCGCATAAAGTGGCGGTCTACGGGCAGGAGGTCAACAACCAGACATGGGCGCTCTGCATGATGAATATGTTCCTGCACGGCGTGGACGACGCGAAGATCTGGCAGGGCGACACCCTTGCCGATCCCAAGAGCCTTGAAAACGATACGCTCATGAAATTCCAGTGCGTCGTCGCAAATCCGCCGTTTTCGCTGGATAAATGGGACAGCGGCTTCCTCTCCGGCACAAGCGATAAAAAGGACGAGAAAATGTCCGCGTCGCTCGATCCTTACGGCCGCTTTGCATGGGGCGTGCCGCCGACCTCAAAGGGCGACTATGCCTTTGTGCTGCATATGCTGCATTCGCTGGACGATTCCTGCGGGCGCATGGCGGTCGTTCTGCCGCACGGCGTGCTGTTCCGCGGCGCAAGCGAGGGCAAGATCCGCAAGCAGATCATCGAATTCAATCTGCTGGAAGCGGTCATCGGTCTGCCGGCAAACCTCTTTTACGGCACGGGTATTCCGGCGTGCATTCTGGTATTCCGCAAGAACCGCCCGACGACCGATGTGCTGTTCATTGACGCGAGCGGCGAAGGCAATTTCGAGAAAGGCAAGAATCAGAATGTGCTGCGCGACTGCGATATCGAGAAGATCGCGGAGACCTTCCGCACCCGTGCGGTGATTGATAAGTACAGCTATATCGCGGAAAAGGCGGAGATCGTCGAGAACGACTACAACCTGAACATTCCGCGCTATGTGGACACCTTTGAGGAAGAAGTGCCCGTCGATCTTGACGCCGTGCAGGCAGAGCTTGCACAGGTGGAAACCGAGCTTGCGGCGGCGCAGGAGAAAATGAATGCTTATTTGAAGGAGTTGGGATTATGAAAAACTATTTGGGAATGCCTGGCTGAACGAGCAATGTAGCAACGTATTCACGGAGATTATGCAGCAAACCGCCGCACGATTTGTCGGTTATGGTATTACGATGCCCAAGCTGCGAATTCGAAACATGGTTTCTCGTTGGGGCAGCTGCCAAAAGGGAAACGGCACAATAGCTCTGAATAGGCGGCTGATCGAAGCACCCAAAAACTGCATCGAATATGTGGTAATACACGAATTCTGCCATCTTGTCTATCCGAATCATTCTAAGCAGTTTTATGCGCTGTTACAAGTTATGTTGCCGAATTGGCGTGAAAGCAAGAATACCCTAGAGAACTACGGCATTCGATAAATACAATTTTACCTATTTCCAAACTATAATAATAATTATTACAAACTATACTATCGTATAGAAAAGGAGATGATGGCCATGACCGATAACCCACGCTGTCTATATCATAACAGCTTTTCAGAATTCCTGCGCGATGACGAAAACGCCGTACTTGGACTGCTATGCGATCATTATCACGGCGACGCACGCACAACGACGCGAGAAGCGTGGAAGGGCGAAATCTCGATCATGCGGGAGCTCGTGCGTCGGCTGGACACTGACGGCAGGATTATCTTTGAGTATGACATTCCGCGCCTTGGTAAGCGCATTGATGTGGTGCTGCTTTTGCGTGGCATCATCTTCTGTCTCGAATTCAAGGTGGGTGAATCGCAGATTCTGGAAGCGGACGTCGATCAGGTACTTGACTATTCGCTGGATCTCAAAAACTTTCATAAATTCAGTCAGGACAAAATCATTGTCCCTATTCTCGTGGCGACAAAGTATCGCAAAGCACCAACGGTTGTGCAAATGTCTGTTTATGACGATAAAGTTGTAAATCCGTTGGTAACAGGCGAAGCGGGAGTGTTGGGCGCAATTACAGCTGTATTGCGGCAGTATCCCGACGAATCTCCAATTGACAGCCGCTGGCTCATCAGCCCTTATGCACCAACACCGACGATCATCGAGGCGGCAAGATCACTTTATGAAAATCACTCCGTCGAGAATATCACACGGCATGAAGCCGATCAGGTATATACCGACAGGACGATTGCCTATATTCTGGACGTTATCCATGAGAGCAAAGCACAGCAGAAGAAAAGTATCTGCTTTGTGACGGGTGTTCCCGGCGCGGGAAAGACGCTGGTCGGTCTGGATGTTGCAATCAAACAGACCTATCAGGGACATGATAAGCCGGTCGAGGATGAAGGTGCCGTGTATCTTTCCGGCAACGGTCCGCTTGTTGCGGTGCTGACGGAAGCACTTGCAAGGGATAACTATGACCGCTGCCGCGAGCAGAACATCAAGAAGAACAAGTCGGATTCCCGCCGTGAAGTCGGCAAATCCATTCAGATGATTCATCGGTACCGCGACAATATGCTTGCGAAAATCAAAAATCCGGTTGAAAATGGAATACTTGAAATAGATCCGGTAAAGGCTGTGAAAATGGAACGTGCCGGTTTCGGTGAGGTGGAACACGTTGCAATTTTCGACGAAGCACAGCGTTCATGGACACATAAGCGTCTAGCTGATTATCTAAAACGTGGCGGCACATACGGCAACAAACTAAAAGTACCGAATTTTCCGATGTCGGAAGCAGCATTCCTGATCTGGTCACTCGATCAGCGGGAGGACTGGGCAACAATCATTTGTCTGGTCGGCGGTGGACAGGAAATCAATACGGGAGAAGCCGGTATCTCGGAATGGATCAAGGCACTGAACGAGATGTTCCCACACTGGAACGTGTATATTTCGCCGAAGCTGACCGATGCAGAATACGCCGAGGGCAAGGTGAATGAGCTGCTGAAGGATAACTCCAATGTCACATATTCCGAAAGTCTGCATCTTGCGGTTTCGCTGCGTTCTTATCGTGCAGAAAAGCTGTCTGCGTTTGTTCATGCGCTGCTGTCCTTTGATGATTCCGCAGCGGCGATATATCAAGAGATCAAGGACAAGTATCCAATCGTACTGACAAGAGATATGGCGAAGGCACGTAAATGGCTCCATGACAAAGTGCGCGGTACGGAGCGTACCGGTGTGCTTGTGACAAAAGAAGCCGCAAGATTTAAGCCGTTGGCAGTACATATTTTGCCGTCCGGTGATGAGAATGCTGTTCATTGGTTCCTTGAGGACAAATCCGATACCAGATCATCGAATTATCTCGAAGATGCAGCAACCGAGATACAGGTACAGGGCTTGGAACTGGATTACACCTGCCTGCTGTGGGATGCGGATATGCGCTGCGATCACGGGAAATGGCGCTACTACACATTCAATGGCAATACAAAATGGAACGAGCTGACCGGCAACAGCGAAAGCAAACAGGAGCGCATCAAATATATGCTAAATGCATATCGTGTACTGCTCACACGCGCAAGAGCAGGCATGGTGATCTGTGTGCCTGCCGGGAACCCCAATAAAACGCCGAGCGGTTTCTGGGAGGACAGTACTCGCCTGCCGGAATACTATGACGGGACTTATCAGTATCTGAAAAGCCTTGGAATGAAAGAAATCTAATGTGCAAAAAGGACGTTAGTGGTTTCGACCTATTATAAACAAACGGGAACCGACACACAGCCAGTTCCCGTTTTGTCATTTATATACGACAGCAAAAATCACTCAACTCCGCGAAATCCGTTTTTTTCCGCATGCCCGAGCAGATATAGGAATGCGTATGCCGGAATACGCACAATCCGCGTTCCGTCCGGTGCATGATGCACGCCGTAATCCTCCGGTGTTTTTGTGACAATGATTGCAGAAGATGCATCCTTTGCCAGCTGGCAGATTGCGCTGTCATCCGGTATGGCAGCATCTTCCCGATATTTCACCTCAATCATAATGTTTTTAATATTGGGATACTCTACAACGATATCGATTTCTTTGTCTTTGCTGCCGCCGCGATAATATCCCACAGTTGTTGCATGCTGATAATAGAACGCTGCAATGTGCTTGTAGACCGCAGTCTCAACGATTTTCCCCATTTCGACAGGATTTGTCATCGCATCACCATCCATCAGCACAGCATTGCGAATTGCAGCATCTGCAATATAGATCTTCGGTTTCGCTTTCAGCACTTTCTTTCCTGCCATGCTGATCGGCATACTCTGATAGATCAGGCTGGCACTTTCAAGATAGCGGATATAGTTTTCGACAGTCGGACGGGATACGCCGTTCAGTTCTTTGGTGATTGCCTCAACTGACACGATTTCCGAGGATACACTGCAAAGATACAGAAAAATGCGCTCCAGCTCTGTTGCATTGCGAATGTTGTAGAGAGATGGCAGGTCGCGCTTCAGTACCTTGTCCACAACATCTTCGCGCATAATCTGCTGCGCAAACAGGTCACTTTCTGCGAGAGCAAGTTCCGGAAAACCGCCTACTTGCAGATAGCGGTTGAAATGCTTTTGAATATCGGAGAGCTGCATCATAATCTGTGTCTGTTCCGAGCGTTCCATATCCCTGAACGAGGAAATCTTCAAATCAGCAGGAAAATTCGGTTTTTCGATGCCGATCAGTTCACAGTATTCATAGAATGACAGCGTAGGCACAGCGATCACGCTCCACCGTCCTGCTCCGCTTTCACTGCTGCCCTTGATCAGCGCCGGACTCGCAGAGCCAGTTGCGGTCACATGGGTATCCGGCTGCATATCGTAGATTGTTTTGAGCCAATGATCCCAATTCTGCGCATACTGTACTTCGTCAAAGAAGTAGTAAACATCCTGCGTCGGGCAAATCGTCTCATGATAGCATTCCAGCACAGTTGCAAAGTCACTCAGTTTGAGAACAGGATGATCAAGAGATGCATACAGGATTTTTTGCGGCGGCACACCACGCTTCAGCAATGCGTCAATCATCTGATAGAGAATTGTTGTCTTTCCGACACGGCGCGTACCGCTTAACACGACTGTACGCCGAATATCGGTCCGATCCAACCGCTTCATCGCCTCATAATAAGCAAATCGTTTATAAGTCTTTGCAAAAGACGGGTTCGCAGTTCCTGTTTTCCACCACGGATTATATGCGTTCAGAACCTTTAGTATCTGATCTTTATTGATAATAGCCATATCGCACCTCCAAAATAGAGTATTACCCCTAACGAAGGAATTATACCACAAATCTTCATCTTTGTCAAGAAAGATTACAAGTATACTTGCAATCTTTCGCAGAAAAGATGAAAGTTTGTCTTGCGTACTTTTATTATTTTCTTTTTGTCATTTCTTCTTCCGCCTTTGCTTTGAGGTTCAGCCACAGTTCCGAATCCACCGTTGCCTTTATTTTTCGCAGCAGATGATCCTCCGGCACAAAACTGTCTATGCAAAACATTTCCATGTGATTCCGTTCCGCTCTGTTTTCACTCAGCATTCTTCCAAGCTCCCTTCCTTTATATTATACCACATAAATGCGAAAAAGCCCAGCGTTTTGCTGGGCTTTTTCGACAAGCTGATGCAGGAACCAAGCTGGTTCCTGCTTCTTGTGTTATTTAGCTAATACTCATATCTTTTGCAACAAAGAAAGGAAATAGTGAATCATGTCTGGAAAATTAGTATCTTTCCGATTCTCCAGTTTATCACAGAATGCATTTATTTCTGCCAATGTACCAGGAGTCAGCTGACCTTTGTTGATTGGAAACGCATCTGAATAGTATGTACCTTTTTCACTGGTTTTGATTTTACGGATCAGTTTTGCTTTTACGAATACAGATTCAAGGTTCGGAACATTTGCAATTGGCACAATATATGGAGCAAGCCAATGATCTGAAAACATCTTTCCGTTCATAAAGTCTGTCTTTTGCTGTTCCGTGCAATCATCGGTATCCATTATGATAAATACTTTGAAATCAACCAAATGCTGTTTTTTCCCTGAGCCTTCGGTTTGAACTGTAAATTCTTCGCAAAATTGAGAAGATGATCCGAACGGAGCAGAGGATAGTAAATTCAAAAGTGATGTGATCTGTATACTATGCTTACCGTTATCCTTGGCATAAGTTCGGACGGGAAGATGCAGATTGGTATAGATATATTTGGTAATTTGTAATTCCGAAAAGCCATGACAGATGACAAGAGCTTTGGAATAATGAAGCGGACGGAGCTTTTTCAGTTTAGCTGCCATTTGCTTTTCCTCCGCTTTGCACCGCTGACCAGATAGAAACATCGGAGCCGGCTTGCTGCAATTCACTTAAGATTGAACTGTCATCAAAAGGCTCAGAAATCGGAATACCGCCGAATACGCCTTTAAGGTACATCGAACGGGCATTGTTGGTCTTTTGGACATCATATTCGTCAATGCAGACCGCTTCTTTATTGCCTTCATAGTCTACATAGATAATATATGCATTCTGGGAATCAATCTTTTCCAGCAAAGTCGTATTATGAGTAGTTATAACTAGCTGCCCAGAAATATCGTCTTTTATGGATTCAATGATATTGCGGAACAGGATATCATGAATGCCGGTATCTGTTTCGTCAATAAATACAGTCATTCCTGCCAGTGCGCCCATTAACGGAGAAAGGATCTCCAGAATGTGAATTGTACCAGCAGACTCATCGTAAATATCAATTTTTCTGACTTCTCCGGCAATCATTTTATAGATTTCAAGGTGATAGCGAAGCTGATCTTTATCCTGCTCAATATGGTACTTTACTTCCTTGATTTCAGCATAGGTTTGCGTCAGAATCGAATTCACAATCCGTTCGGAACGCTGGAGAAGCGGCAACGCGTCCTGTGGAATCACTCCACCGTCCAAATCTGGCAAAATCCGATTGTTGTACTTGGAAATGAGCAGCTGCGCTGAAAGCTGATCCTTTGTCAGTACATTGAGTCGGCTGAAGCAATCCAGAACATCAATAAAATACGGAGAATAGTTGTCTTTCGTATAAATCTCATTTTGACGGTTAATCTGATTGATGATAATGCCTAAAATGGAATGTTTTCCCCAAAACCGTTCGGCATCTGCCTGAATATCCTGCCGCAGACGAGAACTCTGAAATGCTTTCGGAGACAGCTTGCACTGAATGGTATTTTTGTCTGTCAGTACAACAGAATACATCGTTCCTGTCTGTTTGCCTGTCCAGAAGCGCAGCGATTCCTCAAGAATCATATCGGAAAAGACGATGCGATAAACACCGTCATGGTCATTATAACGGAATCCATATTCAAGCTCGGTAGGTACTTCACATCCGACTGTGCGACATTTCCGCATTAAGCTGCTAAAATCCTGAATCTGGTAAGGCGTCTCCAATCCGGCATCCTTAATTGCCTGAAATACCTTTTTTTCTATTTCACCTGCATCCATTTTTTCTTGCAGGATTTGCAGTATTTGTGCAGAATAAAAGGACATCATACTCTGGATCAGGAAACGAATGCTAGTGACAAAATTCGTCTTTCCGCTGCCGTTTTCGCCGTAGATTGCAGCAAAATTTTTCACTTGACTTTTGGTTTTACGGAAATCAAAGCAAATATCGCCGAAAGAGATGAAGTTTTTCAGTTTTACATAAGAGATCATATACACCCCTCCTGCAATCAGTATACCACATTCCGATTAAAAAGTCAATCGTTTTCTATATGTTTTATAATGAAAATTGCGACGTTTTTAATTCTGAGGCATAAAACAGCTTTTTCATGTTTATTATATGCCGGAAAGAAGCGGCGTATACAGATCAAGGTGCTTCCGTATTATTTCCACCAATCTTCTGCTATTCTGCGTTCTTTTTCTTCCTCAGCCTTTGTTCTGAGATTCAGCCATAATTCCGCATCCGCGATCTTACCCTGATTGCGCTCCAACACCTCCGTGATATCTCTTATCATTACTGATATCGTCTTATTGTCAAGCATCGGCAGATACCGCAGTGTGAATTCACATACGGCCGAAGAGGCAGATAACGATCGATATTTTCACGCAGTTTGTCACGCGCCGAAACCAGCTTCGCTTTGTAAGACTGCTCGATTTTGCGAATCGTATCTACATGACATTGCTGTGCTTCAAAACCATTTTCAGTTTGACGAAACGGAATATGCTTTTGCTCCATTTCCGTCTGTACATAAATCTGTTTATCACGATCTGTATAGAAAAAAGATTTGTACGGCAGCAGCTGATCGTGTTTCATTTCATCGATTGACTTCGTCAGTTCAGCGATTCGGAGTTTCATGCTGCGCGCCATTGCACCCAGACTCGGATCATGCTTTCGCTGTTTTCGCAAATAATCGGCTGCCCGTCTCGTATCTTGTTCGCGTTTGTATTCTGCTACTGTCATGTGCGCATAGTGTGCGTGTTTGTCCTCTCTCTTGAAGCCGTGCTGCATTAAAACTTTCTCCATTTCAATGCGCTCGGATTGTTCCCAGCCCATCACTGCTGAATCAAATCTGCTGCGCGCTGCAAATCCCATTTCTTCCAAAGCTGCCCGCATCGAAACGCCTTTTGGCAAACCGTGCTTTCGTTCCTTTGTGTAAAACGGAACGAAGTCGATGTGCAGATGCGGCGATGCTTCATCCATATGAAGCACGGCATTGAACACATACAAATTCGGATTTCGTTTCTGAAACGCCTGCATATATTCCGTCAGCATTTCTTTTGCAATCATTCCACGGTCACTTCCGCATAGTGTTGTCCGGCTGTCACCGAACTGAACGACAGCTTCATAAAATGGTTCCTCTCGCTTTCCGCCTGCAATGTGTTCGTAGTAATCCTGAATACGCCGACATGGCTGACGCTGTTTGGCATTATATGCAGCAAGAGCTTCTCCGAACAGTTTTTCGTATGCACTTTTGATTGGTTCGCAGGCGAAAACAATATTGTCCGGCGAACGAGTCGGATCAATATTCTTTGCGAAGAATTCACGGTTGTTGTGTGAAATATTTGCGCTGTTGGGATCACTTGCTTTGCCGACCGTGAAGCTGATACTGAACTGCGTCATAACTTCTCCTTTCATTTTTTCAGCAAAGTGGTGTGAAAAATAGCTCTGTCATACCCTGTATTGTCAGATAACCCAATGCCAGTTCTGCACGCACCTGCCGTTGCTTGCAGAACTTCCGTTGCGCATCGCTGCACGGATTGGGTTCCGACAAAATCAGATTTCTGTTTTGTCGGAAATTGTCTGCTCCGCAGATTGGGAAATTCCCAAACCCTTTTTGTGTGAAATCCCAATGCGGTCGTAGTAATCATCCGCTTTGTCCAGAAGCACTGAGAGATACAAACTTGTCAGTTCAATCAGTCGGGATGCTTCGTTGTCGTAAAAATAAATGGACACTTTGTCATCGCCGCCCTGAGAAAAAGTTCTACCGTGCTGCATGATTTTTTGCATGAGCTTTCGCGCCGTCTGCGAAACAGAATTTTCTGTGTCGATAGCGTAAAGCTGATTCAAAATTTGCAGCAGCGCGTTCACATCATCACGGCTTAGCTTGACTGCGACGGGACCAAGATTCGATTTCTTCATGTTCAAAACTCCTTTATATTTGATTGATCGAACGCTTGTGCTTGACTATGATCACCCAAGTATGATATAATGTTTTCAGATTACCGCAAGCTCTGTATTCAGTTTCACACGATACGAGTTGAGGCTGTTCCAGAGCACCGCTTTGGCATAACCTGCATAGTTTTTGATATGCTGTGAAGCAAGAGCATCGGTGAAGTCATCGAGCGCGGAGAAAATCATTTCCGACAACGAACCGCAATCACAGTTTACGGACGCTGTGTTGATTGCATCGATCACGGCACAGGCATCGGTCTGCTCTCCGGAGTATGTTTGTGTACCGGTTTTCGTTGCCATGCTGACCAAGCTGTTCACAAGCAGCACGAAGTTATCAAAGCGGTCAGCTGTTCGCAGAGTGGTTTTCTCACAGGAATGCTTCATGTAGAAGTCATATTCGCAAAGCCAGCGAATCGCTTCCAGCATCTTCTTCGGGCTTTGCGAATAGGCATACGGAATCTGCCGCGCAGTTGTGATCTCTGTAATCACCTGCTCTGTGATCTGCGAATCCGTCAATCCGTCTGTCGCATCTTCGCCGCGCGAAGATGGATAGATAGAAATCTCTGTAGAAGTCTTTGTAGTAATCTCTGTATTTGTCTGGGGAAATTTCCCATAGGGGTGTGTGGAAATTTCGGCACACCCCCCTCGAAATTCCGATACAGGGGTATCGGAATTTTCGTCAGATGCCTCGTCCGAATCTTCGGGACACCCGTCCGGTGAAATTTCGCCACATGGGTATGTGAGCGCTTTCAGGCGTTCCACATCGAGTGCGAGATAGAGGACATTTGCATAAACCATGCCGTTGGACCGCAGCGTGCGGAACTCCCGGAGCACAACACCCATTTCCTCAAGGAACACAATCGCATCCTTGGCCTGACCGGACGAGCAGCCGAACTGCTCCGCGATCTGCGAATAGCTTCGCTGCAAGAGGTCATCACGGAACTTCTTCTGATAACCGATGATCTGACCGCTGCCCTCGTCTCGGATCTCCCGCGGACGATACCAGTAAACGATATCTGCGAGGATATTGATCGCCAGCAGATGCGGTTTCGGGTGTTTGAGATCAGACTTGACGAACACACGATACCATATCTGCGGTATTACGTTTCCGGTGAAGGCAACTTCTCTCAGCTGGTCACAGGTCGGGATTCCGGTCGTATACATGATTACTTCCTCCGTTTCAATCGTTTGAAACAGAATAGGCGATGCAAAATCCGCCAGCAAAAAGTGCCAGCAAATCCGCCAGCAAACTGCCAGCAATCAGAAAAACTGAATGGATTATACAGACGAAAATGCGTAATTTGGATTGGACAAAAGCCCGTAAAACCAATAAAAAAGCCCATTTCAGACGAAATGGGCGATCTTGGATATGGGCCTTCTGCCTCCTAAGCGAAACGCCGCTGGTTCGATTCCAGTCCGGGGCGTTCTGAATCTACAGTAATCTACGAAAACACGTAGATTACCGTAGATTTTTTTGTATTACGGTGTCGTCACCGCCGCCAGTACCTTAGCCCTCAAAACTGCACTGCCAATGTAGTAATTACGGGTAAACTTCCATAAACGGTACATTTCCGGATAACAAACGCCGCCGACCATTCGCAGTCAGCGGCGTTTTTAGATATTGAATTATATGCAGCAGTCACGAAACTGATTATTTTGTTTCGATCTTGGCTTCATCTGCGGCATCGGTCTTTTCATCGGCAAGGCCGAGAATCTCAGACCATTCTGTTTTCTTCATTCCAACAGAATTTTCGAGGTAGTATTGCAGGATGAACTGTGCATCCTCAACACTGATCGTGCCGTCCTCATTGACATCGGCAGCCTTTGTTTCGAGTTCGTTCAGACCGCTCTCCTTGCCTGCCATAAGCTCAACATAGGCATTCAGTGTAAGCTGCGCGTCCTCGATCGTTATATTCCAGTCGCTGTTCGCATCGCCCTTCAGGTACTCCGGCTTTTCAACAAAGGAGAGATTGCCGATTCCGTAGGCGTCATCTGCGCTGCAAACAACGTCAATACGCATAACAGATGCACTTCCGACGTTGATCGAAAAATGCTGATTTGCGGTCTGCGGTGTGATGTTGTCGATTCTTTCGACTTCCTTGCCGTCTACAACTACACGGAAGAAATGATCGCCGCTGTAGAAATGTTTTCCGCTGATTGCACCGAATGTAAAGTCAACGGTCATGCAGTTTTCGACATTGTAGCAGATGAAATCGTAATTGGTATCATTGAAAATAGAACCTCTCAGCTGCACGCCCTGATCGAAATTCTCTCCGCCCATCGAAAACGAATCTATGACTGCTGCATTCTGAGAAGCAAAGCCTGCATTCAGCAGCTGGCTTGCTGAGGAATAGGTCGGGACCTGGAAATCGATTGCCGCTTTCACGCCGTCCACGACAAAATCAGCAAAGCCATATCCGGCATTCTTTTCGCGCTCGATCTCAAAGCGCACGGTGCTGCAATTCTCTGTGTTGATCTCACGGTTTTCCCAGAGCATCCATGGGTTTACATCATAAGAATCTGCCTCGCTGTATACACCGTCCAGATAAACTTTGACCTTTCCGTTGAACATCTTGCTGCCGTCAACATGACAGACGGTATAGCCGAACTTCTTGACATTCTCTGTATTGACTGTAAATTTCGACACGGAATCAGCGGTGCCGTTTGAACTATATTTGCAGACAATGCCCTCATAGAAAGTACGTCCGTCCATGTTAAAGGATTCACTCTTGTCGCCTAAGGAATAAGCGGTCATGTTCGACAGATCATAGGCTGAAGCAACGAAATTTTCAGAAGTGGAATAAGTCGGAACGGTGCAGTCGATCGCAGCAGCCTGACCGTCTGCTGCCAGATTGCAGAGTGCAAACCGTGAATCCTTCGGATACTCTGCTACAATGCGTACCAATGATGCATCCGCTACATCGACTGTATATTCTTTCGGGAACTGAGTGCCTTCGATCGTAATGATATTATCATCAGCCAGCTCATTATCCAGATAGATCTTGACAGTTGCACTGCCCAGAACGGTATTGTCAATATG
>JAZQOZ010000021.1:0-4783 GCA_045628085.1 Oscillospiraceae bacterium | reverse complement strand
TTGGGCTTTCAGTTCCTGTATCTCTTTTTCATACTCTTGAATGTGTCGATATCCTCTTGCCATAATAAAGCACCTCCTATGGTTTCTATTATACCATAGGAGGTGCTTTTTTGTCACTGTCCGTTTTTACTGGTTCAGTTCAAATGTACCACCCAGCGGCTTTTGTTATACGCCCAGATGCTTTTCGATTACAGCCATGATTTCTTCGATGCGTTTGCCACCGATTCCCTTGATCTGACGGAGGTCTTTTTCAACCTCCCGCAGGTCGATGGACTTGCCGTCATTCTCCAGCAGCCCGTTTGCGTAGCGCATCAGGAAGGCTTGCAGCTCCTCACGGCTCATTTTTTTGATTGCACGATAGGTGTCACGGTCTATGATTTTCTGTTCTGCCATTGGATCACTTCTTTCAATCATGTTTAATATCAAAAGCATTAAAGCTCAAGTGAAGCAATATCAACTATTTTGCCTAACAAATAATAATCATATACCATTGTTGCGGGTAAGAAACGTACTTGAATGTTTTGTAGACCGATAGAAGACAGGATTGAAAGAGATACTTCTCCGCGTTT
The DNA here is from genome assembly GCA_045628085.1 of Oscillospiraceae bacterium. Classification (GTDB taxonomy): domain Bacteria; phylum Bacillota; class Clostridia; order Oscillospirales; family Ruminococcaceae; genus Firm-04. Next base: position 4,214 of record JAZQOZ010000021.1, on the reverse strand, counting down.
GAGCATTTGATCGCTTTCTGTTGGCATAAGAAAACAGTTTTTCACTCCTTCAAATCCATGATCAGTTATGAATTTTTGATATGCAAGTTGATATAGGTATTGCTTTGTCACTGATTCTATACCGGGCTGCCCAGATGGAACACACCCTACTTCGAGTCGTGCGTTATAATATTTTGCGTCAAATATCACAAATTGATTTCCTGAGATAGAAACCAAATCAGGAATCAAGGTATCTGGCGCAGTTTCACCAGTCGCGGTCCATAGCGGCTTTTCAATGAGGTCAATAAGTTTCATCTTTGAATCATAACCGCTCTGTAGCTTTACAGGTAGCGTTAGTTCACACAGTTTTCTTTGAAGCTGATTGTCCATGACATCAGAACATACAGTTTCCCATACAAGATTAAAGCTATTGGTTCCGAACAGTGATAAGCAATCCGTGTCGAAAAAACTTCCTTTGCGGCTAATGTAAGCGTAGATGGTTTTTAATAATAGTTGCTTGCGCGTATTGAACTGCGTGTTCAGCTCTTGTTCAATACGGTAGAGAATGTAGTCATCTTCTCCAAAGGCATCTAATTCCTCGTCACTTAAATACACTTCGGTATATTCAAAGAGATCGAGTAAATCAGCCGATTTCATCTCTTCAGAGACTCTTGTTAGAACGCACTTGTGTAATTGGGTAAAATAATCGAAGTCATCATTGATTCTTCGTCTGGTTTGTAGTTCGGTGTAAACAGGTCGCCCATTGGATAAAAACGCAAAAGTCTCATTGATTGTTTTATCCCAAAGGATTTCACCAGAACCGTTTACCTCGATAATGTCATCCTACCGAGTATCCAGCGCTGCTGCAGGAAGCTGGTGAGTTGAATGCCTGACGTACATTCCAACCTGCCGCCTTCGGCAAGTAAAATGTGGATTTCGTGTCCTCCCGCAGCTATGCTGAATGCGAAAGCACCGGATATGGGCAGTGCATATGCACTCGCCGGTACATTAGCGCACTCTGTTGCTGAGGCCAAGATCAGGCAGGCGCTTGGTGAGGATGTATCTATCCCCAAAAGCTCAGATGCTGAGATGGATGAGGCGACCGACCTTTACCGGGATTTCGTTCTGGAACAGATCGAAGCCGCCCGTGCATCCTGCCGTGATCCTACCGTCCTTGTAGAGCAGCGTGTTTCCTGTGAACGCTGGGCGGAAGGATGCTTCGGTACTGCCGACTTCCTGCTGATCTCCGACCAGACACTGCACATATGCGATCTGAAATACGGTCAGCTCGAAGTCAGTGCGCAGGACAATACGCAGCTAATGTGCTATAGCCTCGGAGCGATAGAAGCGTTTTCTTCGCTGTATGAATTCACTGAGGTGAAGATGACGATCTTTCAGCCACGCCTGAACCACTGCGATACCTGCACCAAGACGGTGGAAGAGCTGCTCCGGTGGGGCGATACTGTTCTGAAACCCGCCGCTGCTCTTGCCCTTGCAGGCGAAGGTGCATTCTGCGCCGGAGAACACTGCCGTTTCTGCAAGGTCAAGCAGACCTGCCGCAAACGGGCTGAATACAACCTTGCGCTTGCGAGATATGATTTCGCGATGCCGCCGGACCTGACCGATGATGAGATCGAGGCTATCCTTGCAAAGGCAGATGACCTCACCTCGTGGATATCCGACATCAAGGACTATGCGATGCAGCAGGCTCTTTCCGGTAAGCACTGGTCGCAGTGGAAACTGGTCGAAGGACGTTCCGTCCGCAAATATACCGATGAATCTGCCGTTGCAGATGCTGTGACCGCCGCAGGCTTTGATCCCTATGAACACAAGGTTCTGGGGCTTACTGCGATGACCAAGCTGCTCGGCAAGCGAAAATTTGAAGAACTGCTCGGTGGTCTGATCCACAAGCCACCCGGCAAACCGACACTCGTTCCCATCTCCGACCGCAGGGCGGAGTGGAATACAGCCAAAAACGATTTTATGGAGGACTGATACTATGGAAAAGAAGATTATTCCGACAAAGGTGATCACTGGCGTGTGCCGTTGGAGCTACGCAAATGTGTGGCAGCCGAAGGCTATCGAAGAAGGCGCAAAGCCGAAATACTCGGTCAGCCTGATCATTCCGAAGACCGACACCGCTACCATCGAGAAGATCAGGGCGGCGATTCAGGCGGCTTACGAGGAAGGCGCAGGCAAGCTCAAGGGTACCAGCAAGAGCGTTCCGCCGCTCAGCACTTTGAAAACTCCGCTCAGGGACGGAGATACCGAGCGTCCCGATGACCCGGCGTATGCAAACAGCTACTTCGTGAATGCAAACTCCATCACTGCTCCCGGTGTGGTCGATGCTGACCGTCAGCCCATCATTGATACTTCTGAGGTGTACAGTGGTGTTTACGGTCGTGCAAGCATCAATTTCTACGCATATGCGACCAAAACGGCAAAAGGCATCGCCTGCGGCCTGAACAACCTCATGAAGGTCAAGGACGGAGAGCCCCTCGGAGGTCACAGCCGTGCCGAGGATGACTTCGCAGACCTTGAGGATGATTTTCTCAGCTAATTGACTCCGGAGCCCAGTTGCGACCATGCGGCTGGGCTCTATTGCTATAAGGATGTGATAATATGAATTGTATAGAAATCGATCTGGAATGCCGCAGTGATATTGATTTGACGAAGGCAGGTGTATACCGCTATGCCGATTCTCCCTACTTTGCGATCACGCTTATGGGTATTTCCGTTGACGGCGGCGAGGTACAGCAGTATGACCTCACCGCCGGGGATACTGTTCCCGATAATATTCTCCGTGCGCTTGTTGACGAAAGCATCATAAAACGCGCCCATAATGTAAACTTTGAACGCATCTGCCTTTCCCGCTAAGGCTCTACTCAGAGAATAAACTATCTTTTGCCGCTTGTTCTGGATGTAGCCCTAAAATAAAAACAGTAATTGACGAATTCAGTTATCGCCTAAATTCATTATCAGCAGAAACCTTCTTTTCTGATGGCGTTTTTCTTGTAGAAGGTCCATCAGAGGTTATTCTTTATTCAGCATTAGCATCTGAATTAGGACTTGATTTAGACAGAAGAAATATATCAATTCTATCAGTTGAAGGTATAGGTTTTAAACCATATGTAGCAGTTTGCGATGCACTTAATATTCCGTGGATTTTAAGAACCGATAACGATATCTTCAAAATTCCAAAATCCAAGCCAGCCAAGTTACATTATGCAGGTATATCAAGAGTAATCGGAATAGCTGAAATATGTTGTGAAAACACAGACGACCTACTTAAATACTGGAAAGAACATGAATCCGAGAACGAGTGGTTTATAGACGCTGTTAATCCTGAAAGTGTTCCAGATATATCAAAAAAACTTAACGAGTACATAAGAACTCAAGTAAAGCGGTATGGATTATTTCTCTCTGATATTGATTTGGAAAATGATCTTGCCAATAGTGCAATATCGGATGATTTAAAGGAATACTACGACATATCTGATATCAATAATCTGGTTAAGGCGATGCAGAATAGAAAAGCTGAGAATATGCTTGACTTTTTATCAGAAAAACATAGCAAACTCTCGTTGTTAAAGGAAGATAGAATTTGTGATCCATTAAATGCCCTTATTGAAAAAGTAGAAGGAAAAACGAGGAGTAAGCAATGATTAAATCCCCAACAGATGAGCAAAGAGATATAATTGATTATCCAGGTAATATCGTTGTTACCGCAAAACCAGGTTCCGGAAAAACCTTTACTATAGTTGAAAAAATAGCGAACGTGTTGCCGGATTTACCTGATTATAAAGGTGTTATCGCTATTTCATTTACAAACAAAGCAAGTGATGAATTAAAAAGGCGATGCAAACAACGTTGTAAAGATACTAAGCAATCATTCTTCGGAACGATTGACAAGTTCTATCTTTCGCAGATTATCATGCCATTTGCCTGTCATATAACTGGAGTAAAAAAAGATTATGAAGTAATAGAGGATATTCCTGAAGAAGGAAAGTATGCCTCGCTCTTACAATACGATAGTGTGCTGACGCAATTACAAAAAGATTTATTAATAGACGGACTCTATGACGGAATTGTCTTTTTGAAATACATAGGAGAAACTGCATTATTGATAATTGAAAGAATTTCAAACGTAATTCTATATTTGAAAGCCAAGTATTCTCATGTTATCATTGATGAATATCAAGATTGTGGAGCGGTCCAACACTCGATTTTTGAAT
>JAZQOZ010000020.1:0-5920 GCA_045628085.1 Oscillospiraceae bacterium | reverse complement strand
TCAGCGAGGCATTCCGCCGGAAGTTGCTGCCGCGAGACGAAAACGGTAAATATCACTTCAGCTCCGCCTCATTTGATGCAGAGTCGCTTGCCGCTGATCCATCATTGGAACTGTCATACATCACAGCGCCGCCGCGCATGAGGCTATATGAGGAGATCAGCACGAAGATTTTCTCAATATATATGAGATATATCTCTCCGGAGGATATCCATGTATACAGCATTGACGAGTGCTTCATCGATGCGACAGGATGCTTAATGAGAATACTCACAAATCCCGAACTTCAATTTTGCAAGGAGGATTTTGCCTCAGATCGGAGATTGTCTCTGCTGCTATTGAAGAACGGACTTCCTATGGCTTTCATGAACTCTGTCACCGCACTTGGATGTATGGTTGTGCAGAGATATGTGAACGACTGCGGTGCAGACTTCACTTCAGCGTACTCTGTTTGCAGTAAGTATCTGAATCTGTTCATGCTCCCTTCGTTGACGGCGGGCTTTGCTGTCTCGGCTTTTGTCGGTCAGAATATCGGTGCGGGCAAACCCGAACGAGTAAAACAGGGCGTTCATGTGTGCGTCGGTATAGCATTGGTATCCTATCTGCTACTTGGCTTGGTTATGATGCTTCTGCCGAAACAGCTTGCAGGGGTTATGCTGAATGAAAGCGATACGATCGTTTTAACATCGGAATACTTGAGGATATGCGGTGCGGGACTGATACTGCTCAACCTTTTGTTTGTGTATCGGAATGTAGTTCAAGGTATGGGGTATCCACTGATCCCCATGATTTCGGGATTTGCAGAAATGATCCTGCGTATCCCTGCAATCATCTTACTGCTTCCGCACATGGGATTCAGAGCGACTGCCTATGCTGAGATCATTGCTTGGGTAGGAGCGCTGGCTTTGAATGCGATTGCGTATATAATTTATTATAATAATCATTAGAAACAACATAATTGAATATTTGTCTCCTATTATGCTTGAAGAGCTCTCTTTGAGCCTTGTTTTTTTAATGTGTTATTGCCTCAGCATAGAAAAAGGTTTAGCGTTTCTGCAAATGAAAATGAGCCGACATATATTAATGGCAGTACATATGAAATCAGGATTTCACAAACTGAAAAAGTGATAAAATTATGGTCGAAGAAGTATAACAAACACCCCCGCAACACTGAACGTCAGTGATGCGGGGTTGCTCTATACTATTCACATTTCGATGCTGATTGTTACGCCCGATTTGAACCGGAACTCCAAGTAATCATCATGGACGGTCACCTTTTCCAGCAGCTTCTTCACCAGAGATTCATCAAACTCCGTGATTGCACGCAGCTCTTTTTTGTATTGCAATTCAACTAACTATATGCTATAATATTTGTACAGACTTCACAAACTTCATTGACGGGCAGATTTTTTTCAAAAAATACGAAGTCTATTTTCTGAAAAATGGTACTAATAAGTAAAGAGACAAAAAGATGTCTCTGAGAGGAGGAATCACCCTATGGGTAACGGTAAAAGTAGCTACCGCCGTTTCCTTGCGGGCGACAATGAGGGAATGCTTGAAATCGTATGTGAATATCAGGCAGGGTTAATGCTCTATCTGAACAGCTATGTTCAAGATATTCATATGGCTGAGGATTTGGCAGAGGATACTTTCTTGGAATTGATGTTAAAGCGTCCGAAATTCTCAGGAAAAAGCTCTTTCAAGACATGGCTCTTTGCAATCGGGCGTAATATAACCGCAAAATACCTCCGAAAACACGCAAAGCTCAGTGTTGTTCCGCTGGAATCGCAGGAATATCTTGCTGTCGAGGATGACATCGAAGATAATTACATAAAGACTGAACAGAAGAAAATGGTGCATCAGGCGTTGCATCAGTTGAAACTTGAATATAGACAGGTGCTATTTCTCAACTATTTTGAAGGATTCAGCATTGCTGAAATAGCCTTGATTATGAATAAATCCGAAAAGCAGATCAAGAATTACCTATACAAGGCAAAAAATGCTTTGAGATCTGAGCTAGAAAGGAGGGGCTTTGATTATGAAGAATCATAACGAAATGTATCAGAGCTTACTTTCCAGATATAATGAACATCAGGAAAAGAAGATTAAGCGTATTCGGACAATCAAGCGTACAGTTCCCGTATTTGCCTGTTTCTGCTTAACAATTGCATTGGGCGTTGGGTATTGGAATCATTTCAGGAATCTCCCACATATCCCTGTACAGCCAAATATAATTGAAGAACCAACAGTCGAAATACATGAAACCACTACCACAGCCTCAACAGATGCTAATACGACTGTCAGCTCAATGATTCCATCTGAGCCTGCATCTACAACTGCTCCCACTTCAAACTCGGAAACGGAGCGTATGATTACTACAGCAGGCATACAAACGCAAACTGTGACAACAGTTGTTACAGATGCGACTGAAACACCAACAACTGAACAGTCTGTGAACCAGACGGAAACACAAGCTTCTGCTACTATTCCGCCAGTTACATATACGCAGCCTATTACTGATCCGCCTGTTCAGCAAACAGATTCTGTAAAATATGAAGAGTTTTCTCTTGATTATCCATATTATAATACTGTTTCAGACTTAGCAGGAAAAGCCAATCAGGTATTTAGCGGAAGAGTCACCAATATATCCTTTGAATTGCTGAATATGATAACCATGCAATCGCTAAAAGACGGCGAAGATACACAATGGGCGATGATATGTACAATCTACGAAATTGAAGCTGAGAAAGTGTACGCTGGTTCACCGACTATTGTGAAACTTAGAATCGAGGGAGGAATCTCATCCGGCTTTGAGCAGGAACAGACCACACTATTAGGTAGCGATAAAATCCCTGTTATGGAAGGTGCGCCGGTGCTTTATGTCGGAGACAAATATTTATTTGCCTTGTATCATGCAGATGATTCTGAATATTCCTCTATTTTGAATCCACTGCAAAGTGTTTATGCAGAAAATGCAGTGCAAACTGGAGAATTCTCTGCTGATGATATAATTGCATATTATTCTTAATCCAAACAATAATGAAGCTGATGAATATGGAGGTGATTCATAACTCGTAAAATGCCACACCGTTATTTCCAAATCTTGAAAGGAGCTGATATTATGAAAAAAACAATGGCTGTAATGTTATCGGCAACGCTGCTTTTATCATTTTGCTCTGTATTGAGACAAAATTCATTCAATAATGAGTTGGTTGCAATAGCAGCAAATGAACCATACGCAACTGACACCGCTGATAATTATACTACAATAATGGGCGATGTGAATGCTGATGGTGTTTTTAGTGTATCCGATGTGGTACTGTTCCAGAAGTGGTTATTAGCTGTTCCCGACACGTATCTTGCCAACTGGAAGGCTGTTGACTTATATGAGGATGATGTGCTTAATGTATTTGATCTTACTCTTATGAAGCGTGCTTTGATTGAAAGAATAAATACATTCGCTGAAACTGTTCAATATGAAGCATTTTCTCATGATTATCCCTATTATAATACTGTTCCTGACTTGGCAAGTAAAGCAAATCAGGTTTTTAGCGGAAGAGTCAAAAATATATCCTTTGAAATGCTGGATATGCAAACCATGCAGCCATTAAAAGATGGTGAGGGTTCACAATGGGCAATGCTGTTTACAGTCTATGAAATTGAAGCAGAAGAAGTTTATGCGGGTACACCTAATTCTGTAAAGCTGCGAATCGAGGGCGGTATTTCATCCGGATATGAAAAGAAACAGATAGCATTATTGGGAAATGAAAGAATTCCTGTTATGGTAGACGTTCCTGCTTTAACCATCGGAACAAAATATCTATTTGCATTGTATCATGCAGATGATTCTGAATATTCCTCTATTTTGAATCCACTGCAAAGCATTTATACAGAAAGCGCTGAACAAACAGGAGGATTCTCTGCTGAAGAGATAATATCATATTTCTCCTAATTTGAAGCAATATACAGGTATAAGTATAATCAATTCCTTTTGGGGACAAATCAGACGATGCCACACATTCAAGGCAGGTGTTGACAACTATGATATGCACAGCGACCTCTGAGAACAATTCTCAGAGGTCGCTTTTTTATGAAGTATGGTTTTAACCTTTATCACATTTCAATGCTGATCGTCACGCCCGATTTGAACCGGAACTCCAAGTAGTCATCGTGGACGGTCACCTTCTCCAGCAGCTTCTTCACCAGAGCCTCATCAAACTCCGTGATCTCACTCGGCTGAGACTGAATGAATTTCTGAAGCTCCTTTATGCGCTTCGTGTGTTCCTTCTGCGTTGCATCGTCCATGCCTTTCTGCTCCTGAAGCTCACGCAGGCGCAGGATTTCCTCTGTGATGTCATCATAGTTCTCCCGGCGCTCCGTCCGGTTGATCAGCTCCCGCTGCAGTTCAGCCATTCTCGCTGAGAGGGCTTCCGCCGACATGGGATTAGCTGAATTGATAGCCGCTTCAAGGTTCTCCCGGAGCCTGTTCAGGTAGGTGTCGCTGTCATCGACCATTTCGTTGAGAGCTTCAAGGAAGGCTGCCTTTAAGGTTTCCTCGCTGACGGTTCTGGCGCGGCACTTGTCCTTCTCCTTCAATCGTGTGACGCAGCGCCAGACGACCGACTTCTTGCCACGGTTGTTCCAGTGTATTCTGCGGAACTGCTCTCCGCAGCCAGCGCAGAAGATTATCTGCGAGAATGCGTGGTTAGCGCTATAGCCCTTCTTTCCGCCAAACGGGAGCTGCGTTCTCGCTCGTCGTGCCATTTCCTCCTGCACCATCAGGAATGTCTCTTTCGATATAATAGCTTCGTGGTCGTCCTCAACATAGTATTGCGGCACGATGCCGGAGTTCTTTACCCGCTTTTTGCTGAGGCAGTCCACGGTGTAAGTCTTTTGCAGGAGCGCATCACCCATGTACTTCTCGTTTCCAAGAATCAGGCGTATGCTGTTATCATGCCATTTTGTGCTACCGCGAGCATTTGGAATACCATCACGTTGCAGTCCATGAGCGATCTTTTTGCAGCTTGCGCCCTCAAGATACTCCCGGAAGATACGCTTGACGATTTCCGCCTGTTCCGGATTGATGATCAGGTGTCCTTCATCGTCCTTGTCATACTTGCAGCGTTGCAGTCTGCTCCCAGCAGTCACCCGTGACATTCCCAAGCGAAAGCCCCGGAATGCGGCGACTATCTGACTGCAATGCATTTTGTGTTACCGCTGTTCTGACGATATCCGCATAGCTTGTCTGCGATGTAAAGGAAAGTGTCGGATGGATGATGCGTCTTTCAAGCAGACACATGAGAAAGCGCCCCCGAACTGTGATGTAGTCGCCGTTCTCGATATCTGTGTCGATCTGCACGGATTCGATAATACCGAAGTGCTGACTGTCATCGTCACGTCCGACAATTCTGCCTGTACGTAAAATTTCAATACTTCTCGGACTGGCAGCGATATACACCTCAAACTGTCCGCACCGGTAATACTCAATGTCCCAGATCAGCGATGAAAAGCTGTCGCATATCGCTTCAAGCGTGATCGTCAGGCTGTCGTTGTCGGCAGTCATTTTGTAGATTTCAATTTGCATATTACACTCCCAGATACGCATTGCGGTGGATGATTTTCACCTTCAGATTTGGCAAACCATCCGAAGCACGCAGATAGAATCGATTTTCGCCTTCACGGAGCGTGAGCCAAGTCGAGCCCGACACAAGACGATTGATGATATTAGTTGTGATGCCTTCGCGCTCCAAAGTGACCGTTTTATTGCCTGTTTTCGTGGTGATCGTGACAACATCTCCCTCCTCAATTTCGCCCTGAATCTGCATATACTCGTCCGTATCGGAGTTGTAGATGGTCGGATTTCTCGCAGGTCCGCCCGAAATCACAAGCGTCATGCCCGTATCGTCACCGTCATTCACAATGG
>JAZQOZ010000019.1:0-20326 GCA_045628085.1 Oscillospiraceae bacterium | reverse complement strand
TTCCTGACGACTTATATATTATAGCACAATCTCCGCGATTTGTAAAGAGGAATTTTGAAAGTTTCTGAAATTTTTGCGTTTTCACAAAAAAGGCTTGCATTTTTAGTGGAAATTTGCTATAATGCTAATGTAGGCTGTGTGATCGACAGCTTATAGATACAGGATGCCTCTCTTTGGGAAGCAAATGGACGGTTGTCCATTGATCCTGAAACCGCATAAAGGAAATGAGATAATGAAGAAACTCTATTTTATTACCAATCTGCATTCCGGAAAAAATGCCATGCGCGGCAAGCTTGCTGCTGTGATCGATCAATTTACTGCAGCCGGCTATGAGGTGACTGTCCGGACAACGCAGGGGCGGATGGATGCGACTGCTGCCGCTGAGTATGCCTGCCTGACGGAGCGATTTGATCTGATTGTCTGCTCCGGCGGTGACGGCACACTCAATGAAGTTGTGCAGGGACTGATGCACAGCAGAAATCCGCTGCCTCTCGGTTACATTCCGTGCGGCTCGACCAACGATTTCGGCAGATCTCTGAAAATGTCTGCTGATATTGAAGAAGCCGTCGGGCAGATCATTGGCGGCCGTCCGTTCCGCTGTGATATCGGAACATTCAATGGTAAAAATTTCCTTTATGTTGCTGCTTTCGGCGCATTTACCGAAACCGTTTACGAAACACCGCAGAATGTCAAGAATGTGATTGGACATATGGCATATCTGCTGCACGGTCTGACACTTCTCCCGAGTATTCGTCCGCTTCACATGAAAATTGAATTTGACGGCAAGGTTATGGAAGATGATTTTCTCTTTGGCATGGTCAGCAATACCGCTTCTGTCGGCGGTATGCTCAAGCTCAATAATTTCCGTCTGGATGACGGTGTATTTGAGGTCATGCTGATCCGCAAGCCGCCCAATGTCATTCAGCTGAACAAGATCATTTCGCAGCTCCTTGACATCAATATGGATATTGATGAAGAATATGTGTCGTATTTCCGTGCAAAAACGCTTCGGTTTATCTCCAATGAGGAGATACCGTGGACGCTTGACGGTGAATACGGCGGCGCTTCCTGCGATACCGAGATCGGGAATTGCAGCCGTGCCGTGACATTCTGGGTGAGTGATGATGCGCCGTATAACGATGATGAGATCAAGCTGCTCTTTACGCAAGACCAGATGGAGGCTCCTCATTTTGATAAGGAGGAATGAGTGCCGTACAGACGGCATTCATCAATATCATGCGACTGTTTCTCATTGATTATGAAAATGTCAATTCAGCAGGACTGCACGGCATCGGACAGGCATCCGCATCGGACCGGATCATTCTGTTCTACAGCCATGCAGCAAACACGCTTTCGTTCGAGATCATGGACGAAATGATGGATGCGCACATTATGCCGGAGCGCATTTGTCTGGAAAAAACCGGAAAGAATGCGCTGGATTTTCAGCTTGTGACCTTTCTCGGTTATCTGATCGCAAAGGAAAAGGCGGATGCATATTATATCATCAGCCGTGATTCCGGCTTCCAGTCCGCAATATCATTCTGCCAGAATTATTTTGGCGTAAAGGTGCATCTTAAGCCTTCGATGAAGGCTGCGCTCGGCAGCGGCAATATCAAGCAGCCGCTCCTTGCACCGGAGCATATTGCGCAGAAAATACCGCAAAAAACCGTTAAACAGCAGGCGGCTCCGAAAAAAGTCCGGGTACAGGAGCAGCCAAAGAAAGCCAAGCACGCCGCAGTCAGCCTGCGGAAGAAAGCAACGATCATTCAGGTGCAGCCGGCAGGCGGAACGCCTGTGACACTGCCGAAGGAAGAACGCATTCCGATTGATCTGGAGACGGTGCTTTCACTGATTCCGCCGACCGTCAGCAACGATACTGCATCAGAGATTTTGCACTGCCTTCAGGCGAGCCACAGCAAGACTGAGTTCCACAATGCTTTGCAGCAGCATTTTGACAATGACAATGCAAAGCAATATTATCACAGCATGAAGCCTTGCTTTGTCACATTTGCAGATTAACGAAGAATACCGTTCCGTGTTCAGTCCGCACGGAACGGTATTTTTTTGCGATGATGCCATCAGTATCAGAATATTATTCATGCAGCGCGTGACTGCCGAATGTCGGATAGCTGTGCTCTGCATGAACGGTATGCCTTCCGAAAATTTGCGTAAATGCGCTGACAGCAGGAACAGCAAAGCTGAATCCGAGCGCAGTCAGCAGGGCAGCAGACGGGAGTGTTACTGTTGAAAAGACTGTTTGCAGCGCGGGTGTCAATATGGCGGCAGCTGTTACGAAAACGGAAACCATGACAGCGAGTATCAGCTTGCCATTGGAAAAATATGAAACTGAAAACAATGTGCCGTCCTCGCGTTTACATTCAAAAACGTGCAAAAGCTGTGAAACGATCAATGTCAGCAGCGCACCCGTGCGTGCTGCATCCAGACTGCCTGTTGTGCGCAGTATAGTCGTGAATGAACCGAGTGTTGAAAGTGCAATAAATATGCCGCGGAATATGATCCGTGAGAGCAGACCGCCTGCAAAAAAGCTGTCCTCTGCGCGGCGCGGCGGCTGTGACATCAGGTCGGGCGCAGGCGGCTCTAATCCGAGTGCGATCGCAGGCAGACCGTCCGTCATAAGATTGACGAGCAAGATCTGCGTCGGAAGCAGGACGATAGGCATTCCCATAAGGATGCCTGCAAACATCGTCAGCACTTCACCAATGTTGCACGCAAGCAGATAACGCACGAATTTACGTATGTTTGCATATACTGTCCGACCCTGTTCCACGGCAGTCACGAGCGTATCAAAGCGGTCGTCCAGCAGGATCACATCTGCCGCCTGACGGGTGACATCCGTACCGTTTATTCCCATAGCGACACCGATATCCGCTTCTTTGACCGCCGGTGCATCATTCACGCCGTCGCCGGTCATTGCCGTTACGAGTTTTTTCGCACGGCAGGCGCGTACCAGACGCAGTTTGTGTTCAGGTGTAACACGCGCAAATACGCTGTATTTTCCGATACATTCCGCAAGTTCCGCATCCGTAAGACGGTCAAGTTCTGCTCCGGTGACAGCGGCATCTGCGTGGGGAATTCCGGCTTTCCGCGCAATCGCGGATGCCGTTTTGACATGGTCACCGGTCAGCATCATGACACGGATTCCGGCGCGGCTGCACGCGGCGATCGCACGCTTAGCCTGTTCACGCGGCGGATCGAGCATTCCCATAAATCCCAGAAAAACCATTGCATCTGAATCGACGTTCCCGGTCGGATTCATTTTTTCGGCAAAGGCAAGCACGCGCAGGGCATCTTCTGCCATGCGGTCGGCGGCACAGGCAAATTCCGCACGTTTCTGCGGTGTCAGCGGCAGATCGCTGCCGTGTGAACGATAGTATGCACAGCTTTTCAGGATGACATCCGATGCACCTTTTTTCATCACAATTACGCCGTTTTCAGATGAATACTTCACTGTCATTGCGCGTGTATCACTGTCAAACGGGATCTCTGAAAGCATCCGGTAACGAGTAAAGGAATCGGCAGTTATGCGGCATTTTGCAGCGGCGACCAGCAAGGCAACTTCGGTCGGATCGCCGGATATCTGCCATTCCGGATCACTCGGTTTTGCGAGGATTTCCGCGTGATTGCACAGAACGGCACAGCGCAGGATCGGCATTAGTACGGAGCGTGAATGAATACTGCACGAACTGCCGTTCTGCATCAGACTGCCGCTGCGCTGCCATCCCGTTCCGGTGACGGTATAATCGGCATCCGGTGAAAAAATCCGCTGAACGGTCATTTTATTCTCGGTGATCGTTCCGGTTTTGTCTGTGCAGATCACCGCAGCACAGCCGAGCGTTTCAACGGCGTGCAGGTGATTGACGAGCGCATTCCGCTTCAGCATACGCCGGACGGCGAGTGCAAGCGCGATCGTCACAGTTGCAGGCAGACCTTCCGGGATCGCGGCAATGGCGATTGTAATGCCGGTCATGAGCATATCAAAGACGGGTTCACCGCGTAAAATTCCGGCGGCGGAAACCATGATGCAGACGATCAGGCAGATCAGGGAAACGATTTTTCCAAGCTCGGCAAGACGTTTTTGCAGCGGTGTTTCATCCTTTTCGATATGACCGAGCATCTGCGAAATTTTCCCCATTTGCGTGGATAATCCGATCGCAATGACCTGCGCTTCTGCATTTCCGCGTGTGACGGATGTACCGGCATAGAGAATATCCGCTCTGCCGATCTCATTGCTGACAGCGGTATCCGATGCAGAATGCGGATGTTTCTGTACGGAAGCAGATTCGCCGGTCAGGATAGATTCCTCGGCGGAAAGCTGCGCGGCTGTCAGAATGACAGCGTCAGCCGGAACACGGTCGCCGGCTTCGAGCAGAATGATATCATCAGGGACAAGTGCCTCTGCCGGAATTGTGACGATCTTGCCGTTTCGGCGCACCTGCGCAGTCGGTGCAGTCATATTGCGCAATGCAAGCAAGGTCTGTTCCGTTCGGTATTCCTGCACGAATCCGAGCATTGCATTCAGTACGACGATGACTGCGATCGTGACCGAATCTGCGTATTCACCGAGTATCCACGAAATCAGTGCCGCTGCGAGCAGGATCAGCACCATGATATCACTGAATTGTGAAATAAATATCCGCAGCGGATGCGGCTTTGCAGGTGCTTCGAGTGTATTGTGACCATATTGCGCCTGCCGTTCCTTGACTTGTTCCTCTGTCAGTCCATGCATATCCGCACGCTCCCTTCATGGAAAACGATATGCGGAAGATGCAAAAAAAATGCGCTTCTCCCGAAAGAGAAGCGCATAATGAAACCCGTTTTTCAGCGCGGTTCGCAAATCAGCTTCATCGCTGTGCGTTCTTCGCCGTCAATCTCGATACTTGCAAACGCAGGGATGCAAACGAGATCAATGCCGATCGGAGCAAGATATCCGCGTGCAATGGCGATGGATTTGATCGCCTGATTTGCTGCGCCTGCGCCGACAGCCTGAACCTCAACAACGTGCTGTTCACGGATGACACCTGCGATTGCGCCGGCAACTGAGTTCGGGGTGGAATGAGATGATACTTTCAAGACTTCCATAGTGTAACCTCCTACAAAATAAGTTGATTTCTTGACAGATTGTTTTTCTGGGTCGCTTGGCTAGGCAGTACAGCTGTGATGCTTCCAGTTGTTCTACTGATATTGCCATCTTTATTATAGCGTATTTCGTCAAAAAAGTCAATAGTGTGCAATGCTTTTTGGCTATTCTTTCACAAAAATCGGTTCGATTTTAGTACAAATGCCAAGTTTGCTATCAATTTCCAATACAACTGCATTCAGAATACAGGGGCTTTCGGCTTCGGTGAAAAAGACCGGCCTGTGGAAACGCTGTTTCTCGATCGCCTGTGAAATATTTACGCCAAGCACTGATCTTGCACCGCCGGTCATGCCGACATCGGTCAGATATCCGGTCTTTCCGTCAAGGATCTCGGCATCGGCAGTCTGAACGTGCGTATGCGTACCGATCACGGCAGACACTCTGCCGGAGAGATACCAGCCCATTGCACGTTTCTCGGAGGTCGCTTCCGCATGGAAATCCAGAAGGATATTCGGTGTATCAATTTCTGCAAGGAGCGTGTCGATCACGGTGAACGGATTATCCAGTGCATCCATGAATGCTGTTCCCATGAGATTGACCACAGCGAACTGATATGAACCGCAGTCCAGAATGCATACGCCGCTGCCGGGCGCACCATCCGGATAGTTCGCAGGGCGCAGGATGCGTGAATTTTCAAATATTTCATCGCATTTACGACGGAAACAGTGATTGCCTGTCGTAATCACATCCGCGCCGGCAGAAAACAGACGATCGGCAGACTGCTGTGTGATCCCGTTGCCTTTGGCAGAATTTTCGCCGTTGACAACGATCAGATCTGCGTGATACTGTTGGCGGATTTTCGGCGCAAGCCGCTGAAAGCAGGAAGTACCGGCATCGCCGACAACATCCCCGAACATCAGTATATTCATGTGTTTCCTCCGCTGTCAGGGCAAAACCAGAACATAGCTCTGCTGCGTTTGGACAGTAGTATCGGCTGTCATTTCGGCAGCAGCAGTTGTATCTGTTCCTTCGATGACTGCGGATTCCGTAACGACAGTGTTTCCGTCTGAGAAACCGGTAACCGCAGTTTCAGTGCCTTCCGGCAGTGCAGCGGTTTCAGTGCCGGTCATATCCGAACCGGCTGAAGCGGTCGTATCGGTTGTGACAGTTGTCGCATTTTGTTCACGGAGCTGATCCCAGATATCTGTTTGCAGATAGATCGGCTCCGGTGTCGTGATTTCTGTCGTTTCCGGTATGGGATCCTGTTCCGTTTCGGTGTCTTTTTTAGTGATCAGACTCAAAACGCCGATAACAAGAATAATGCCGAGCGTTGCGAGAATGACGGCAAAAATCTCTTTGCTTTCCATTATGATATCCTTTCCTTATTTTTTTGAATGATGCAGATGTTCTCCGGCAAGCGGATTGCTGTCGATGGCATCCTGCCGCTGTCTGCTGGAGAGATGCGTATAGATCTCTGTCGTAGAAATGGACTGGTGACCGAGAATTTCCTTCAGCGTAAGCATATCGGCGCTGCCGTGCTGATACATCAGCGTTGCGGCGGTATGGCGGAGCTTATGCGTGGAAAGTCCTTTGCCGCCGAGTCCTGCGGCGGTCAGGTGATTCTCAACGATCTGCTGCACTCTGCGGCGGCTGATGCGCCGGTGATTGCGGCTGAGAAAGAGCGCATAGGGTTCTTCGGGGGGATTTTCGCGTGCGGCGAGATAATCCTGAAGTGCGGAAAGGCAGGCATCATTGAGATAAACGATGCGTTCCTTGCTGCCCTTGCCGAGGACGCGGATCTGACGATTGAAGAAATCGACATCGCCTTTGTTCATGCCGACCAGCTCCGCAAGACGGAAACCGCAGTTGAGAAACAGCGTGATAATGCAGTAATCGCGCAGCTTTTCCGGTGAATCCTGTTCGTTTTCGGCTGTATGGAGCATCCGCTGACTTTCTTCGAGCGTGAGAAAACGGGGAAGTGCTTTTTTGACAGCCGGCAATTCCAGATTCTGACAGGGATCGGTCTGGAGCATTCCTTTTGTCTTGGTCAGATATTTGAACAGACTGCGGACTGCGCTCAGTCTGCGTGAAACAGAACGCGGCGTATTGCCGCGGTCATCGCGCAGATAGCGGATATAATCATAGAGGACGGAAACCGTGACGGCTTCGATCTCAGAAAAGGGGAGATCGGCGATCTCGGTTTCACCTGCTTCGGAGAGGGGGCGCTTTTGGTTTTTGCAATGAAGCCAGCGCAGGAACAGACAGATATCGTTATAGTATTCTGTGACGGTGCGCTTGGCTTTTCCGCGGATCACATCGAGATAGGTGAGGTAATCATTCAGGAAAAGCGGAATATTTGTACGGTCGATTTCCATTGCAATTCTCCTTTCCGTGAGCGTATCCATAAACCGTACTTATTATACCACATTTATTGAAAAATTACAATAGGGGACTTGCTGCACAAAAGGCTTTCGTTTTCCGCGGCAGACAGTATTCAGAGCTGATTTTGTTCCCATGCCGTGATGCGGTCACTTTTTTTGTATTGCCCCTTGCAATTCCCATGATAATATGATATAATAGAATTAAATTGATAAAGGTTATCATTTTCATTTTCCGGAGGTGAATGGTATGCCGCGCGGAAGCGAATACCAGACCAGACAAAAAGCGCAGATCCTGCAATATCTGGAATCTCACAGTACCGAGCATATTACGGCGGCTGAATTGCTCATTGCGCTGAATAACGAGGGCGTGCCGATCGGTTCGGCAACTGTCTACCGTCAGCTCGAAAAACTCGAAGCACAGGGGCTTGTCCGCCGCTATGCACTCGATGACCGCGGAAGTGCCTGCTGGCAGTATGCCGGTGCAGAGGCGAAAACAGGCAGCTGTCATCAGCATTTTCATTTGAAATGCACTGTATGCAATACGCTCTTTCATCTCAACTGCGATCATCTGCATGAGATCGCTGACCATGTTGCGGCAGAACATGATTTTGCGATTGATCCGGCGCGGACTGTTTTTTACGGTGTCTGCGGAAACTGCCGCCTTGCCGGAATCAAGCATCAGAACAAAGGAGAACAGAATGAAAACACGTAAATTTCTCACGCTCGCCGCTGCACTGACCGTTTGCGGCGGTCTGCTTTCGGGCTGCGGCACGGCGAAAGATGATACGCTGACCGTCGTGACGACCGTTTTTACAACCTATGATTTTGTAAAGCAGCTTACTGCCGAATATGAAAAGCCGGTCGAAGTAAAGCTGCTGCTGACACCCGGCGGCGAAAGCCATTCCTATGAGCCGACACCTGCCGATGTAGCGGCGATCCAGAGCTGTGACCTGTTCGTGTATGTCGGCGGAACTTCGGAAACATGGGCGGAAAAACTCATCGAATCAAGCCGTCAGAAGAAAGAAAACCTGCGGATGTTTGACTGCGTGGATCTGCTCTCCGAGGAAACGGTCGAGGGCATGGAGCCGGAAGAAGAACATGAAGATGAGCACGGCGGAGATGAAACTGATGAGCATATCTGGACAGCACCGCTGAATGCTGACAAGATGCTCACGGCAATACAGAGAAGTTTGAATCAGATCGCACCGAAGGAACAGGAACACTGCGATGCGGCTTATGAAAAGCTCCATGCATCACTGCTGGAACTGGACCAGCGCGCAAGAGAGATCCATGATAATGCCAATAGAGATACGCTGATCTTTGCGGACAGATTTCCGTTCCGCTATCTGACAGAGGCATACGGCTGGAATTATTATGCCGCATTTTCCGGATGCAGCAGCGATAACGACGCATCGCCTGCAACGCTTTCCTTCCTTATCTCAAAAGTCAAGGATGAGAATATCAAAACGGTGTTCTATCTGGAAAATTCCACGCAGAAAATTGCGGATGCCGTCAGCAGTGCGACCGGTGCAAAGGCATTGCTGCTGCAATCCTGCAATAATGTTTCGCTGATGGATTATAATGCAGGAATGCACTATCAGGAGCTTATGACCGAGAATCTCGATGCGATCGAGGAGGCATTGAACTGATATGGCATATATTACCTGTGAAAATCTGACTCTGCGGTATGAATCGCTGATCGTGCAGGAAAATCTCAGCTTTACCGTTGAAAAACACGATTATCTGTGCATAGTCGGCGAAAACGGCTCCGGAAAAAGCACCCTGATGAAGTGTTTGCTCGGTTTGAAGCAGGCGGACGGCGGTTCGCTGAAATTCGGGGACGGTCTGAAACGGAACGAGATCGGTTATCTGCCGCAGCAGAGCATGATACAGCGGACATTTCCTGCATCCGTGCGTGAGGTCGTGCTTTCGGGCTGCCTGAACGGACGGGCGATCCATCCGTTTTACAGCAAGGCAGAAAAGAAACGTGCAGCCGAACAGATGGAATGCCTGAATATCACGCAGCTTGCAGACCGCAGCTATCGGGAGCTTTCGGGCGGTCAGCAGCAGCGCGTTCTGCTTGCAAGGGCGCTTTGTGCGACAAAAAAACTGCTTCTGCTGGATGAACCGCTGACGGGACTTGATCCGCTTGTTGCAACGGAATTATACGGCATTTTGCAGCATATCCATAATGATCACGGCATTACGGTCATTATGGTGACGCATGATGTGGAATGTGCAGTTCGTCATGCGAAGAAGATTCTGCATATCGGCAAGCAGGAAAATTTCTTCGGAAGCTGTGCAGATTACGCAGAAAGTGCAGTCGGAAAACGGTTTCTCGGCGAAAATGCGCCGGCGGAGCATTGTGCGAATTGTGCGCATCATACGGGGGAGGGCAGCAGCGATGAGTGATCTTTCGCAAATTCTGACACCGGAATATATTTCGGTGATCTTGCTGCCTGCACTGATTGCCGGTATTGCGGTGAGCCTGTGCGCGAGTCTGCTGGGTGTCAGTCTGGTACTGAAACGCTGTTCGATGATCGGTGACGGGCTTTCTCATGTCGGCTACGGTACGCTGTGTATCGCGGTCGCGCTCGGCTGGGCACCGATGAAAGTGGCGATTCCGGTCGTGATCCTTGCGGCATATATCCTGCTTCGGCTTTCGGAGAACAGCAAAATCGGCGGCGATACGGCGATCGCACTGTTTTCGACCTCAGCACTTGCATTGGGTATTCTTGCATCTTCAAAGGCGAATCTGACAACTGATGTCAGTCACTATATGTTTGGCAGCATTCTTGCCATGACGCGCAGCGATGTGATATTCAGCGTAATTCTGAGCATCTGCGTGATTCTGGTTTATGTGCTGTTCTATGATAAGATATTCGCTGTGACATTTGACGAGAATTTTGCGCGTGCGACCGGTTTGAACGTGCGGTTTTACAATTTGCTGATCGCGGTCCTGACAGCAGTCACGGTCGTACTCGGCATGATGATGATGGGTGCGCTGCTGATTTCAAGTCTGATGATCTTTCCGGCGGTGACTGCAATGCGCCTGAACAGACATTTCAAAGGTGTCGTGCTGACTGCTGTCGTGATCTCGGTCGGATGCTTTCTGGGCGGACTGTTCCTGTCGCTGTGGATTGATACGGCAGTGGGCGCAAGCGTAATTCTGGTGAATCTGCTTGTTTTTATTGTGTCATCGGTTATTTCGGCTGTATGCAGGAAACGAAAGTGCTGATAGTATGATAAACAGAATCCGGTATGCGTTTTGCATACCGGATTCAGCTTGTAGATAAAGTCCTCTGTTCTGAATCAGAATAATACAAGAGCGGAATGGAGATTCATAATGGGGGAAGATGCCCCATGCTGGGTGTCTTCCCCCATGCCCCTATCTTCCCGTGCTGATAGGATGGGGGTGTTCCGATGTCTGCGGACATCGGCAAGGGCGCTGCCCTTGACCTGCGAGCTTTTGAAAAAGCTCGACCAAAACTTTTGATTTGTCATCACCGGAAGTTTTTCGACAGACTGAATCCGGTATGCGTTTTGTATACCGGATTATTTGTTTGATATTGCTTCTTCTCTGAGCCGCTGTTTGATTCCGCGGAGAATCTGCTGACGGGCTTCGGCTGCTGTTTCAGTCGTGACAGGCTTCGTATCGGCAAGCGGATAATCCATGCCGAGTGCGGCATATTTTTGTTTGCCGAAATCGTGATAGGGCAGGACATCCAGCCCTTTCAGCGTCCGCAGTCCGCCGATAAATTTTCCCAGACGATACTGCTCATCTGCATCATCTGTCCATTCCGGAACAATGACATGACGAATCCAGACCGGAACGCCGCGTTCACTGATATACTGCGCAAATGCGAGAATATTCTGATTGGAATGACCGGTCAGGCGGCGATGCTTTTCATCATCAATATGCTTGATATCGAGCATGACAAGATCAGCTGCCGCCATGAGTGCATCAAATTTTTCCGGATGTGCCGGATCAAAGCAGATGCCGGATGTGTCAAGACAGGTGTGGATATGCTCCGCGTGTGCCGCCTGAAACAGCTCTGTGAGAAAGGGGAGCTGACGCATTGGTTCGCCGCCGGTCGCAGTGATGCCGCCGTGCTGGTAGAATGCGGAATTGCGGCGATATTGCGCAAGCAGTTCCTCAGCGGAGAACTGCTGATTCTGTGCCGTATCCCAAGTGTCCGGATTGTGGCAGTACAGACAGCGCATCGGGCATCCCTGAAAGAAGATCACAAAGCGGATGCCGGGGCCGTCAACCGTCCCGAAACTCTCCGTTGAATGAATATTACCAAGCATAGTTTCCTCCGAAAGCAAAGCCCACGCCGAAATGGTGTGGGCTTTCATGGTTCAGATTTTCTCGTGGAAGGTACGCGAAATGACATCGTCCTGCTGTTCCTTTGTCAGCTTGATAAAGTTGACCGCATAACCGGAAACGCGCACGGTAAGCTGCGGATATTTCTCCGGATGTGCCTGTGCATCGAGCAGGGTTTCGCGCGTAAATACGTTGACGTTGAGATGATGGCCGCCCTTTTCGACATAGCCGTCAAGCAGTTCTACGAGATTGTCGATCTGCTGTTCATTTGCCATGAGAATGCTCCTTTCGTGCTTCATCCGGCAGTGGATCAACTTCCGGATCATCGTCATTGCGATCAAAATTCGGAACGGCACAAGCGCCCTGCGGCGAACAGTCTGTGCTGTTGACCGTCTGGATGCGCATTTGCTCGCCTACGGTCAGATTGATATGCTGCGTGCCGTTTTCCATGAGTTCATCGAGCAGTGATGCAAGCGCATCGGCATCGTGCAGCGGTTCAGTCGGCTTCATCGACATCCTCCAGACGCAGTTCATCGAGATCAAGGTCGCCGGAGAAAATTCTTGTATCCTTGCCGAGCGCATCCGGAATGATAGAGAAGGTATTGGAGATGCCGTCCTGCGCGTGGCGGAAAGGCAGTTTGGAAACGGAGCTGAGCGAGGCGACAGCGCCGTGTGTATCTCTGCCGTGCATCGGATTTGCGCCCGGTGCAAGCGGAACGCCGTGCTTTCTGCCGTCCGGCGTATTGCCGGTTTTCTTACCGTAAACGACATTTGAGGTGATCGTCAGGATGCTCATGGTCGGGATGCTGTCGCGGTAGGTGTGGTGCTTGCGGATCTTGTCCATGAAAGTCTTGACGATGCTGACAGCGATCTGATCGACGCGGTCGTCATCATTGCCGTATTTCGGGAAATCGCCTTCGATCTCATAATCAACGACAATGCCGTTTTCATCGCGGATACACTTGACCTTTGCATATTTGATCGCACTGAGAGAATCCGCAACAACCGAAAGTCCTGCGATACCGGTCGCAAAATAGCGCTTGACATCTCTGTCATGGAGCGCCATCTGCAATTTTTCGTAGGAGTATTTATCATGCATATAATGAATAATATTCAGCGTATTGACGTACAGTTCAGCGAGCCATTCCATCATCTGATCGTACTTATCCATGACATCGTCATAGTCGAGATAATCGCCGGTCACAGGACGGTATTTCGGGCCGACCTGCACTTTCATGACTTCGTCCACGCCGCCGTTGATCGCATAGAGCAGGCATTTTGCGAGGTTTGCTCTTGCGCCGAAGAACTGCATTTCCTTGCCGACGACCATAGACGAGACACAGCAGGCGATCGCGTAATCATCGCCGTGTGTGACGCGCATCAGGTCATCGTTTTCATACTGGATGGATGAAGATTTGATGGACATTTCCGCGCAGAACCGCTTGAAATTCATCGGCAGTTTCTTGGACCAGAGAATGGTCAGATTCGGTTCCGGTGCAGTACCGAGATTATTGAGTGTATTGAGATAGCGGAAGGAGTTTTTCGTGACCATGTGCTGACCGTCTACGGAAACGCCGCCGATGGATTCCGTTACCCATGTCGGATCGCCGGAGAACAGTGCATTATATTCAGGGGTACGTGCAAATCTGACCATACGGAGCTTCATGATGAAGTGGTCGATGATCTCCTGCGCATCCCGTTCGGTGAGAATGCCGCGTTCGAGATCACGCTGGATATAGATATCGAGGAATGTGGATGTTCTGCCGAGGCTCATAGCAGCGCCGTTCTGTTCCTTGACAGCGGCGAGATAGCCGAAATAGAGCCACTGGACGGCTTCCTGTGCATTTTTTGCCGGACGGGAAATATCGAAGCCGTAGATCCTGCCGAGTTCCTTGAGTTCGCCGAGCGCTCGGATCTGTTCGGAAAGCTCCTCACGCAGACGGATATTTTTCGAGGTCATGCGGACAAAATGGGTTGCCTTCTGATGCTCCTTATCCTCGATCAGAAGATCAATGCCGTAGAGTGCGATTCTGCGGTAGTCACCGATGATTCTGCCTCTGCCGTAAGCATCGGGCAGACCTGTGAGGATCGCAGATTTTCTGGCAAGGCGCATTTCGGGCGTATAGGCATCGAAAACGCCTTGATTATGTGTTTTTCTGTATTTGGTAAAGATATCGACAACTTCCGGATCAACAGTATAGCCATATTCCTTGCAGGCTTGCTGTGCCATACGGATGCCGCCGAACGGCTGTAATGCACGCTTGAAGGGTTTGTCTGTCTGCAAGCCGACGATCTTTTCAAGCGACTGATCCAGATATCCTGCGCTGTGTGAGGTGATCGTTGAAATGATCTTTGTGTCCATATCGAGGACACCGCCTGCTTCTCGTTCCTGTCGGGAAAGCTCCATGACCTGTGCCCAGAGCTTTTTTGTTGCTTCTGTCGGACCTTCCAGAAATGATGCATCGCCGTCATAGGGGGTGATGTTCTTTTGAATGAAATCTCTGACATTGACCGAGGTATTGCTCCATCTTCCGGCTGTAAAGCCGTCCCATTCCGGTGCAAATTCATTGAACACGCACAATCATCCTTTCTCTCTGCTGATGCAGTATCCGCTAAACGTGCCGTTTATCTTATAAAGAATATTATAGCACATTTCTTTCAAAAATGCAACCGGATTCCCCGAAAAGTGATTTTCTATATCAATCCGTGCAGATGTGTCGGGAATCTCCGGTATTTGTGACGAATCGGCGCAATTTACAATCCGCTTACATTCGGGATACAATCTGCGAAAAGCCCTTGCTTTATGAAAAAGGATATGGTATGATACAGGCAGAATCGCAGAAAAGGAGGGACACGAAGATGTCTGAATTCGGCAGGCGGCAGAAATTTTCGCTGCTGATCTGGGGATTTATCACAGCGGCGTTCGGCGGCTGGATATATGAGGAGATCTGTGTATATGTTCTTTATCATCATATATATAACCGCGGAATGCTGCATCTGACGATGTGTCCGATCTACGGTTTCGGTGCATGGGGACTGTATCTGCTGCTGCATAAGGTAAAGCGCGGCAGTGTGTATTTTGTGCTGAGTACGTTGATCGCAAGTGTATTTGAATACGGATGCTCGTATCTGCTGGAATTTCTGTTTCATCGGAGTTTCTGGACATATAAGGACTGGATCCTGACGGTGCAGGATCGCATTTCGCTGATCAGCAGTCTGATATTCGGATTACTGGCGGTGATTTTTGCAAAATTGATTTTGCCTGCATTGAAGAGGGCGGTCGGCAAGGGCAATGCGAATATCTGGCTGATTATGAGTATATTGGCAGTTGGGGTAATTGTCGGAGATTTTGTCCTTGTAGTGTGCGGATACTGATATGCGGTTAATGCTAAAGTATAACTGAAACGCCTGCGTTCAAACCAACGCAGGCGTTTTGTTATGATTTGAATGTATCTGAGAATGCGCGGTAATTTTTACTGTCCTGACTGCCGTAAACCGCAAAGCATACCGTATCAAAATACATACGGATCTGATCGGTTTCCAAAGCCTGACGGAAACATCCGGCAACCATGACCGGATCATTGCCGAATGCGCCGCATCCCCATGCACCAAGCACCAGATTCCGGTAACCGTATCGGACGGCAGTGCGAAGAATGATCTGTGAACGGCGAAGGAATGTATCTTCCAGTGTTTTCTTGGATGCGAGAACAGCCGCGCCGCGGCGGTTCGGGGCAGGGGCAGTTATCACACCGACCGGAAACGGTTCCGGCAGCAATTCACAATGCTGATCGCGGAATACTGCAACATCACGGGAAAGCAGCATATAATCGGAATCGGCTGCATGAATATGAAGATTGTTGTAGCGGTACATTTCGGATGCGTCAGCAGATGAGATCGAAGCATAAAGCGTACTGCATCGGCAGAGGGCTTCTTCCTGTGCATTTGCACCGAGCATAAATCCGCCGCCTGCATGGTGTGCATTGGCAAAATTCAGTACAAGTGCATTGCCCAGACGCTTTGCGGCAGAAAAGGAATCTTCTGTTGTGACCTCGATTTTGCACGGAACAGTCTGCTCAGGTTCCGGCAGCGGTTCATGCAGGAGCGTTTCAGCGGCATCCGGCGTGAGAACATCAACGGAATCATAATCGGCAGCAGGCAGCAGAACGGTCTGATCGCCGATCTGATATTCGCGTTCTTCCGTTATCCGGATCGTTTCCTTTGCGATTGCGGCATTATTCATAATAATCTCCGTTCGGGCTATCACCGGTGCAGGAATACAGCAGTGATATGGGCGGTTATTTCTTTTTCAGCTTTTCATCCAGCTTCATTGCAGCCGGACGAATCAGCGTATACGAGATCATTGCGGTGACAAAGTAATCTGCAAGCAGGATCAGAATGCGCAGCGGCAGTGCATGAACGACCTTTCGCAGCAGCAGATAAATGGTCAGAAATATGACCAGAAAGCAGACAAGCTGTATCGCGGCGACACCCTTGTTCATATTCTGCATTTCATCCGGAATCTTCGGTAAATTGGCTTTCATTGGGAATCTCCTCAGAATGTGTGATTTTGCAGCCATTCCGACCATGTGACATAATACTTTGCATAGGGGTGCGTATCATCACTGGTGTACTGACTGTCAAGGCAGCCGCTTGCATCGTCAAAGACCGGATTCACATCCAGATAGAAGATCGACTGATTATCCGCTTTTGCCGCAAGCAGGGAATTGAAACTGTTGATCTGCGTGTTATTGACAACGCCGTCATTGTAGTGGCGATGCGCCGCAACGTGCAGGTTGCCCATGAGAATGATCTTTGCGCCGGGGCTTGCACTGCGGATTCTCGAGATCAGCCCGTCCATATTCTGCATGGTTGTACCGAAATCCATGCCCAGTTCATTGATGCCGAGCATGATATAGACCTTGCCGTATTTCTTTTTTCCGAGTACCTGTGCAAAGGATTGTCCCTGCGTATCCGGTACTTCGCTGATCGCACCGTCGATCTTGTAGGTGCTCAGACCGACTGTTGCAAAGTAGGTTGCGCCGTCGATCGGGCTGTAGGATGCAATGCCGACCGTCCGCGAATCGCCGATAAACAGCGCATCGTTGAAGTATCCGGCTGATGCAGGTGCATCGGTTTTCGGCGCTTCGGTCGTCGTCTGCGGCGGTTCGGTGGTCTGTTCAGTCGTTGTGACCGGAACGGTTGTAGTAGAAGTCGTTGTCGTCAGGTCTGTTGTGCTGCCGCTTCCGTCTGCCGGTGCGGCAGTATCAGGATTGAATGGGACATCCGGCGGGATCAGTTCAAATCTGCTGAACTGTGTCGTAACGGTCGTAGTTGTTTCGGTTGTTGTGGTGATGGTGGTTGTTGTCGTGACGGTCGTTTGCATGGAAAAGGTAGTCTGGAGTGATTCTGCGATCTGATTCTGCGGATCATATTGCTGCGGCAGTTTATCAGATTTATCAGGTTTCCAGACGAACAGTCTGCCGGTTATGAGAAACAGTACGGTAAAAATGACCGCGAGGACAGATCTATTGGATTGCGAGATATGCATAATGGTTGTCCTCCTTTCTCAGAACCGGAAATACAGGAACGGATCGTTCATTCCCATATAAATACAGTAGCATGATGCGCCGAGTACGACCAGCAGCTCCGGAACCCAGAAAATCTGATTAAAAATGGGCTTATTCTTTTTCGGCAGTCTGGTATAGAGCATTTCGCGCAGAATGATCGGGATAACGAACAGCAGCCAGAGCCACTTGCGGAAAATAACAGAGAGAATGACGACTGCTGCTGTTTCGAGCAGCCAGAAGAACTGTCCAAAATTGTTTTTGTGACGGTTCTTCATCATTTTGAAGATGTTTTCGGGCAGTGCGGTGCAGAAGATCAGACCGATAATGAGCCATTTGCCGTATGTGCCGAAATACTTCACGTAGTCCTTTGCCATGAGTGCAGGGCAGCCGAATCCCCAGAGCTTTGCAAAATAGATGCCGAGCTGCTTCATATCGGAAATTGCAAAGAGCAGCCACGAGATCGGGATCCAGAAGATCATATAGAGATGACCGAGCCATTTATGTTCATTGAGATATTTGCCGATCTTTGCTTTTTCGAGCGCGATCAGTACAAAGAGCAGGAGACCCCAGAGAATGAAATTCCAGTCAGCGCCGTGCCAGAAACCGGTCAATGCCCAGACTGCGAGCATATTCAAGTACATCCGCTTCTGACCTTTGCGGTTGCCGCCGAGAGGGATATAGACGTATTCGCGGAACCATGTGCCGAGCGTGATATGCCAGCGCCGCCAGAATTCGGTCATGGTTGTGGAGATATAAGGGTGATTGAAATTCTGCGGAAAATGGAATCCGAGCATGAGCCCCATGCCGATCGCCATTTGCGAATATCCGGAGAAATCAAAGTAAAGCTGCATACTGTAGGCGATGATGCCGAGCCATGCAGCGCGCGTTGAGATCGAATCATAGCCGACCGCCTGCAAATCCGACCAAAGACCGCCGAGCGTATTGGCAAGCAGCACTTTTCTGCCGAGACCGATGATGAAAAGCTGTAAGCCCTCGATAAATTCGCTGCGGCGTATCGTGCGGTCATGCAGTTCCTTCTGCACATCCGAGAAACGGACGATCGGGCCGGCGATGAGCTGCGGAAAGAGCAGGATATATGTTCCGAGGTCGATCAGATT
The DNA here is from genome assembly GCA_045628085.1 of Oscillospiraceae bacterium. Lineage (GTDB taxonomy): Bacteria > Bacillota > Clostridia > Oscillospirales > Ruminococcaceae > Firm-04. The sequence goes on along the minus strand of JAZQOZ010000019.1, from coordinate 1,835 downwards.
GTATTCGACCTTGACATCACCGCGATAAACGTCGATCAGATAGGATGCGATCTGGAATGTGAAGAAACTGATGCCAAGCGGCAGGATCAGATTCGTCAGCGGCAGATTGACATTTGGCAGCAGATTGATATTTTCTATGAAGAAATCCGTATATTTGAATACGAGCAGATTCCCGAAATCCCATATCAGACCGAGTGTCAGATAGAGCTTCTGGAACTTGTCACGTTTGCCGATCAGCATTCCGAATGCCCAGTTGATCACGACAGAAGCGAGGATCAGCCAGAGATACAGCGGTGTTTCCTTTGCACCGTATGCATAAAAGATGATGCTGAAGAACAGCAGGACAAGATTCTGCGATTTTCTGCGTGAAAGCAGGGTAACGATCAGGCAGAACGGCAGAAACCAGAGTAAAAATGCAAAGCTGCTGAAAACCATGTGCAGCCTCCTAATCCTTAGATTTTATTCATTGAAATCGCGGTCAATGCTGATAAAAAACTGATAATCCGGAAAGCGCTCCGTCAATGCGCTGCTGATGTCGGCAGTCAGTTCGGAAGCATCGTCCATGTCATAATCGAGCAGAATGTCAAAAGAAACGGCGCGTGCCGCCTCCTCCACATAAAAGCCGTGCATTTGCAGGATCTCCGGATACTGCCCGATGATATGCCGGACAGTTTCACGAATTTGAACGGCGGTATCATTATGTGTATTTGCGGCGTATACGCCGATCGTCAGCAGAACGCCGTAATCCTGATAGATCTGCGGAACAAGGGAGCGTGTCAGCGCATCAATTTCCCTTGCGGTCATGCCGTCATCCAGTTCAACATGGACTGAGCCGAAATATTTATCCGGACCGTAGTTATGCAGGATCAGGTCATAAGCGCCGTGAACGGCAGGGTTTTCGCAGATGCAGGCTTTGATCTGCGAAGTAAAATCATCGTCTGCGCGGATACCGATGATATGATTGAGCGTTTCGGAAATGATCGAGTAACCGGCTTTCATGATGAAAACCGAGATCACGATGCCGAGCAGACCTTCGAGATTCCAGCCGAGCGTCATGCTGATAACGGCAGAGATCAGTGCGGCGGCGGAAATGACCGCATCAAAAAGCGCGTCCGTCCCAGATGCTTTCAGTGAATCGGAATTGAGCGCTTTTCCTTTTTTCTGGTAGAATCTTCCAAGAAACAGTTTCGCCGCGATCGCCGCAGCAAGAACGGTCAGTGAGAGAACAGAGTGCTTTGTTTCGACCGGATGAATGAGCTTTGCGATGGATTCTTTCATGGAAGCAAAGCCTGCGATCAGTACGAGCAGCGCGATAAGGGATGCGCTGACATATTCGATCCTGCCGTGACCGTAAGGATGTTTGCGGTCGGGGGCTTTTGAGGCGAGCTTTGCACCGATGATCGTGATAATAGAGGAAAGTGCATCGCTGAGGTTATTGACCGCGTCAAGAATGACAGCGATCGAATGCGCAGCCAGACCGGTGATCATTTTCAGGATAACCAGTACCAGATTGACTGCAATACCGCACAGGCTGACATGAACGATCTCGCCGGTGCGGCTGTTGCTTTGATTCATAGATACCTCCCGTTCGGAAATCGAAAAACGGTTTTACAGCCGTTCATAAAAAGTCAACTTATATTATAGCATAAGCGGAGAAAAAAGTCAAGAAATCGAATGTTTCGACACATCATCAATTTGTTGTGCTACAATAGATCTTGGACAAAAGAAGAAAAAAGGTTGAGAGATAGACGAAAATCTGTTAGAATAAAGTTACCACACCAAATCCACAACAGAAAGAGGTCTATCTCTCATGGATATTAGTATAACACAAGATA
>JAZQOZ010000018.1:0-17950 GCA_045628085.1 Oscillospiraceae bacterium | reverse complement strand
GTTTGCAATTTGTCTGTTTAATATAATGGATATCTACTCTCTCGGTTTGCGCTTGGTCATACTCGCCTTGTTTTTTGCAATCGCGATCGCTGCGGACTTTTTGATTCTCCGCAGTACCAGCGCATCTGCGGTCAGCGATGCGAAAAAGCTCAAGGATGCCGATGATTATATCCGCGCATTTCAGGCGTGGCTCAATGAGGATACACCCTTCGCTGAATACATCCGGCTTGCTGTCAATCAGCTGGAATCTCTCAAGCGCAAACAGAAAGCCCTGCGTTCCATTCTCGATGATTCCAAAGACAGCCCGTTCCTCACAACCGCAAACGAAGTCGATCAGTATGTCCTCGCAAACTGCAAGCGCATCCTGAACCGCGTTATGATCTATGATAAAAACGATGCACACAAGCTCAATATGCACGTTGTATATTTGCAGGAAGTATTGGGAGAAAATGCCCATGTGCTTTCTGATTTCGAGAATCTGATTCTTGAAGTATCACAAATCGGCGACAACGCAACCGCTGCATCAACACCCTGCCTGACCGAACTGACCAATGCACTCCGCAGCGTCCGCAGCAACGGCACTGAGGACTGGGATCAGCAGTACGGTTCTTCCGAACCGCCGCAGCAGACGATGATGCAATAATACATAAACAACAAAGACAGTTCAGAATCTGACGACACGCATGGTGCCGCCCATGAAAGGATGGGTTTTCATGCAGAACTATGTAAACAATCAATGCCCCGCCTGCCGGCTGACATTACGGCGGACATCAGGAAACACAGCGGTCTGCCCGCAGTGCTTCCGCACATTTCAAATTCAGAATGAATCATTCAAAAGCCCGACGATCGCTGTACAGCAGTCATCCGATCCGGAGCTAACCGCAAAAATAGTCTGCCTGGCTGCCGCCGTTATCGTCACCCTAGTGACAGGTGTTTTTCCGCTGACGATCTTCCTGAGTATCAGACTCATGAAGTATTGCGTTCAAAAAGATACACAGACGGCAGCGCAGAAACAGCCTGCGCAAAGATCCGGCGGCACACCGCTGAAAACACGCAGCGATCATCTGCACGCACTGCGTTCTCTGCCGCTTTATGATATGCCGCTTGGCACTTATGGTGAACGCGCCATCCATCAGATCGAACGTCTGGAGCAGAAACAAAAGGCGCTACTCACAATGCTCGGAAGCGATCATCCTTTCATCCGCAGCGGCAATGAAGCAGAGGAATATATCCTCAAAAACTGCCGTCAGATCCTCTATCGTCTGGAATTCTGTGATCAGACAGAGCCGGAATTTCGCAGCAGACACGCAGCTTTTCTACAGCAGAGACTCGATGAAAACGAAAAGCTGCTCCATGATTTTGAAAATCTGGTCATTGAGGTCACACAGATGGATCTCGATTTGCCGGAAGCAGTCCCCTGTCTGGATGTTCTTGCCGATACGCTGCACAGCATCCGCACGCAGGATGATACCCTAACCGAATTTGACTGTGCAGACAATGCATATTTGCAGCGCCGATCCTTCGGCTGAATCCGTTTCGCATGAGCCTATCATATTATTTCATCAACTGAAAGGAGCTATCAATGGCAAATTCAAAATCGAAAAACACAGCATTTATTGCAGTCCTCGGCGTGATCCTCGCCGGCGGTATCATCGGCGGCATTTTAGTCAGCCGCAACATCGGCAAATCCAAACAGGAGATCTCCCGTGATTCAGCACTCACACAGATGAACAAACTGCTGAAAGATGTCAACGTAACAGAAAAGACCGCACGCAAGGCAACCGTTGAAATAACAGGTTCAAACCTCGCAGAAGAACTGCCGGATATTTCCAAGTATCCGATGAGTGTCACCGGCAGAGGCGCGATCAATATTGAGATCATCTCCTCGACCGAAAAAGCATCATCCGGTACTGACGGATGGCTCAATGAAGTCGCTGAGGACTTCAATTCCTCGCATTATACGATCGACGGCGAATGGGCAACGATCTCTGTCCGTCCGATCGCATCCGGCGCGGCGGTCGATTACATCATTTCCGGCAAATATGTTCCGGAAGCATATTCGCCTTCCAATGTGCTTTGGGGTGAAATGATCGCGGCTGAAAATGTCAAGATTGATATGGTAACAGACCGTCTTTCGGGCAATACGGCAGGTATCCTGATCAGCAAGGAAACAAGCCAGAAACTGAAGGAATCCTACGGAGAGGTCAATATCAGCACGATCGTTCAGGCAACGATCAAAAGTGAGATCACAATGGGCTATACCAACCCCTACGCATCCTCAACCGGTCTGAATTTCCTTGTTTCCGCACTTGATGAATTTGACTCTGCGGATATCCTCAGCACAAAGGCAACGGAAACCTTCCGTTCCTTCCAGAAAAATGTTCCATTTGTCGCCTACACCACGCTGCAAATGCGTGAAGCGGCAAAGAACGGCGTTCTCGATGCATTCCTGATGGAGTATCAGGGCTATTACAATGCAACGGAACTGCGCGATTATGAATTTATCCCGTTCGGCGTGCGTCACGACAGTCCGCTGTATACGATCGGTGATCTCAGCAGCGAACAGCAGGAACTGGCAAAAGCATTCGCAGATTATGTGCAGGGTGATGACGCACAGCGTTCTGCAAAGAAATACGGCTTCAATTATCTGGATGATTATAAATCTGCCGATCTCGATGTCAACGGCAAAACTTTGGAGAGCGCTCAGAAACTCTGGAAAACAGAAAAAGATGCCGGCAGTCCGGTCATGGCAGTCTTCGTTGCAGACGTATCCGGCAGTATGGGCGGCGCACCGCTTCAGAATTTGCAGTCTTCCCTGATCAATGCATCCCAGTATATCAATGACACCAATTATGTCGGTCTGGTCAGCTACAGCACAAATGTTGAGATCAATCTGCCGATCGCAAAATTCGACCTCAATCAGCGCAGCTACTTTACCGGTGCAGTGGAAGACCTCACGCAGGGCGGCAATACCGCAACTTATGATGCAGTTCTTGTTGCGCTTGATATGCTTCTGAAAGCACAGGAACAGGCGCAGGCAGAAACCGGTCAGAGTATCAAGCCGCTGCTCTTTGTTCTGAGTGACGGCGCACAGAATGCCGGATGTTCGCTCCACAAACTGAGCCCGGTCGTCAGCGGTCTGGAAATTCCGGTCTACACGATCGGCTATAATGCCAACCTCAAGGAATTGCAGGAGCTTTCTGCGATCAATGAAGCCGCAAGCATCAACGCAGACAACGACGACGTTGTATATAACCTCAAGAGCCTGTTCAACGCACAGATGTAATATTTCAAAGCACGCATATCTGCTCTATGTTGCCCTTACAAGAGCGCAGAAACAGGCGTATATTACTGCTTATGGCAAAAAATCAGAATTCATATTATAATAAAAATAGGCGCTGGCGGTGTATTATCTGACGAGAAAGAGACCCGAATAGGGTAGCTTTCACACCTGTATATTGCAATGGAAATGACTTGATGATTTTCAACATATTTGTTACAATATAATAGTTAAAGTAGTATGAAGTATTGTAATACTGCAAACTGTAAGATTTAAGACCTGGGCGCAATCAAATGAAGGTGGCAACTATGATAAGAGAAAATCTAACATCAGAAAAAATATCTAAAAGGATAATTACTTTATCTGTTTTATTTATTGTTATATTTTTTGGAGTAACTACTTTAAGCTATTTTCTGTTACCTGAAGGATTTTTATTAAACAAAAATCGTACAGCCGATTTTCAGACATCAACTAATGTTTTCTTATGTACTATTCAGATATTTGCTTGGAATATGATCAGTATATCAGCAATATTTATTGGCAGTATATTCAGCAAAAGGAATAACGAAAAACAAAATTACTTATCTATGTCATATTATGTGTTTTTCTTAGCAATATCTATAGCAGCTATAACACTTGGAACTTGGTCATTCACTGTAACAACTGAATCGATCCCATTGTTTGATAGAATTATTTCAATGTTCAATATTACTGAAAGAGCAGGATTGATCGAATTATTCGGAACAGTATTGATCACTTGTTCGCTGTCTGATAAAGCCTTACTGATGACAACGAAGAATAAAACGATCACAAGAAAGATCAAAGATATTAAATGGAACAGAAATGAAATAATATGTGCTTTTATTGGTTTTATGTTAATGCTTATAGCGGCATATGTTGAAAGCAAAGCGATAATCGGTTAACATCCTTTTCGGCTGCGTGCTTTTGTTTGTCATGATAGTTCAGGTATTGCGAAAAACTTCCGGCGATGTTAAAATAAAAGTTTCGGTCAAGCCTTTTCAAAGGCTTGCGGTTTCCAAAGGCAGAGCCTTTGTGTCGTCAGCGGTTTGCAAAGCAAACCTGTGCGCAGAGTACGAAATTTTCTATACTTTAGGAGCTCCGCAGGGGTGAATCTGATAAAACGATCCGGTGGATCGTTTTTCAGAGAGGGGTGCCCTGCGATAGAGGGCACCCCTAAGTGAATCGCAGAGCGATTCACCGTACAGGACTTTATCGACTTTATCGACAAACTGAAATCCGCGGAATCAATTATCAGATTCCGCGGATTTTTTTACCATGTCCAGTCTTCCAGAAAACGACCGGCTTTTGATTTGAGCGAATCGCCGCGCTGTTTGAGCATTTCATTTGAGCCTGCAACAACGATCAGGATCAGTCCGGCAAGCAGCAGATAAACCCACCATTGTTTGCCGTCCGTGATTTTCATGTGCATATAGCACGCAGACAGGATCAGCGAAACGCCGCCGAGCAAAAACCACTTTTTCTGCTTGATAAAGAATGATACGATGAACATGAGCAATGCAGCTGCAAGTACCGTCAGCAGATCTGCGGCGGCTTCTGTAGAAATTGCGGTGAATGCAAGCCGCAGCATCGTATAGATACCGACACCGAACAGGAACATACCGCCTTTCTTTTCGCCATAGAGCATCCGCAGAACCACGCCGAATGCGATCAGCGGAATGATATGCAGCTTGCCCTCAAACCATGTATCCTGCACATTCACAAACGGCTGCATCCAGAATGCGATCATACCAAGTGCGGATGCGATGACCGTTACCCGGCGTTTCCGTTTTTCATCCTTAAAAACAAACAGGAAGTGCAGCAGATATCCTGCCGCAAAGATCGGAACGAAGAACTTCATCCATTCCGTCTGCGTGTCGGTATAATACTTTGAGATCGTACCTGTCTCAGATGCGTACAGCAGCCAGAACGGAACAATGCCGCCGAGTACGGTCAATACCCATGAACGGCGCTGCATTCGCGGTTCATCGTCCGTTTCGCGTGATACAATGCCGAGATACGGGAACAGAACGGTCATACAGGCAAAGCCAAGCAGCTGAATGATAACCGATACAGTCGATATGCTGCCGGATCGGAAACGCAGTGTCTCAACTGAGATGATCAGGGAAAGCGCACAGACCGCCGGCATGATGATCTGTGATTTTTTTGTCGTAAACCATGCGAGAATACACATTCCGAATACATAGACGAAATAAAAATGATTCCATTCATTTGAATCAAGGGATACCATCAGGATCGACAGCAGCAGAACAGTCAGGGGAACTGCATACTGCATGACATCTGCTATGACATTGCCGCCGACAAAGGAAACCATCCGCCGCGAGATCGCCAGCGCAAGCAGTGCAAACAGGATCACCCATACAGAAGCAATCATCAGCATCGTAAAATCGACGGAATATGCGCCTGCCGCAGTCCGCAAACCAAGCGCTGATGCTTTGAGCAGCAGAAACAGTGCCGTGCCGAAAGCCGCTGCTGCAAGTTTCCGGAAACCGTGTGCGGAGAAGATCCGCCATACACCGGCTGCCGCTGCCATGCAGACAAGCAGGCACAGCATACACCACAGATTATTGAGGAATCCGATACCCACTGCACAAGCGATCGGCGGAATGATCGTCAGCGCAAACATCATCTTCCGAACAGTGTGGAATTGCCGTTTGGTCGTCAGATATGCGGCAAAGCCGAGTGCAAATGAGCAAATACTCCAGCAGGTCATGACAGTATACGGTTTCAGAGCGGAAAGCATTCCGTCTTCGGAAAAGACAGCCGTAAGCGCCAGAACAAGCGGTGATAGCACCGCAAAGATATGCTGTTCCGGTTTGCGCGTATCATGTGCAAATGCCAGAGCATACATCAGCAGGACAATGCCGATCAGTACGATCAGCGCGGCATACTGCAATGGTTTCGGCGTTTCCTGCTGAATCATCATGAACAGCGGAACGGCAGGAGAAACAGTCAGCAGCAGATCGGAAACACCGGTGCGATGCTTTTTCAGCAGAACGAGGACTGCAAATCCGAGCAGGAAACAGCCCGCTTCGATCAGATAATGCGTATCTTTGAAATGCGGCGATTTCAAAGATGTCTGCCAATAGACTGCACCGGCAACATTCAGACAGATCGACCAGAGCTGAACACCGATCAGGATACTGAGCAGTTTGGTATCCGTTTTCCTTGCTGTCAGGATCCACGCCGCAAGCAGTACAGCAGCGGCACACAGCAGAATAATCGCATCAACTGTGGGATATCCTGCATACAACAGCATAAACTGAACCAGAATAGATGCCGCAGTCAGCACAGCGGCTGCATACAGAAATCCGGAGCGTGTTTCATCCGGCAGGCTGTTTGTCAGCAGAAGGAGCAGCCAAATGAATGCGCAGAGCATCAGTATCAGCGCGATAAAGCCGATTTCTGCGTGAACGGTTCTGTTTTCAACAGAAAGCGCGAACAGCGGCCGGCAGGACGGAAGCAGCAGTGCTGTAAATGCCGGTACAGTCAGCAGCGTGACGGGAACAGCGGTCAGTTTTTTCAGCCGTTCTGTCAGAACAGGCGCGAAAAATGCAAATGCGGAGAAAAATGCCGGAACAGCGCAGTACCAGCGGTCAGGCGCATACGCATCATACAGCATAACACACATGGACATTGCGAATATCCATGCCGGAATGGATGCGAGAATATTCAGAATGATCGTGAACGGCTCCAGAACACTGCCGATCGCCTTGGGAATATGCGGCGCGGCAATTCTTGCAGTGAAAGCAAGGAGCATTCCGAAAAGGGACAGCGCAAACAGATACGGTGCGGCGGCGGCATCCGGATGAATCGGGAGCGCTCCGGCAAGACTTGTCAAACATACAGTCAGTCCGCACAGAAAAGCTATCCCCCAGCTTTTCAGACGGTATATCAAAACCGCGATCAGCGAAATAATCGTAAATGAACCGAATGCAAGCGCGATCAGGCGCGGATCTCCGGCTTTGGAAAGCCCGTCACCGAGCAGACCGAGATAACCTGCCGCCCAGACAGAGATCGGCAGAAATGCCGATCCAAGCGTGAAAAATGCCATACTGGTGCGGTTCAGTTTCCAGATGCGGCGTGCCAGTGCAGATGTACCGAAGAACAGAACACTGCCTGCGGAAAGGGTTGCCAGTCTGCCGGCATCGGTGAGTTTGCCCCATGCGGAGCGAACGAAGATCAATCCGGCAATGATTATGAGCAGAACACCGACTGAAAGCATGACAGTGATCGCTGAGACACGATTCTGTGCCTGCGTGCTTGATGCGGCAGGCTGAACGGGCACAGGCGGAGCGGCGGTATACTGCGGCTGAGCCTGCGGCGCTGTACCGGAAACCGTATCATCAGACGGAACAACTGCGATCAGCGGTTCAGATTCAGCCGGCGGCTCGGATACAGGGTGTACCGTTTCTGTCGGGAGTTCCGTCCGTTCTGCGCTGACAGCAGGGATCTCAGCGGCGATATTTTCAGGCACTGCGTCAGATACTTCCGGCGGCATGATCTGCGGCGGCATAAGCTGTGTATCCGCTGAAACAGGCGTTGTCTGCGGCACAGTATCCGGCATATTTGCAGTCGGAACTGCCGGTTGAGGCGGCGGCATCGACCGGAGCGCAGCCGGGAGCATCTTCTCCAGACCTGCCTGCTGTACTTCAAACGGCTGAATTCTTTGCTGCGCGATGAGTTTTCGGAGCAGTGCCGCCTGTCGTTTTTCGCGGCTTCTTGCGATCAGCCAGAAGATCAGCAGTGGGATCGGAAGAATGAGCCAGATTATCAAGATGAGAATAAAAATGGAGCCCATTTCATTACACACCTCCGTTGTCATTTCTAATTATGGTTATTATATCACATTATTCCGGAAAACGCAAGACAGCGGAATGTCGAAAAACTTCCGGTGATGTTAAAATAAAAGTTCTGATCTTGTGTGATTCTGATTCAGAACAGAGGACTTTTTCGACAAAAATGAACCGCGGAATCTGATCCATGATTCCGCGGTTTGTTCATTGTATTACCACCATCTTATCGGCGTTGAAGCAGGTGATACGGTCACAACTGCCGTACCGTCCTGCAAGCTGTCGATCTTGATTGATACATCGGGAGACACCGTCTGATAACCGGATGAATCATACCACGCAAATCCGTCCACATTTCGGTTGATCTCATCCCCTGCGTGGAAGAAACCGCCGAAATTATTGACCAGACGCAGAACACGCTGTCTGTTATTGCTGGTATTATAATACTTTCCGTAATTGCCCCATTTCAGTTCCGGTCCCCACCAGCCTTCCGTGATCTCCGCATCGCAATGCAGGATGCGCACGCCGCTGTCCTTAAACATTCTGAACGGCTGACGATAGGTAAATCCCATCGCATTATTTTCATCCGGCGTGACGGATTCGATCACGAAATATTCACTGTAAAAGCCGTTCAGATCGCCGCGCGGTATGATCAGACAATTCGGCGCATACTGCGATGACTGAAGCGTATAGGTCTGCGTACCGCCCGAATAGATATACACCTCATCTTCGGTATACCAGCCGTACATCAGCTTATCAAAAGCAGTCATATCACCGAGCGCATCATCCATTGTCGCCCATCCGGCATCGCCGCTCAATCCTCTGCCGTAATCATCCTCAGCCGTATTCTGATAATTCTGATAGCGGTAATAATCCGGCAGTCCCATCGCATGACCAAGCTCATGTGTCCATGTACCGTTGAAGCCTGCGCGGTCACTCAGCGCCCATTCGCCGTAGCAGAGATTGCCGCCGATCACACCGTCAAAATAATTTTCGCCGTAATAACCGCCGGAGCATGGCCACCAGTTGTCCTCGCCTGCCGCTTCCGGCAGTGCCAGAATGATCGTATCAATGACTCTGTTGCCGTCCGTATCATATTTCCGGAAGTCGATCTGATCGTCAAAAGCATACATGATCTCATTCAGCAGCTTGTCCGTACCGTCATAGCTTGCATAATTGCCGGACGGATTCACATAATTATTGACGCTTTCCTTTGCGTTATATAAGAAGACATCGCCGTTCATTTGCAGTCTGCCGTATGATGCACGCTGATAAAACGCTGAAATGCTCTCCATCGGATATGCGCTGCTGTTCCGGTCTTCCGGTCCGAAAGTTCGCTCATAGATCTCCTCTGCGCTGTAGTGATCGGTACGCTTACAGTCAGGGAAATCCACCACAAACATCAGGATATTCGTTTCTCCGACGCAGGGCAGTGTCGGCTCGACCGCAGTAATCGGCGGTGCGATCAGTTCCGGCTCTATATCCGGCACTTCAACTTCTTCATAGATCGCTTCCGGCTCTGTTTCCCCAAGCGCAATGCGTTTGAGCAGGGTCAGATCACGGGCATCTATACACTGATCCTTGTTGAGGTCGGCACGCGAAATGACATCTGCATCTGCGATCATATTTTCCGAAAGGAGATGATCGCCCAATATGTAAACATCAGAAATACTGACAGACATATCGCCGTCTAAATCGCCCATATACCCGACCAAGCGCTGTTCGGTCATTGCATAAGCAGAAACTGCAAATATACTGACTGTCGATGCTGCAGTCAGCGCAGCAGTGATCCGCTTCAGGAGCTTTTTCTGTTTTGGCATATAATTATCCCCTTTCTGCCTGATACTTGTATTGTAGCAGTTTTCTGAGCGGATGTCAATGCATTTTTTGTCAAATTCCCTGTCTGTTTTTGGAAAACATGATCGGCGGCAGGTCTGCACGCTGTTCACAAAAACCATACGCCGCTTCAGGAAAATTTCAGGATTCACACACTTTACAATTTTTCCGTTTTGTGCTATACTATAAGAGTATTATTATGTCCGGATACGGGAGGCGCAGAATGGAGATCTACCTGAAACAATGTCATACCTTTCCCGTTCCGGTAACGGTCGCAGATCATCTGCTCGGTCTGGCAAGTCACGATCAGCTCAAAGTTCTGCTCTATCTGCTCTGCCATGCCGATGAACCGCTTTCCGCAGAAATTGTCGCACAGAAATGCAAGGTGCAGCCGGATGCCGTCGAAGAAGCGATCGCTTTCTGGCAGGATGCCAATGTACTCAGCAGTTCATCAGAACCGCCTGCGATCAACATTCAGCATACTGCACCGCAGACACAGGCAGCCGTATCAGTACCCGTTTCACAGACTGTTCCGCTGCCCGTTCAGCCGGAAACCGTTCAGCAGATACCTGCCGGAAAAGTCCTGAACAGCAGCAGCCAGTATTCGCTGATGCCCTCGGAGATCGCAGCGCGTGTCCGTGAAAATGAAGCGATCGCGGTCGTGTTCCGGAATCTGGAACAGCTCATCGGCAGGATGCCAAATAATACTGAAATGAAAAGTATGCTCTGGATGCATGAGTATCTCGGCTTTAAACCCGATGTGATCCTGATGCTTGCTGCATTCTGCGTACAGAATAACAGCTTTCAGGTTCGCTATATGGAGAAAATTGCGGTCGAATGGCAGGAACGCGGCATCATGACGCACGCGCTCGTTGAAGCCGATATCCGCCGCAGAACAGAATCTCACAGCTATACCGGTCAGATCATGAAAATGTTTGAAATGACGCGGAAACCGACCGAATTGCAGCAGAGCTTCATCGACCGATGGCAGCAAGCAGGCTGGTCGATGGAAATGATACAGTTTGCATACGAAAAAACGCGCAACCAGAAAGATGATAAGCTCAATTTCAATTATCTGAACGGCATACTCGATAAATGGGAAAAGGACGGCATCCGGACAATACCGGAAGCCATGAAGCAGGATGATGCTTACTATGCCGCCCGAAATAAGAAACAAACCAAACCGGAAAAGAAACCGCCGGAGGGCAGCAGCAATTCTTCGATCGACATGGATATCGTGAAAAAGCTGATGAACCCTTACGGAACCTGATAGAAACATACAGGAGGTGAAGCGGAATGACACAGGAATTACTTTACGCACAGGCGATCGGTCATATTCAGGAGCGCCGGCGTAATGCCGAACGGCTTCAGGAAACAAGAACCATGCAGATACAGGCTGAGATCCCTGAAACTGCCGAACTGGACCGTCAGCTTCGTTCCGCCTGCCTGGGTATTATGAGTGTCCTCGGCGAACCGGATAATCGAAATCGCCTTGCCGCGATCGAACGGCACTGTCAGGAAGCAGATGCCATGCTGCGGCAGATCCTGACCGCACACGGTTATCCTGAAGATTATCTCGATATCCAGTATACCTGCAAACGCTGCGATGATACCGGATTTGTCAGCGGAAAGCCCTGCGAATGTCTGGAACATGAGATCGGCAGGATCGGTGCAGAGGAGCTGAATTCCCATTCACAGCTTGCACTCTCGACATTCTCGGATTTTTCGCTCAGCTATTATACCGGTCTGCCCACTGAACAGTATTTCACCATGCAGCAGAATCTTGCTGTCTGCCGGAAATATGCCGCAGAATTCTCTGTGCAAACCGAAGAAAACCTGTTTCTCTGCGGCGGCACAGGCCTCGGAAAAACGCATCTTTCCCTTGCGATCGCCAATGAGGTGCTGCAAAAAGGATATAATGTGATCTACGATTCTACGATCAATCTGATGCACACGCTCGAACAGGAACAGTTCCGCAAAACAAAGGATAACAGCGATACGCTCCCCTCTTTGCTGGAATGTGATCTGCTGATCCTCGATGATTTCGGAACAGAATTTGATACCGCTTTTTCGCGTTCGATGATGTATTCCATCATCAACAGCCGGATCAATGCACGCAAGCCCATGATCGTCAATACCAATCTGACCGATCAGGAAGTGCATGACCGCTACGGCGACCGCATCCTTTCCCGACTGATTTCGTCATCCAAAATCCTTCCCTTTTTCGGTAAGGATATCCGGCTGCAAAAAAAATTGCAGAACGGAAACCAATAAGGAGAATACCGTATGAATGAGATCTCAATTCTCGATATCAGCCGCATGGCACTGGACACACCGGAATCTCTCGTCATTGATTCCGAAGCTGCTTATGACAAACAGCTCCGTACACTTGCAGATGATATCTGCCGTCATGCCAAGGAGCGCCCGATCACGCTGATCGCAGGGCCTTCCGCATCCGGAAAGACCTCGACAGCCTGCCGTCTGGAACAGATCCTCGATGCATCCGGCTTTGAAACGCATACGCTCTCGATGGATAATTATTACGCAGACGGCACGCGCAACCGTGAGATCGTCGATCAGTTCGGCAGACCGGATTATGAATCCCCGATGCGGCTCGATACCGATCTGCTCAATACACAGCTCGAACAGCTTTCCCGCTGCGAAGCCGTTGAACTGCCGGTCTTTGACTTTGCGGAACAAAAGCAAAAGAAATCCGGCAAAATCCTGAAGCGTAAGCCAAATGAACTGATCATCATGGAAGGCATTCACGCACTGAATCCGGATGTGACCGGCGATTCTAAGAATATCGCAAACCGCATCTATCTCAGTGTCCGCACACGCATCACAATGGAAAATGAGCGCCTGCATCCGTCACTGATCCGTTTTGCACGCCGTCTGATCCGCGATAACCGCTCCAGAGGCAGAGCGCCGGAAGAATCCTGCGCGATGCTCACAAGCATCTCCAGAGGCGAAAATCTCTACATCATGCCCTATAAGCATCTTGCAGACTATGAACTGGATACATTTATGGGCTATGAACTTCCGGTCTATCAGCCGATCCTGCTGGAAACCATCCGTTCACTTGCCAAAACTGCCGAACCCGAAAGCGGCATCCCGATGCTGCTGCGGTTTATGGAAGCACTGCCGCCGATGGATCCTGCATGGATTCCGGAGCAGTCGCTGATCAGAGAATTTATCGGCGGTTCGATCTTCACAAGCTGATGCAGCAGGGATTTGCGGTCTGCATTTCCGGTCACCGGCCTGAAAAGCTCCCGACCGGCACACCGCTGCGAATGCTGCAAAGTCTGCTCTATCGTGAGATCGAATCTGCGATGCAGGACGGTGCGCGTACCTTTTATACCGGAATGGCACGCGGCGTTGATCTCTGGGCAGCAGATATCATCCTGCACCTGCGAAAGCAGTATCCGGCAGTCAATCTGATCTGTGTACTGCCGTTTGCCGACCGGATCCGTTCGGTCAGCGGTGCAGAACGATTTCATGTCAATTCGATCATGCAGGCAGCAGATCAGGTCATTCCGCTGAGTGAACACTATTACCGCGGATGTTATCACGACCGCAATGCCTATATGATCCAGCACAGTAAACGGCTGATCGCGCTCGTTGCGGATATTCGCTCCGGAACAGGACAAACCGTACACATGGCAGAACGTGCGGGACTTGAATTGCGTGTGCTGTCTATTCAGGCAGCCGTCACACAGCAAACCCCGCCGCATGAATATTTCAGTTTCTAATCAATCGAGGAAAGGAGTGCAGCCTGTATGCAGCACCGCTGCATACATACACTGCAAAATCGGTAATGGCAACTACCTATCAGCGCCGCGGCCCGAAAGCGGGCAGTACAGCGATTCCGTTCATGATCACAGTATTGATCTCACTGGTCATATTCGGCGGAGTCGGATTCTACTTCTATCAAAAGCTCACATTGAAATCCAAGGAACTGCCAACCATGCAGACGGCGACCGCCAATATCTCCGAGGATGATATCAACACGATCCTCTTTGTACTGGATCCGGATGATGATACAAGAAAGAACGCAGTCATGCTCCTGCATTTTAATCCGGTCCGAAAAAAGATTTTCACCGTCGGCATTCCGGTCGATATGCAGGTGATTTTCGACGGCAAAGCCATGACCGTTGATACCTGCTATATCAATCACGGCATGGATGCAATGAAAACTGCGATTGCAGACGCACTCGATCAGCCGATCGACCGCTATATCAAAATGGACAGCAACGGATTTCAGCGGACTGTCGAACTGATCGGCAATGTCACTTATCGAATCGCTGTCAGAGATACCGGTTTGAAACCGCTCGAAGATACAGACGGGAATGAGGACGTTGAGGTCACGCTCGACAACGAGCAGTTTGAAACTATGCTGACGAGCAGCAAGTACGGCAGAGAGGGCGAACGATGCAGCGTCATCGGCAGCTCAGTCGCGGCGCTCCTGAATCAGTGTATCGGCGGCACAGATATTGCTTCCACCGCACAGAACGCCCGCAGAAGTGAAGGCGGAACCCGTGTTGCGCTGAATCTCGACAACTATTTCGGTCAAATGGTTGATTCCGTCACAACGGATATCACCGTCATGGACTTCACCGAGCATCGTCACGCGATCAGTTATATGTTCCAGTACACCTCATCACCTGCAAACGGTCAGGGCGTACAATACGCACCAAACGAAGAAGGCGCACTTGTTCCGGACAAACAGTGGCTGGATTCCTTAAAGATCACATTAGCACAGCATTCTCAGTCATCCGAAGATGATGATGAAGACTCTGAAGAAACAGAAGAATAAACAGTATGAGCCGCTGTACCATCAAAGTACAGCGGCTCATTTTATCCGTGTATCGAATCACACGCCGGTGTCAAGATCAATCGTCACATAAAAGCCGTGTTTATTATTGCCGCAATAGGTATACTGATATCCGATCGGCATCGGGATCACCGCATCCGGCTCAGGATCATCCGGATCAACGGAGACATAATATACTTCATACTGTTTCCCGTATTGATCGCTTATCAATGCGTGTTCGCCGTCAAAGGGATGCAGTTCGAGCAGTTCAATGTATTCTTCCAAACTGTATTTATTCTTATACATAAACCATGCGTGCGGCTTACCGACATAACGGAATACCCACGGGCGGTCAGAAACGTGTGTGCTGTCCGATTTGCCTTCCGGATAACGCTGAACGAATCCATACTCTGCACAATGCTCCAGAATCCATGCATAATCACCCTCACCGGTAAAATCCTGAAACGAACCGTTCACAAACAGCGAAAGTTCAAATGTATAACCTGTTTCAAATTCATTGCAGCCGGGCATCGGAACATTTGAGGAACTGCCGCCTGACTGCCGGAGATCCGCTTCATAGAGCTGTTTCTGCGATTCTATGGTCACATAGCCCTCACGAACGAGCAGATCGGCGTGTCCGGTCTCCGCGTAGAAATCAGCAGCAAGTTGATTCAGCGCATCCATCGCCTCATCCATCAGATAAACCTGCATATCACGAACAGTCAGATATTCATTCTTCTGCTCGAATACAGATACAAGACCGTCTTCTGCATCCACAGTCGGAAAGCTGTCGTTTATCAACATCAGAGGGCCGCGGCGGATACGCTGTTTGGAGATCAATACCCTTCCGTACCCAATCGTCGGTTCGCTGTCTGTATCAGAAGAAACATCCGGTACTTCAATATCCTGTTCTTCATCATTTGCTTCGAGCGAATACAGATTGTTCAGCACTTTTCTGGCATAAAAAGCGCCGCCGGCAGTCAGTGCAATCAAAATGAGTCCAATCAAAATACCTTTCGGAGATTTTCGCAATTCCCTGCCGGTTGAACGATATTCAGCCATATCAATTTTCGTGCGGACATATTGTGTATGCCGCATACTCCTTTCTTTTGAGAAATTGTTCTGCAATATCGAAAAAGTAAAAGATATCTCTGTCTGTGTACTATTATTATAACATAGGAATATGATAAAATGGAATAGCAGTGCAGAACTTTGTTGATATGCACAGTTTTATTCAATACTATTTATTCATTTCTACAGATATGAGTATGCTCTCTTGACTTTTAATTGAATATATGATAAACTGAAAATGGTCTCCGGATTCTCATATTCCGAATTTTTCATCAGAGGTGAGAAAAATGATCTGTCCAAATTGCGGTGAACCTGTCATGACAAGGCATCTGTTCTGCGCTGTATGCGGCGCAGATCTCAAGGATGTCAAGCCTGAAAAAATCCATGAGCGTTTGAAATCAGCCCTGAAACCATCTTCGCACCCCAATGCGGAATCCAGCTTCGCCCAAGGTGAAGCAGATTCAGGCGCTCTGCCTGATTATATGCACAATTTCACCTGATATACCGCCGGTTTGCATTAAGCAGGCCGGCGGTTTGTTCTGATATTCATATATGTGAAAAACCGCAGAGAAAACGCCTTGAATTTCGTCATTTTTACGAGATACATTTTTGACCGGATTATGGTATAATATTAGTAAGGATACGGCAGAAAAGCCGTAAAAGGAAAGGATGTTTTCAAATGGCTGAAAAAAAGGGTTTTCTCACAGAGTTCAAGGAATTTGCACTCAAGGGTAATGTCATTGATATGGCTGTCGGCGTGATCATCGGCGGTGCGTTCAGCGCCATCGTTACCGCACTGACAAACAGCTTTATCAATCCGCTGATTCAGGCAATTACCGGCAGCACAGCAGAAGACGGCGGCGTAAAGATCGGCGGCTCCTTCACAATTAACGGTGCAGTATTTGATTACGGCAGTTTCATTTCTGCGATCGTCAACTTCCTGATTATCGCTCTGATCTTGTTCTGCATTGTGAAGGCTGCAAACAAGGCTATGACAATCGGAAATAAGAAGGAAGAAGAAAAGCCGGCAGAGCCCCCGAAGCAGGAAGTTCTGCTCACAGAGATCCGCGATCTTCTCAAAGAAAAGAAGTAATCCGATCTAATACATACGAAAGGCACTGCATTTTGATTGCAGTGCCTTTGTTTATTATGTACTGTGAATCATAATGCATAAAGAAAAGTCCGTAATCAAATAGATTACGGACTTTTTCATTTGGCTCCCCCAACTGGACTTGAACCAGTGACACCCTGATTAACAGTCAGGTGCTCTACCGACTGAGCTATGGAGGAATATAAACAGTGCCGGCATCGATCTATCTTCCCGGGTCGTCTCCAACCAAGTATTTTCGACGCGAATGAGCTTAACTTCCGTGTTCGGAATGGGAACGGGTGGAACCTCATTGCCATTAACACCGGCTCTGCGTATATATTTCAGAAGCAAATCTTCTTGAAATCAAGTATATGACCCGTACGGGAATCGAACCCATGATTACGCCGTGAGAGGGCGTCGTCTTAGCCGCTTGACCAACGGGCCGTTGGATGCACCATCAGGGACTCGAACCCGGGACCCACTGATTAAGAGTCAGTTGCTCTACCATCTGAGCTAATGGTGCATGAATATCAGAACTATTATATTATACCATAAAATTCTGATTTTGTCAACCCCTAGTACCCTGAAAAATGAACAGCAAGTAAATCGCTTAAGAGAATCTCGCGAAGGAAAAGCCCTCGACCGATTAGTATGCGCTGGCTGAACATGTCACCATGCTTACACCTTGCACCTATCTACCTCATAGTCTTTGAGGGGTCTTACTCATTTGAAATGATGGGATATCTTATCTTGAGGTCGGCTTCACGCTTAGATGCTTTCAGCGTTTATCCGTTCCGTACATAGCTGCCCAGCCGTGCCACTGGCGTGACAACTGGTGCACCAGAGGTACGTCCATCCCGGTCCTCTCGTACTAGGGACAGCGCCTCTCAAATATCCTACGCCCACGACAGATAGGGACCGAACTGTCTCACGACGTTCTGAACCCAGCTCGCGTACCGCTTTAATTGGCGAACAGCCAAACCCTTGGGACCGAATTCAGCCCCAGGATGCGATGAGCCGACATCGAG
>JAZQOZ010000017.1:0-33004 GCA_045628085.1 Oscillospiraceae bacterium | reverse complement strand
ATTTCGTTCTGAACAGGGTGCGATAGACTTCCTGCTGCTGAAGTCCTTTACCTCTACTGCTGCAAAAGCTGGAATTGCTGCTTTTGATGCACTGCTTTCTATGTTCCAAGGGCAGTTGGCTTTGAGGACTGAATAGTTACCTTTATGAATAGAAATAATAGCAGCCTTTGAAGCCTCAATTTCTTTTTTCCATTCTTCTGTTTTCTCTTTGCGGAGCTGAACGGACTGTTCAGATATTTCATTACGCATTTTCTGCGCTTTCGTATCATCGAGCTGCACATCGCTGTATGTACGAATATCTGTTTCCTTCGCTTGCTCAATACACTTGATCAGTTTATCGGGGTTTGTTTCTTTCACAAGATTCTGATAAAGTTCAGACTTTTCGATCGCATTCTTTAATACTGTACGCAGTTTCTCTTTGCCGTCTGTTTCAGACAAAATGCCCTGCATTGGGGAGATCTTTGTTTTTTCTTCCAAAGGATCCAGCTTTGCCGTCAGTCCGCCCGTCAGTTTCGTATACAAATCCGTATCTTTTATACCGATCTCCGAAAGCAGATCGTCGTTGCTGACCGGAAGATTCAACTCAAGGAGAAAAGCGTTCAGCATTTCTTTATTCAGTTTGCTCGCTTCTGATTTCCAAGTTGCGGGATTTGCTTTCATCGTAACTGCATTGAGCAAAAGATCAAATGCCATTTCTTTTCGCTCTTTGCTTTCCGCTTCCGGCGTTTTATGCATCATATCAAGTGACTTCTGATAAAATATGTCAGCGCTTTCGATCTGTGCAGCATGACTCTGAACCATTCCCCACTGTGTTTCCGTAAACTGTTCGCGGACTTTCAGCTCCGGGATCCGTTCCATCTGCATCAAAATTTGAAAAAACTGTTTTTCGCCTAGGAAAAGTTTTTCCGTTGATGCGGCAAAGGGAGAAAGCAATGCATTTTTCACAACTTCAGAAAAACTCGTTACAGCACGCTGAACAGGCTTTAAATCTCCCTGTTGATATGCCTCCAGTGCATCTTTTGTCACTTTGCGTGATTCTGCTACGATATCAGAAAAATCCAGCGTACGTTCATCACCGCCGAGAATGTTCATATAGAGATACTGACGATTAAAATCAATCCGGTCATCGCCTACGCCATTTCCCATATTTTGTTTCGTAAAATCAAATCGTTTATTATCCATTGCAATGCCCATCGCAATGATCGACACCATCTCCGGTGTCAATGATTTCGGAACAGGAAGTGTGATCCCGTTATATTTTTCAACAGCTTCGTCTGTATAAGTCCGTTTTCCGTCCGGTTCTCCATTCAGCGTAGCAGAAATTTTGCCGTTTGGTCCAAAACGTGCCAGAATCTGGTCAACACGCTTTTGGGGGGCAGATGCTGATTCTTTCAGCGTTCCCATGCTCTTTTCAAATGCTTTTTGCTTTGATACGATCTCGCCGGCATCCTTATATTGATTCGCAAACGACGATAAATCATCCATATTTGCAGCTGCATACAGATCCTCGATCCTGTTTGAATCCATCATTTGCTTCATCGAATCGGAGTCACATATCTGCTTACATTTATAATCGAACCTTTCTTCGTCTATATCGTCCTTATAATTGGGGTTATCTAACTGATGCGCTTTCAAAAGTTTTGCAAACAGCGGACGAACCGCTTCCTTGTCCGGATAGACCGTAACACCATTCTCCTTATGGCAGAGATCCTGCAATTCTTTCTTTGTGTCGGCAATGATTTCCTTTAAATCAATTTTATTATGCTTCGGCATTTTGAAACATCCTTTCCAATTACGCACAATTTTTAAACGATTGACAGAAATGTTGATTGCTGAATGCAATCCATTCTCTCATCGTTTCATAAGTAATACCCTCAAAACGGGTATTCGGGTGCAAAGGGTGCAAATTTTTTTGCGGCTGTATTACCTATTGACATCAATATTTCCTTATGCTATAATAAACCCATTATATGCAGGAAAAAACTGCCGATCACTGCAAGACACAAAACCGGCTGTTCTTTCATGCGATCCGGCATTCGGTCACAGCCGCTGCTGTCTGCCGCATTTTTCTGCATTGAAAATTTGAATTTCATAGATCGAAAAGTCCTGAAAAGGAGAAGCTTTCCATGGCATTGAATATTATAAATGAAGCAAAGCGCTGTCTGAACTGCAAGAATCCCTCATGTCAAAAGGGATGTCCGATCAGTACGCCGATCCCGACAGTGATCCGGACCTTTTTGGACGGAGATATCGACAAAGCAGGTATGCTCCTGTTTGAAAATAATCCGCTGAGCCTGATCTGTTCATTGATCTGCAATCAGGAGAATCAATGTGAAGGACACTGTGTCCTCGCAAAAAAGAACGCATCTGTTCTTTTCAGCACGATTGAAAATTACATCAGTGATGCCTATTTTGATAAGATCACGACGGAAAGCATCCCACATAACGGTGTCAAGGTCGGTGTGATCGGCGGCGGTCCTGCGGGCATTACGATCGCAATTCTGCTCGCACGCAAAGGCTATGACATCACGATTTTTGAATCCAGAGAGAAGATCGGCGGCGTTTTGCGGTATGGTATTCCGGAATTCAGACTGCCGAAATATAATCTTGAACGATACAAAAAGCTATTGCTCGCACTGGGCATCAAGATCCGTCCGAATACTTCTATCGGCATCACGATCACGATCGACGACCTGTTCCGTGACGGATATCGTGCAGTCTTTATCGGCACAGGCGTTTGGCGGCCGAATACCCTGCATATCAAGGGCGAGAGCCTCGGCAATGTGCATTTTGCGATCAATTATCTGACAAATCCCGATGTGTATATGCTCGGCGACAGTCTGAATATTATCGGTGCCGGCAACTCAGCGATCGACGTTGCACGGACTGCGATCAGACACGGCTGCCGAAAAGTAACGATTTTTTCACGTTCCGGCCGCATTGCGGCAAGCGTTTCGGAAGTTGAACTGGCAAAAATTGACGGTGTAGAATTTATCTCCGGATTAGAACCCGTTGAGATAACGGATAACGGTGTCGTCTTTATCAGATCAGAGCAGGACAGCGAAGGCAATCGGCATCGGATCGAAGGATCGGAGAAGCTGTATCCCGCTTCATCGACCGTGATCGCAATATCACAGGGGCCGCGCAATCGAATCGTATCAACCACCACAGGACTGGATGTAACAGACAGGGGACTGCTCGTCACAAATACCTTTGGACACACAACCCGTGAAGGCATTTTTGCAGCCGGAGATGTCGTGCTCGGTGCGCGGACGGTTGTGGAAGCCGTCAATTACTCCAAGCAGGTTGCTGAAGCAATGGACGAATACTTACAGCGCTTTCATGAACCGATTTCAAAGGGGTAATACCATGACAAACAAAACCAAAGCAATTATTTCTGTTATTTGTGCATCGTTTCTTCTGACGCTCTGTCCTGCCCTGACAGTTTCCGCAACAACAGTCGGAGATGTCATCGCGTATGCGTATCAGATCGGAATGCCGGAAGAAATGATACAGGAGTATATCGCACTCGGCAGCGGACGCGAATGGACATCTGCGCAGTGCGATAAGGCGATCGGTATGCTGAGCGCATGGGCTGCCGAACGGGATGCCGCGATCAGCAGCGGCGGACAGTCACAGCAAAGCACCGAACCGCTCGAACCGGATGAATTTGAAAAGCTGACCGTTGATGAAAAAAAGGAATACATCACCTCAATCGGCGACGATCAGAAACAGGAATATCTGGATATCATGTCCAACGATGAAAAAAACCAGCTTTTGAAGGAGCTTGATCCTGCCGAACAGGCAGAGATCGTTTCCGGAATGCTCGGATTCGGTGATCCTTTCGGCATCAATTTCTCGATCGAGGATATTTCGGACGGCTCTGTTATGATCAGTGCAAGAGATGATGAGAACAAACTGATCGGTCTGACTGTTCTCGGCGATTCAGTCGAAAAAACCGGCATCACCTATCCTGTCCCGATCCTCTGTGCCTGCGGTCTGATCGTGCTTTCTGCCGCAGGGATCGCTGTATTCGTGCAGAAAGGCGGGTGCGGATCATGACAAAGAGATCTATTCTGCCGCAGATCCTCATGCCGGTATTCATCACCGCATTTTGCGGCGGTATCCTGTTTTTGCTGTCCATTCGGCCGTATGAGAAAGTGAAAACCTATCTTCGTGTCGGTTTCATGGACAATCAGAGTGTGATTCCGCAGAGTAACGGGATCGCAGGACTGACGGTCGTTCAGACGGATATTGATACAGATTTTTCCGGTAAGACCTATGATTCCGGTGAGATCGTGTATCCTGAATACGGCACGCAGTATGCAGTGATCGAATGCGAAGCCGCAGACATTTTTGCGCCTGTATATTGGGGCGGCGGTGCAGAACTGCTCGAACGCGGCGGATGCAATACACCGTCATCTGTTCCGGCAGGCGGCGAGGAGAATACGGTCATCAGCGCCCATGTGAACACCTTTTTCGCTGATCTGAAAAATATCAAAGAGGGCGATGAAGTTCGGGTATATACCGATTACGGACGCTTCACCTATCGTGCATCGGAACTGATCCAGTTTGAAGCAGCGGACAAAAAATATCTGAAAAAGAGTGACAGGAATATCCTGACGCTGTATACCTGTGAAAACGATCTGCTCACTTCATCCAATAAGCGGATCGGATGTATCTGTGAGCTGACAAAAAGCGAATTTTATTCAGAGCCGAAGGAGGACACCGCCGATGCAGAGTAAAAAATGTTTATTGGCGAGTGTTTTAGTGTGCATCATCATGGTGTTTGCAATGCTCGGTACAGTCGGTGTTTTTATGGCAGACAAGATCTGTACGCCGGAATATCTTATTTCGCAGGCTGACAAAACCAATACTTACGGCAATGCGTATCAGGCGCTCCAAACTCGTTTTGCCAACGACTACAGTGTAACGAACATTCCGTCTGAAGTATATGCGGAAGCATTTTCATCCGAATGGATCAGGAATGCGGTCAATGAGAAAATCAACAGCGTATTTGAGGAACGGGACAGTCAGATCGACTGTTCTGCTGCTGAAAAAAGCATCACTGCGTATTTTGAGGAATACGCACATGATGCTCACGTTCTGAAAGATGATGCCTATGACGCAAAACTCGCCGAATCCATTGACTATGCAGTGAAAACAGCCCTGAATGAAACAGACGTATTTTCACTTGATATCCTCAATAAAGCAGGCATTGTCAACCGAATTTCAAAAGCAGCCGGACTGGTGCGCAGGTATTGTTTTGTGTGTCCTGCCGTACTGGCAGTCCTGCTGATATTGCTGATTCTGCTGAAAAGACCTGTGTACTGGCTCGGAACGGCGCTGTTTTCATCCGGCATTCTTCTTGTACTCCCGACAGCATACATCGGGATCACAAATGCCATTGAGAAATTTTCAATCAAAGATTTCACGACTTATACGCTTGTAACAGGCACGCTGCATTCACTGGATCAAAGTGTCATGACGATCGGTATTGTCATGGCGGCAGCAGGCGTATGTCTGCTGACCGGAAGCATCGTGCGGATGCAAAGAAGTCACCAAAAGGAGACATTCTGCTGAAAACAGTCCACCGGTCGTTATATCAGAAACACCCCTGCCGAGTTCATCCGAAAGGCAGGGGTGTTTCGTTTTCTTCATGACATTCTCCCATACGGGGTACAGTTTTTCACTAACTCGGTTTAAGCAGATTCGCCGTGTCCTGCGTCGAGTACGATCACAGGGGACTGCGCCGCAGAAACGGCGGCAGCATCCGGCGCATTCTGCTGATTCCGGTATACGGCGAGCTGCATTCCGCCGACACTGACTGCAAGAAGCCCGAAGAATAATGCGCTTCTTGTAATGATTTTTCTGATTTCCGGTTTCATCCGTATCACCTCTGATAAAGTTTGATATAGATGTATGTGCGGCGGCAGGGGATTATGCCTGAAATGGATGATATCAGCTTTTTGTGTGCGGCTGCCGCTGTGACATTTTCACATGGCGATTTATCGCCCATGATGATCCGGATGAGATTTTTGAATTTCTCCCTATTGCATTTTCTGCGCTAATATGATATAAGCAGGCAGTGCCTGCATCCGTTTTTGCCCCCATGCAGCGATACTGTTTCTTTTTTCTGCATTGCCCCTTGCAATTTCTGTGCTAATATGATATAATATCAAAAAAGAGATCATTGCAACAAAAGAAAGAATGATGAAAATGGCAAAACGTATCAATCCGATCCCGTTGATGATCGCAGCAGCTTTGATACTCTGCTGTTGCAGCAGAAATACAGAGCCGGAAAACAGCAGCGTTTCCACGACTGTTTCTACAGCAGCTTCAACATCCGAACAAACCGAGCCCGTTACTTCGGAAGCAACTGAGCCGATTACTTCTGCGACGGAAACAACTGCCGCAACGCAGCCGCTTTCTCCTGAACGCAATCCGCTGACCGGTGAACGCGGTTTCAATGCTGCCGCAGTCGGAAAACGTCCGGTCGCTGTCATGGTCAATAATGTTCGTGCAGCTTTGCCGCAGTACGGCGTCGCAGCGGCAGATGTGATCTTTGAACTGCCTGTTGAAGCAGGCATTACGCGCCTGATGGCAGTATATGCGGATTATACCGCTGTTCCGGATGTGTGTTCTGTCCGGAGCTGCCGTTATTATTATCCGCTTCTTTGTCTTGGCATGGATGCGGTCTATTGTCACTGGGGCATGGATCAGACCATTGCAAAAGAAACACTGACACGTACCGGACTTGACCGCTTTGACGGTTCAACTTTTTCCGGCTCGCTGTATTTTCGGGATGAAGCCCGTCTGGAAACCTATGCAACAGAGCATACCGGTTATCTCAAAGGTTCGGTACTGCCGGATATGATGGCAAATTACGGGATGCGTACTGATCTTGCGGCTGAATATTGCAGACCGCTGTTTCAGTTTGCCGCTGAAGGTGTTCCGCTGAACAGCAGTCAAACACCGTCACGCGAGATCCGGCTCGATTTTTCCTCTGCGTATTACAGCACATTCCAATATGACGAGGCGGCAGGCAATTATAAAAAGCTGCATTCCGGCTCACCGCATATAGATGCGCATACCGGCACACAGCTCAGCTTTGAGAATATTATGATCCTTCAAACTGATGTCCATACACGCGAGGACGAATATCTGATGGATGTTGCGCTCAGCGGCGGAACGGGCTATTATGCCGCAAACGGCGGTATTCAGCCGATTACATGGACGAAGAACAGCGAAACCGATCCGATCCGGCTTTATGATCTGAACGGTGCGGAGCTGACGGTCAGTCCGGGCAAGAGTTATATCGGTATCATCGGTGCAGAGAAAAGCATTACCTTTTGATTAAAAAAATAAAGCCCCCTTAGAGTCTCTTGAACTCTAAGGGGGTATCGTATACAATGGAGATCATTTGCTGTTGATGATCTGCGTCCATGTCAGTCCGCGCTTTGCAAGCACGTTTTCCGAATAGTAGATCAGGATGAATTGCGCATCAACAATATCCAGCGTATTGTTGCCGTCGATATCGCCGCGTGCGATCTGCTCAGCCGTCAAATCAGCCGGCTGTCCGGACAATGTGTTGGCATAAGCCTGCAGTGCGAGCTGCGCATCATCTGTGGAAATAACAGAATCACCATTGATATCGCCTTTCAGGGATGACTTTGGCATATCTTCCGGATAACGTGTGATCGCATATTCGAGATTTGATTTTTCAAGCTCAGACATCGAAAGGGTACGGTACCAATGCACCTTGCCGTTATAGTTTCCCTCTGCGATTGTCACGCCTTCGGCATTGACGTACAGGACTATGACGGAGTGACCGCCGTTATAGAGCCGGAGAATATCGCCTACGCGTATCTGCGAGTAATCATAATACTTTCGCGCCGGAAGTGAACCGAATGCGGCATCGCTCAGCATGAAGGCGAAACCGGAACAGCCGTAGCCGCCGCTGAAAATTCCGCCCTGCCAAGCGTAAAAATCACTGTTGTCATAAGGCGTTCCTTCCGGATAACGTGATTCAAAAGAAAGTAAGATCGAACGGATACTTTCTTCGGAAAAATCTGCTGCTTCTGCCTGCTGAACTGAAAACGCCGGCAGCATAACAACCAACAGAAAGAATGAAAGACAAAGGGATATCAGCCGTTTCATGATAAATGCCTCCTTATTTTGAAAATAAAATGAGAGCGGTGTTCCATATCATTATTATATACAATGTAAATTGTTCTGTCAAGGGGAATGGTTGGATTTCTAAAAATCTGTGCAAAGTTCAGAATCTGCTTGTGCAATGTTACGAATATACGAAATGTGCTTGACTCTGACGTTGCGTTATAGTGTATAATTGGATCATGCGGAAGGGGGGATCAGATGAAAACCGTCAAAGAAGTCAGTCAGCTGACCGGCATCAGCATCCGGACGCTGCAATATTACGATCAGATCGGACTGCTGCCGCCTTCTGTACGAACGCAGGCAGGGTATCGGCTCTATGATGATACGGCGCTTGAACGCTTACAGCAGATCATGCTGTTTCGGGAACTGGAGTTTCCGCTTTCGGAGATCAAAGAGATTCTGGATGCGCCGGATTTTGACCGGAACAGGGCGCTTCAGCAGCAGATCACGCTGTTGGAGCTGAAAAAAGAGCATCTGGAAAATCTGATCCGGTTTGCCCGCGAAATTGAAAAGTCAGGAGTGCGGAATATGGATTTTACAGCATTTGACAAAACAAAACTGGATGCCTATGCGAAACAGGCAAAAGTAGCATGGGGCAATACGCCGGAATACCGCGAAATGCAGGAGAAGCATCCGGATCGCGTTCCGGAACAGCTTGCAGCCGATATCATGCGGCTGTTTACGGAATTTGGCAGTATGCGCGGAGAAAAGCCGG
Source organism: Oscillospiraceae bacterium (assembly GCA_045628085.1). Lineage (GTDB taxonomy): Bacteria > Bacillota > Clostridia > Oscillospirales > Ruminococcaceae > Firm-04. The sequence continues at coordinate 24,111 of JAZQOZ010000017.1, read as the reverse complement.
ATGCGCCGCAGGTGCAGCGTCAGGTACAGCGGCTTCGTGACTATATCACGGAAAACTGCTATACCTGTTCTGTGCAGATCTTTGCATATCTCGGTCAGTGGTATATCAGCGGCGGTGAGATCACGGAGAACATCGACCGTGCAGGCGGCAGCGGTACAGCACAGCTTGCATCGGATGCCATTGCATACTATTGTCAGAATCATTCGGAATAACCGGTCAGAAAAAGCCGCCCTGTTCAGACAAAGGTCATGACAGGGCGGCTGATTTGATTGTATTACGGCAGTGCAAAATAATCATATTCGTGTTCGATGCAGAATTGCTCCGCATAGGAATCTTTCTTCACTTCAAATGTCATGCTGCTGCTGCACGATGAAAATGCATTGTCACCGATTGCCTGCAAACTTTCCGGCAGGATTATATTCTCTAGCAAGCGGCAATCCGTGAATGCATAATCGCCGATTTCCGTGATGCCTTCTTCGATGATGATATTCGCAAGACGGTAGCATTCGGAAAAGCAATATTCTCCGATCGTGCCGCCCGTGCATTCTGTGATCGTCAGTGAAGTGACCGCAGATTTCATAAAGGCATAGTCATCAAGCGAAATATTGCCGCCGGACAAAAGGACATTTTCCAGCACAGGGCATCCCTCAAAGCAGTATTCTCCGAGCTGAATGTCACCGCCGAGCGAAACATTTTCCAGTTTGGGCATTTCTGTAAAGCAATAGGATTCTGCTTCCAGCTGACAGCCCGTACTGCTGATATCGCTTGCGGCGCTGTTTTCAAAGCAATATTCGCCCAGTTTTACAGGAATATCCGGAAAGATGATATGTCCGAGTTTTGTGCAGTCCTTGAAGCAGTATGAATCCATGACGATCTCCTCGGCACGGGTTGAAAATTCCGTTACTGATGAGCCGCTGAAAGCGTATTTGCCGTATTGTGTGACCGAATCCGGCAGAATGATGCGGTGGGCATAGTCTGAATTGGTGAAGCCGTATTCTGCGACAGATGTCACAGGCATACCGTCAATTTCATCCGGCACGATCAGCGGTTCAGGCTCATCCGGTGAGGGCATCGGGATGTATTCTGTGATCCCGATACCGTCTCCTTCGGGCGCATAGATCAGTTCTGTTTCATCTTCTGCGGAAAGTTCCGGCTGATCAGAACGTTCCGAATCCTCATCATTATATTTCTGCAGCTGCTCGATGATCTCATCTGCAAGAGAATTCAGTTCTTCAGCACTGCGTTTTGATGCAGTCGCTGTGGTGACATCTGTTTCAGCAGGCTCCGATTCGGATTCGTTCCATGCTGTTTCGGAGTAGGGAATATCAAAGCAGCCGGTCAGCGGCAATGCCAAAAGACAAACTGCAAATATAGTCGGATGTTTCATCATGATCTTCTCTTTTCAATTATATATGCGGTGTCCTGCATACGATCAAGACGCAGGAAGGGCTTGTATTTCACGGAAAAATATGGTATTATTATATCACAGTTCAGCTAGGATTGCAATCACTGTGCATGAAAAAGCAGCGGACAGTAAAAGCGCGGCTGATGATCGGTCAGCCGCGCTTTGGGAAGAAGTAGAGAGGTATTATTTATCATGTTTACAGTTATAGTATAGCACAGCACGTACAAAAGTGAATGCACTTTTTTTCAATTTTCCGTGAACAAGTTGTGAACTTGCCAAAGGAGCGTATGAGCATGAATGAAAAATTAGTTATATTCGACAGTCACTCGCATTATACAGATGCCGCATTTGATGCTGACCGCATGGAACTGCTCAGCGGATTTCCGGATAAAGGCGTGATCGGCTGTATGGTATGCGGCACGCAGCTGGAAGATTCCGCCGCGGCAATCAAACTGGCAGAACAGTTCCCGTCGCTGATCTATACCGCTGCCGGCATTCATCCGGAATGCCCTCTGCCGCCGGAAAACTATATTGAGACGCTGCGCAGTCTCGCGGTAAATCCATGTGTCAGGGCAATCGGAGAGATCGGTCTGGATTATCATTTTGAGGGATACGACAAAGCGGCGCAGCAGCGGATCTTTCGGGAACAGCTTGTGCTTGCGAAGGAACTGCATTTGCCTGTGATCCTGCACTGCCGCGATGCGATCGGGGATATGCTTGCGATCCTGCGGGAATTTGCACCGCTGGACGGTGTGATGCACTGTTTTCCCGGTTCGGCGGAAACAGCGCGTGAGGTGCTGCAAATGGGACTGTATATCGGTTTTACGGGCGTTATCACTTTCAAAAATGCGAGGAAACCGCTGGATGCCCTGCGCAGCATACCGCCGGAACGCCTGCTGATCGAAACGGACTGCCCGTATATGGCACCTGTGCCGTATCGCGGTCAGCGCTGTGACAGCACCATGCTGACGGAAACTGCCGCGGTCATGGCGCGTGAAAAGGGATTGCCGCTTGCAGAAATGTGCCGGATCACCGCAGAAAATGCCGCACGGCTGTTTCGCATCGGATAATCGCAGATATTATTAAAAATACAGCCCGAAAGCAGCATCACTTTCGGGCTGTATGTGTTCCATTTTCAATTAGACGATTTTTGCAATAATACGGAGAATGGCGATGACATCATTCGAGGAAAGACCTTCCTTACCGTCTGCATCCGCATTCAGCAAACCGGTCTCAGATACTTTTGCATTGACATCTTCTGCGATCAGCCGTGCAAGCAGAACTGCATCGGATACGTCAACAATACCGTCACAATTCGTGTCGCCGCGCAGCAGCTCAGCATCGGGAGTGGTTTCAGAGGTCGTTGTAGTGGTTGTTGTGGTCGTAGTAGTTGTTTTCTTCGGGGTCGTTTCGGTGGGCTGTGTCGTTGTATACTCGATGCCGTCAATGATGGAATCGAAGCAGGGCTTTGCCTGATACTTTTCATCGAACAGCAGCGGATACTGACTTGCACGCCAGCTCTGGTCATCGGTTGTACCCCAGAATACAACAGCGGAGATATAATCCTTATACTTTACGATCGCATCCATGATGCCGCTGTAATATTCAGCCTGCAATTTTTCGCCGTTTGCGACCTTCGGATCATAAGTGACATCCAGCTCTGTGATCTGAAGATCCAGACCAAGCTCTGTGTATTTTTTCAGTGCAGATTCATACATCTGGACATACGGGAACGGTTCGGATGTTGCGTTGTTGGTGCAGTTCAGGTGCGACTGCAAGCCGATACCGTCGATCAGACCTTTGGCTTTCAGGGATTCAGCCATTTTCATAATGGCTTCCTGCTTGCCCTGCATATACTCATTGTAGTCGTTATAATAGAGCTTTGTTTCCTTCGGCGCATATTCTCTTGCATATTCGAATGCCGGCTCGATAAAGGAGTTATCGCCGAAAATTGCAACCCATGCAGAAGAACCGTTGCTGTCCTCGTACTTGCCCTTCTGACGCGGCTGACCGCCGTCTTCCCATGCTTCATTGACAACGTCCCATGCATAGAAGTCGATATCGGAATAATCCTTTTCCAGTTCTTCAAATACGCCCTTGATGTAATTTTTCATACGCTTGAGCATGGTGTCCTTATCAACGAGCTTGCCCTCTGCGGTGAAATCATCGGTAAAGAACCAGTACGGTGTCTGGCTGTACCAAACGAGAACGTGGCCGCGAACCGGAATATTATGTTCAAGGCAGAAATCCAGAATGATCTTTGCCGCGCCGTTCAGCTTGACCTGCGGAACGGTATTGTCGCCGGTTTCTTCGAGATAAGCAAGTGTTGCTTTCTGATCGAGCATATTTTCCGGCTTGAGTTCATTACCGAGTGTAATGGAATTATAGTGCTTGAGGATCAGATCCTGTGTGGATTTCGGAGCAAGCTCCTTTGCCGTGACAGCACCGCCGATCTTGAAATAATCGTTATAGACTTCTTTCAGTCCGGGGATATCGGTCTGGATCGGATAGACCGGTGCGGTCGTCAGCGAGAAATCGTCAACCCACATATCGGCAGCATCATTGCCCTCGATATAAATGGAAACATTCTTCATGCCTGTTGTGAAGCTGAATTTTGTTTCCGGAATCTGTACCCATTTGCCGTCGCTCTGGACGCTTGCGAGGTTATCGTAATGCTCTACGCCGTCCTCATCCGTATACTGCATACTGAGCCGAACGGTATTATACCATTTCATCTTTACCCAAGCTGTTGCAATGTACTGAACGCCGGCTTCACAGCCGATGCTTTCGAGTGAGACAGACGGGCCGTTCCAGCCCTCGGAACGTCCTGTAACGGACATACAGCCTTTTCCGTCATGTGCATCTTCCGAACAGGCTTCGATCACGGATGTGTCATCGTCACCGCGCTTGGAAAATGCTTTCACATCTCCGTCCTCAAAATCTGTTACGAGCAGATCGCCTTCTGCGGCACTGGGATTGAGGATCGGCATCCCCTGCAGTGCCAGTACGCCGCTCATCAGAGCAGCAGCAACTCTTTTGGAATACTTCACAGTAGTTCCCCCTCCTAATTTAATTATCCGCATACACGGTCAAGTTTATTATAGCACATTCGGAAGGGGAATACAAGTCCACAGGGTATAGGACTTTTGTATACTATGCATAAGTGAAACACAATACCGCCGCAAAAAGTGGACATTTCACCGCATTTTTCCGCAATAAAAGAGTACCGGCAGAGCTGCCGGTACTCTTTGTATAGTAATAGTTACTGATTCCAGCTTTCGAGTTCTTTATACAGACCGAGATAAAGCTCCGCAGAGTTTGCCCAGCTGAAATCGGCCTGCATGGCCTGCTTCTGGATCTCTGCCCAGTGTGCAGAATTCTCGTATGCCGCTTTTGCACGCAGACACGCGCCGAGCATATCGTGCGCATTATAGGTCTTGAAGGTGAAGCCTGTTCCGTTTTCACCGCCTGCATCGCGGACGGAATCACGCAGACCGCCGGTTTCGCGGACGATCGGCATTGTGCCGTAACGCATTGCGTACATCTGTGCAAGTCCGCAGGGTTCGCTCTGTGAGGGCATCAGGAACATATCGCAGCCGGCATAAATGCGGCGCGAAAGCTGCGGATAGAAACCGAGCGTCACGCTGACTGCCTGCGGATAGCGCCATGCCATTTCCTTGAAGAAATCCTCATAAACACGCTCGCCGCTGCCAAGCACTGCAAAATGGAATCCGTCGTGGATCATTTCCTCGAATACATAACGGATCAGGTCAATGCCCTTATGTGCAACAAAGCGCGTGCAGATGCCGATCAGCGGCTGATCGTCCTGCGGCAGTCCAAGCTCTGCCTGCAATGCACGCTTACAGGTCAGCTTGCCGGAAGGATCGCTGAGGCTGTAATGTGCATAGGGTGCGGCGAGTGCATCATCCGTTTCCGGATTATAGCTTTCCACGTCGATGCCGTTGAGGAAACCGGTGAGCTTATACTGTTTATTGGTCAGTGCGCGGTCAAGTCCGTGTGAATACCACGGATCGAGAATTTCCCATGCATAGCTCGGGGAAACCGTTGTGATCTTGTCAGCGGTTTCGATCGCGCCTTTCATCATATTGACATTGCCGTCATATTCAAGCAGATTGGAATGATACATCGGAATGCCCATGACTTCATTGAGAACTTCCTTGCCGTATTTGCCCTGATATGCGATATTGTGGATCGTGAACACGGTATGGATATTATCAAAGCCTTCCTGATACTTGTAGAAGATCTGATAATATACCGGTGTCAGTGCAGTCTGCCAGTCATTGCAGTTGATAACAGCCGGCTTGAAGTCGATCACGCGGAGCATTTCAAGAATTGCGCGGCTGAAGAATACGAAACGCTCACAGTCATCGTAAAAGCCGTAAATGCCGTCACGCTTGAAATAATACTCATTGTCGATGAAGTAGTAGGTCACGCCCTGATGCACTGCGGAGAAGATGCCGCAATATTGCTTTCTCCATGCGACATCGACCGTGATCGAAGTGATGAAGGTCATATCTTTCCGCATATCATCGCCGATTGACTTATAAAGCGGAATGACAACGCGGCAGTCATGTCCTTTTTTATTCAGTGCAAGCGGCAGAGCGCCTGCAACGTCTGCAAGGCCGCCGGATGCGACATAAGGTCTTGCTTCACTTGCTGCATATAAAATATTCATACCTTGCCTCCTTTATTCAGCGTTCGATCGTGTCAGATCTCTGCGCCCTTGCCGATATACAGCGGATATCCTGCCGAACCGGTCAGCTGACGCTCATCTGCGATCACGACCTTTTTGTCCATAATGACATTGCGGATCGAGCAGCGTTCACCGATCACGGTATCCTGTGCGATGATGCTGTCACGGATCACAGAGTCTTTGCCGATCTTGACACCGCGGAACAGGACACAGTTTTCAACCTTGCCCTCAATGATACAGCCGTCTGCGATCATCGAGTTTTTGATATGGGAAGCCAGTCCGAAATGAACCGGTGCTTCATCCTTTGTTTTTGTCAGGATGGGAGCATTTTTAGCGAAGATCGCGTCGCGGTTTGCAGTATCGAGCAATGCGAGGGTTGCAGTAAAATAGCTTGCGAGCGAATCAATTTTGGAATAGTAATTGGTATGCTCATAGGCTAGGATCTTGTAGTGGCTGCTGCGGTCGAGCAGGATATCGCGGCGCAGGCTGTTGCGGTTTCTGCTCATGGATTCCTTGACGATGCGGCGCAGGAAATCCTTGCTCATGATATACATATCCAGACCGAGATTGCAGTTTCCGGTCATCGGCGGATTGATCATAACATCGTTTACGAAACCGTCACCGCCGATACCGAAGATCGTGGCAGATGAACCGGATGCCTGATCGTAAAATCCCTTTGCATAGATCGCCGTGATATCCGCGCCGGATTCGATATGTGCCTCGACTGCGCGGCGATAATCAATATTTGTCACGATATTGCAGTCCGTCAGGACGACATATTCCGCAGCGGAATGCTCTACAAAGCTCCAGATATTGCCGAGTGCATCGAGTTTGCCGTGATAGACGGTCGAACTGGTGTGTGAATACGGCGGCAGCAGATGCAGACCGCCCTTTTTGCGTGCGAGATCCCATTCTCTGCCGGAACCGACATGATCGAGCAGAGAACCGTAATTATTTTTCGTGATAACGCCGACCTGTGAAATGCCGGAATTGACGAAATTGGAAAGCGGAAAGTCGATGAGCCGGTATCTGCCGCCGAATGGTACAGAGCCCATTGTACGGTTCTTTGTGAGATCGAAAATATCTTCATCATGGATACTGGCAAAGACCAGTCCCAGTACGTTTTGAATGATTCCCATTGATAATCCTCCGTTTCCGGCCGTACTCAGAGCGACTCAGAAAGAATCTGCTGCGGTGCGACCTGCATACCCTTGCTGACTGTAATTCTGTGTCCGGTCACGGCGATGCCCCAGTTTTCGCGTGCGTCGCCTTCATATTCTTCGGGGCTTCTGCCGATGTGCGCATTTTCCTCAATGACGCAGTCCTCACCGACGATCGCATATTCCACGACCGCCCCCGCCTTGATGACCGTTCCCGGCATCACGACGCTGTACTGCACCTTTGCGCCTTCTTCGATGGTCACGCCGCCGAAGATCACAGAGAAATCAACCTTGCCGTTTATGACAGATCCTTCGGTTATCATGGAGTTTTCGATCTCCGCATTTGTACCGATATACTGCGGCGGGAAATTGCTGTGCCGCGAATAGATGCGCCATGATTTATCGTAGAGATTGAGCTGCTCAGCCGGTGCGAGCAGATCCATGTTGGCATCCCAGAGCGAATCCAGTGTACCGACATCCTTCCAGTAGCCTTCAAAGGTATAGGCATAGAGCCGTTCATTGTTTTTCAGCATGGACGGGATGATATCCTTGCCGAAATCCTTTGAGCCTGTATTGGCATTTTCATTTTCGATGAGATACTTTTTCAGCTTTGACCATGTGAAAACATAGATGCCCATAGAAGCGAGTGTAGAGCGCGGCTGTGCGGGCTTTTCTTCAAAGTCGGTGATGCGCATTTCGTCATCGCAGATCATGATGCCCAGACGGGATGCTTCCGAACGCGGCACATCCAGAACGGCGATCGTCAGATCGGCTTTTTTCGCTTTATGGTAATCGACCATTTTGGAGTAATCCATTTTGTAGATATGGTCGCCGCCGAGGACAACAACATATTCCGGATCATAGCGCTCGATAAAGCTGATATTCTGGTAGATCGCGTTCGCAGTTCCCTCATACCATGAAGCACCGGAATTGCTCTCATAAGGCGGCAGAACGTGAACGCCGCCGTTCATTTTATCGAGATCCCACGGCTGTCCGCTGCCGATATAATCATTCAGCACAAGCGGCTGATACTGTGTCAGGACACCGACCGTATCAATGCCGGAATTGGTGCAGTTGGAAAGCGGAAAATCAATGAGCCGGTACTTGCCGCCGAACGGAACTGCCGGTTTTGCCATATCTTTCGTCAGTGCATACAGACGGCTGCCTTGTCCGCCTGCAAGCAGCATTGCAACGACTTCTTTTTTTGTATTCATGCGTCAAACGCCTCCTTCAAATTATGCCTTGTTTTTTTTCGCTGTCGGTTTCCGTGTCCGTTTCGGCTTTTCCTCAGCCGGAATCTCAGCCGGAGCATCCGCTTTCTTTGCACGGGTGCGCTTTGGCTTTTCCTCAGCCGGAATCTCAGCCGGAGCATCCGCCTTCTTTGCACGGGTGCGCTTTGGCTTTTCCTCAGCCGGAATCTCAGCCGGAGTATCCGCTTTCTTTGCACGGGTGCGTTTCGGCTTTTCCTCAGCCGGAATCTCAGCCGGAGCATCGGCTTTCTTCGCACGGGTGCGCTTTGGCTTTTCCTCAGCCGGAATCTCAGCCGGAGCATCGGCTTTCTTCGCACGGGTGTTTTTCGGCTTCAGCTTATAGTATTGCACGGAAAGCGGCGGAAGCGTCAGTGAGATCGACTGATCGAAGCCGTGCATCGAAAAATAAGAGGATTTCACGGTCTTTGCGGCAGTGCCGCTGCCTCCGAATGCCGCAGCATCCGAATCGAATATCAGTGTATAAGTGCCCTCATAGGGAACACCGATCTTATAATCTTCTCTGCCGACCGGAACGAAATTGCAGACGGCGATGATCTCATTGCCGCTGTCATCAATACGGCGGAATGCGATCACGCTCTGCCGGTAATCGTCATTGGAGATCCAGCTGAATCCCTTCCATGAATCATCATTTTCCCAGAGGGCAGGCGTTGTCAGATAGAATTTATTGAGTGCCTTTGAAAATTCCAGAAGTGTGCTGTGATTCGGATAATCCAGCATGAACCATTCAAGCTGTTCTTTATAATTCCATTCCCGGCGCTGACCGAATTCCTGTCCCATAAAGAGCAGCTTTTTGCCGGGATGCGCGAACATATAGCAGAGAAATGCGCGGTATGATGCGAATTTATCGCCGTCCAGTCCCGGCATTTTTTCGAGCATGGAGCATTTGCCGTGAACGATCTCATCATGGGAGATCGGCAGGACGTAGTTTTCGGAGAAACAATAGAAGAACGAGAATGTCAGCTTGTCGTGATTGAATGCGCGGTAAAGCGGATCCATCGACATATACTTGAGCATATCATTCATCCAGCCCATATTCCACTTGAAATTGAAGCCCAGACCGCCGATATCGGTCGGTTTTGTGACAAGCGGCCACGCAGTCGATTCTTCTGCGATCATCAGGACATCGGGATGGCGTGCGAAAACAGTCTCATTGAGCAGGCGCAGGAAAGCGACCGCTTCGAGATTCTCTCTGCCGCCGTTGACATTCGGCTGCCATTCGCCGTCGCGGCGGTCATAATCAAGATAGAGCATGGAAGCGACTGCATCCACGCGCAGACCGTCGATATGAAATTCATCGAGCCACCAGCAAGCCGAGGAGATCAGGAATGAAACAACTTCCGGTCTGCCGTAATCAAAGACTCTTGTGCCCCAGCCCTTATGCTCACGTTTCAGCGGATCGGTATATTCATAGAGACATTCGCCGTCAAATTCGTAAAGTCCCTGCTCGTCCTTCGGGAAATGCGCAGGAACCCAGTCGAGAATGACACCGATGCCGGCTGCATGGAACATATCGATCATCTGACGGAAGTCATCCGGTGTACCGAAGCGCGAGGTCGGTGCAAAGTAGCCCGTGACCTGATAGCCCCAAGAACCGTCATACGGATATTCCGTCAGCGGCATAAATTCGATATGGGTATAGGAAAGCTCCTTCATATAAGGGATGATCTGCTTTGCAAATTCGACATAGCTCAGCGGATTTCCGTCCTCATAGGTGCGCCATGAATCAAAATGCACCTCATAAATATTCATCGGAGATTTATAGATATTGGTTTCGGCTTTTTTCTTCAGCCATTTTGCATCCTTCCATTTATAGGAAGATTCAAACAGCTTGGTCGCATTCTGCGGCGCAGTTTCAAAATGTGTGCCGTAGGGATCGCTTTTCAGTCGTTCTTCGCCGGAACGTGTTAAAATACTGTATTTATAAATTGTATATGGCGGAAGCAGGTCGATCGCCGCTTCCCATACGCCGTCTGCGACGGGCAGCATGGTATTTACATCCCGGTTCCATTCATTGAAGTCGCCGACAACGGATACATTGACTGCGTTCGGCGCCCATACACGGAACACCGTTTTTTTGATTCCGTCCCGCACTTCGGTATGCGCACCGAAAAAGCGCTGTGCATCAAAATTTCTGCCCTCATAGAACAGGTGAAGCGGAAAAGCATTTTGATTCCGGTTTGTCTGTTCAATACTCATAGTTTCCTCCTATAGCAATTCTGGCGGAGCCTGCATCTGCATTTGCGCAGCCTGAACATGATTTTGTATATGATGATTCAAACGGGCGGCGGTGGTGCAGGTTGTGCAAAATCCGCACAGCCGCCCTTATGACGTATATACATTTTACCATAATATACCGCAACTTTCAAGCCTTTTTGCAATTTAACATGAATTTTCGGAGTTTCAGACAATTTCAGCTCTGCTTTTTGTGCAGATATACAATATCCATTTGCGATTATGAAGGAAATTATGCGTATTATTAACGAATACATCTCAATATAGTCTCAGTTTTCCTGCAATATCCGCCATTATTCGTCAACAGCCGCAGCGGTGAGCGAAGCAGCAAGCACTGTGACATCATCCTGCGGTGCGCCTTTGGATTCGCGCTGTGCTTTTGCACAGAATGCATGGGCAAGCGTTTGCAGATCACCGCCCTGTTTTAGTTTCTGCCGGACATACGGGAACAGCGTATCATCCAGACCGTCCGTCAGCAGAAAGAGCATATCGCCGCGCTCCAGCTTGAGAACGGTTGTATACGGTTCGGCGATCGGCAGGATACCGATCGGATTCGTTGCCGCCTGACAGAGCGTGATCTGACTGCCGTGCTTGACAAAGGTCGGCCCTGCGCCGTATTTATAGAGCGTAACAGCACCGGTATCTGTGCAGATCTTTGCAACATCCAGTGTCGCAAAGCGTTCCTCACCGGATTTTGTCAGCATGATCGCGTTGATCATCCGTGCCGCCGCCTTGCAGTCCATGCCGGACTGCACAAGCTGACGGAAATTGGAGAGAACGATCCGTGCATCAACGGCGGCGTGTCTGCCGGAGCCCATTCCGTCCGAAACAGCCAGATAAAATGCGCCTTCATGGTCGGAGAAGGTATCCCAGCAGTCGCCGCACGGTTCATCCTCATGGACTGCGCATTGTGCGGCGGCAGTCTGAACGCTGTAGCCGCCGGCAGTTTGCAGGATCATGCGCTGTTCGCCGCCTGCCTTTTCCGTGCCGCAGCAGGATACCGGCCTTTGCAGGGCATCGCACAGGCATTCGGAGATCAGTTCCGGATCGAGTTTTTCCTCTGCCGGTGCATACAATTCGATCAGCATACGGTGATGTTCTCCCGTGGAGACTGCCGCCGCAAGGACCGGTATGCCGTATTTTGCCAGCACATCCGAAACATAGCGCGTCAGTTCCCGATGATAAGTACGGCGCGATTGTTTTCCCGCGCCGTGGAGCAGCTCCTCGGTGATGCGCATTTGGGAGAATAACAGTTTCTGGGATTCACGCAGCCTTGCGGCAAGCACCTTTGCCGCTGCATTCTGCCGTTTGGTACGCGAAAAAGCAGCCGTGACCTGATCCGGCTGCACACACCCGAACGGGGCTTGGAGTTTCTCGGAAAGATCGGCTTCGGAAAGCTGACGGAAACAGTTTCGCGCTTCGCGGTCATCATGCTCCCAGCAGAGCGCTCTGCTCCTGCATCGGCTGCAAACAGTATCGCAGACTGTCCGGAACTGATCCGCTGCCGGACTGCTGCCGGACATGACATTGGCGATGCGTTCGGCATTGCCGCGCACGCCTGCGATCGAATGCGAAAGAAATTCCAGCCGTGCTTCCGTCAGTGCGGCAAGATCTGCATCGGAATCACTCCACTGCATGATACTGTCAGCCGCCGGAACTGTCGGGAGCAGCAGGAAGATCAATCCGCCGATGATGCCGCTGACCATTGCATTTGCGACTGCCGATTCCCATTGCACCAGTATCAGACCTGCCGCGCCGATAAACTGGAACACCAGATAGCTGACCGCAGACGATTTGCCGGAAAGCAGACCTGCCGCGAATCCGGCTGCCGGCAGCATGACGGCATAGGGCGCGGCTTTGCCGTCTGCAAGGACAATCGCAACTGCCGAAAGCATTCCGCATATTACGCCGCCTGTAATGCGGTAGCGTTTTGCGGCTGTCAGGATCAAAGCTGCCGTCAGCATGATGCCGAAGCTGATGCGGAACATCCGCAGGGAACAGAGTGCAGTCAGCCCGATGACTGTGCAGACGGAAAACGCAAGCGTATCCCCTTCATGCAGCCGGATCGGGAGATCCGTTTTGATGCGAAGAATGACCTGCCGGATACAGCAGGCAAGTCCGGCGTTCAGAAAACTGTAGATCAGCCAGATGATCCATTCCCGGCTGCCTGTCAGACGGGCGATCGCAAAGATCGCCGCCGAAGCACCGGTGCTGCATCCGGCAAGCAGAGCCGACGCACGCGGCGTCTGCCGGATATTGAGCAGCCAGCGGATCATTGTGACAAGTGCCGGCGCACATATCAGGATCGGCTGTTTTTGCAGTGTTCCTGTCAGAAAATCTGCCGCCGCACCGCCTGCCAGTACCGCTATGCCGCCGGCAGGGGAAAGTGCAGCCGCAAGCGCCGCATTCAGCGGCAGTGCAAGTCCGCCGAATCGTGCCAGTGACAGCAGGCACGCCGCCAGCATACAGAGCAGCAGTTTCCCGCTGCGGCGGATATGCGGATTCTCACGCATTTGTTTCCATTCGATCATCAGAATCATCCTTCCTTTTGCGTATGCGCGGCTTGTACGTTTCACGCGCATCTGTTTCTTTCTCAGCGGATATATTATACCGCATTTCAGACGCGAAATTTGTCGCACCGGCATTCGTACTGCCACTTTTCCGGATGTATGGGAAACACGGCAAAATATCTTGACAAACTATGCCGAATGTGCTATCATAGGATCAGCGGAAGCAGCATATCGCAGCCGCAGAAAGGACGGTATATATGTTGACAGGGAAAATTGCCAAGAAGGCGATCCGCAAAGCCGGCAGAAAGGTTGTGCGCAAAGTAACGGATGAAGTGACGGAGCGCATTGCGGAGAAAGCGGCAGATGCCCTTCTGAAGCAGGGACGGCGAATGATTCGCAAGTATTCTGCCGCAGGATTGATCCGGAAACTGGTCTGATAAACTGAAAGGAGAATTCTTATGAAAGCATTGATCGTCATTGATATGCAGAAGGATTTTACTACGGGTGTACTCGGCAATCCGGAAACGGCTGCTGTTGTGAAGCCGGTTGTCAAGTATATTAAGGCATTCCGCAAGGAAAATCCGGACGGGCTTGTGGTCGCAACACTGGATACCCATACGCCCGAATATCTCGAAACACAGGAAGGCAGAAAACTGCCTGTTCCGCACTGCATCAAGGGAACAAAGGGCTGGGCACTCGAAAAGACCGTTCAGAATGCGATCGGTGAGAATGCTGTTCTGGTTGAAAAGGTGACGTTCGGAGCAGCCGATCTGCCGAAGATCATCGGTAAGCGCCGCAAGATCGAGGAATTTCAGATTCTCGGTGTCTGCACGGATATCTGCGTTATCAGCAACGCAATGATCCTGAAAGCAGCATTTCCGGAAGTTTCGGTCAAGATCATTTCTGAATGCTGCGCAGGCGTGACACCGGAAAGCCACGCAACGGCACTTGCAGCCATGACTGCCTGTCAGATGGAAATTATCTGACCTTATAAAATGATCTGACCAGAGCCGCAGAATCGGGATGACTTTCTGATTCTGCGGCTCTGAAATTATCAACAGATAGAATGGAGAAATGCTGCTGTTTTGCTGTCAGCCGGTCATGCGGCAGAATGTCCGGAAGAATTGCGGTATTTCCGGTGCTGCTGTCCCACCGGGCGCATTGTGTGCTTGACAAGAACGGAATTTTGTGGTATCATATATACGGAAAATTTCGCGGCGATCCAGCCGCACTTCAAATTGAAAGGAACGAGCAGCATCATGATTACTGCAATAGTAGGCGGAAACTGGGGCGATGAAGGCAAAGGTAAGCTCACCGATGTCTTTGCTGCCGATGCGGATTATGTCATCCGTTTTCAGGGCGGTGCAAACGCAGGTCATACGATCATCAATCAGTACGGCAAGTATGCACTGCATATTCTCCCGTCCGGTGTCTTTCAGGAGAATACGGTCAATATTATCGGTGCAGGTGCGGCATTCAACGCTGACGCTTTCAAGCGTGAGCTTGATATGCTGAAGGAACATAATGTTCCGATGCCCAATATCCGTATTTCTGACCGCGCACAGCTCGTTATGCCGTATCACATCCTCTTTGATAAGCTGGAGGAAAAGCGTCTCGGCAAACACAGCTTCGGTTCGACACAGTCCGGTATTGCACCGCACTATGCTGATAAGGCAATGAAGATCGGTTTCCAGCTTGCAGAGCTTTATAATGAGAATCTCGCTGAAAAGGTCGAGCGTGTCTGCATCATCAAGAATGCAACGATCGCAGGTCTTTATCCGGATGCAGAACCGCTGAAGCCGGAAGAAATTCTCGCATATCTGAAGGAAGTCGGCGAATTTGTCAAGCCGTACCTCTGCAATATGGCATCTTTGATGCACGAGGCTGTCAAGGAAGGCAAGAATATCCTGCTGGAAGGTCAGCTCGGCGCTCTGCGTGATATCACCAACGGTATCTATCCGATGACCACTTCTTCTTCCACCCTCGCAGGCTACGGCGCAGTCGGTGCCTGCCTGCCGCCTCACGAGATCAAGCGCGTCATTACGGTTGTCAAGGCATATTCTTCCTGCGTCGGTGCAGGTCCGTTCACAACTGAGATCTTCGGTGAAGAAGCCGATACGCTCCGCAGACGCGGCGGCAGTGACGGCGAATTCGGTGCAACGACCGGCAGACCGCGCAGAATGGGCTGGTTTGATGCAGTCGCAACAAAATACGGCGTTGCTGTTCAGGGTACGACCGATGTTGCTCTCTCTCTGATCGACGTTCTGGGTTATCTGGATGAGATTCCGGTCTGCGTTGCATACGAGATCAACGGCGAGCGTACAACGGAATTTCCGAGCGGTGACCGTCTGGATATTGCAAAGCCGATCTATGAGAAAGTACCGGGCTGGAAGTGCGATATCTTCGGCATTACCGAATGGGACGAGCTGCCGCAGGCTGCAAAGGATTATGTCAGCTACATCGAAAAGCTGATCGACTGCCCGATCACGATGATCTCGACAGGTCCGGACCGCAAGCACATGATCTATCGCAAGTAATATTCATAATAAGCATAAAAGCCGCTGAGATCTATGTCGATTTCAGCGGCTTTTGTTTATCGTATCAAAGAGATCCTGCATACTTGCGGAATGTTTCATCTGCCTGTCGGATCGCATCCGCAAGCATTACCTGTATACTGTCATCCCGACGGAGCATCCCGCGTGTCTGCGAAACATCAAATCCGAAATTCGACTGATAATACGCAAGAAACGCATCTGTCAGCGCGATCATATCCGCATCCGGATTCTTCCGGCTGATCTCGCTCCAGCCTGAAAGATAGGCACTATCAAGCGGAATGCCGCCGGTTTGGAAAAAATCATGCTCCGGTGTCATACCGCCGAGCATCGCGCCGAGATCATCTTCACGGCACTTCCAAAAGCAAGCATCGAGCAGGTAAAACATGATCAGATAGGTGCGGTAGATTTCAGATCCCATGTATATTTCCCGTCCGGTGTTTATTTTGCAAGCTGTTCCTTTGCAGCGGTCAGTGTATTGCGCATGAGGATTGCACGGGTCATCGGGCCGACACCGCCCGGAACAGGAGTGATCGCAGAAGCCTTTGCAGCAACTTCATCATAGCAGACATCGCCGCAGAGCTTGCCTTCCGCATTGCGGTTCATGCCGACATCAATGACAACTGCGCCTTCCTTGACCATATCCGCAGTGACAAAGCCAGCCTTGCCGACTGCTGCAACAAGGATATCCGCCTGTCTGGTCTGTGCGGCGAGATCCTGTGTACGGGAATGGCAGATCGTGACTGTACCGCTGCGGTGAAGCAGGAGCATTGCCATCGGCTTGCCGACAATATTGCTTCTGCCGATCACGACACAGTGCTTGCCGCTGATCTCAATATGCATAGCATCGAGCATTTCGATGACACCTGCCGGTGTGCAGGGCAGGAAACTGTAATCACCGATCATGATTCTGCCGACATTCTCCGGATGAAATGCATCGACATCCTTTGCCGGAGAGATCGCGTGCAGGATCGTCTGCTCACAGATCTGTTTCGGAAGCGGAAGCTGAACCAGAATACCGTTGACATTCGGATCTGCATTGAGCTTTGCAACGAGTTCGAGCAATTCTGCCTCGGTAGTTTCTTCCGGCAGTGCATATTCGTAGGACTGGAAACCGCACTCTGCGCAGTCTTTTTCCTTATTTGAAACATAGACACGCGATGCCGGATTGTTGCCGACCAGAACAACGGCAAGACCGGGATTTGCGCCCTTTGCCTTGAGCTGCTCGACCTCTGCACGAACCTGTGCTTTGACATTTGCGGCAATCTGCTTGCCGTCGATGATCTGTGCCATAATGATATCCTCCTGAATGGTTGATTTTGATGAACGTATTTATTATACCACTTGTTTGCAGGACTGTCAAGGTGGGCAGTGCTCACATCCATTTTAGCGCCCATGCAGCATCACTTGGAACTTCTTTTTGCTTCTCCCATTGAAACAAACACGAAAATGTGCGGAATAATACAGAGCCTGCATCTATTCTGCGTCCACGAAGCGATACTTTATAAAAAAGCCGCAGAAGAAAATCTGCGGCTTTCATATTACTGTTCAGGATGTTCTGCATCTGCGGCAGGCGTATTTTCCGCTGCTTTGGCTTCAGCCTTCGCTTCTTCTGCCTTGGCGGCAATTTCTTCAAGCAGTGCATCAATTTTTGCATCTTTTTCCTTTTTGATCTGCTCCTCGGTTTTTTCATCTGTTTCTGCGGCAGGTTCCGTTTCGGCAGCCGGAGCAGCTTTGCCGTGCTTCTCCTGCCATGCTTCTTCACGCGCATCCGATTCTGCAAGCAGACGCTTCGATTCTTCCGTATTGACATAAAGCTGATAATCTGAGCCGAGCCGCTTGGTACGTGCCAGACCGATGATCAGCAGGATCAGTGCGGCAGTAACGGAGATCACTGCAACGACCTGCGAGATCTTCAATGTACCGGCATAGAGACTGTCTGTACGGAGCGATTCGATGAAGAATCTGCCGCTGCCGTACCAGATCACATACATCAGGAAGATCTGACCGTCAAATTTACGCCATTTCTTTGAGATGAAATGCAGCAGGATGAAACCGAGCAGACACCACATGGATTCATAGAAAAAGCAGGGGTGTACCGGCTGATCTGCGATCACGGAACCGTCCGGATAATTTGCGGCGATCCACGACTGGATCTTTCCGCTTGTCATACCGAAGATATTGTCTGTATTGCAGCCGAATGCCTCATGATTCATAAAGTTGCCCCAGCGTCCGATACACTGTCCGATCAGGAATCCGAGCGAAATGATATCGTACATCGGGAGCAGACGCACTTTGCGCAGTTTGCAGACGATCGAGCCGATGATCAGCGCACCGATAATGCCGCCGTATATGCCCAGACCGCCGTTCCGGATATTGAAGATCGCCTTCCAGTCGCCTGCGTAGTGATCCCAGTGAAACAGTACGTAATAGGCTCTTGCGCCGATGATGCCGCCGATGATGCCGCCGATGATGCCGTCGATCGCGCGGTCGGAATCAATGCCGAATTTCCGCATCCGTGAGAATGCATAGAGCATCGCAAGCATCATGCCTGCTGTGATCAGAATGCCGTACCATGTTACGGTAAAGCCGAATACAGTAAATGCAGTGCTGTTGACGGTCAGTTCCAGACCGAGCTTCGGGAATCGGATGCGGTTCGGATCGACCGCAGCAAGCATAGCTGAACAGATCATAATTCAGATTCTTCCTTTCCGGATGTTTCGGGTTCAATAACAGACAGACAGACTTTATCGCTGCAAAAGCGTTCGCGCAGACATTTCTGCACATCCTCTGCCGTCAGCTCCGCGAGCAGTGCGGAGCGTGCAAACGGGAAATCGCAGTCCCATATATAGGCATCCAGCATCGCCGTGCAGGCTGCTTCGGGATTATTCATGCCGATGATGCTGTCGCCGTAAGCTGCCCGTTTCAGGACAGCGAATAATTCCGTGTCGATGCCTTCCGTCTGCATTCTGTGGATTTCATCGCAGAGTGCCTGCAAGACCGTTTCCGGCTGATCGGATTCGCCCTCGAACAGTACCGTAAACCAGCCGCCGCCGGCAAAACAGTCCGAATCAAAGGTATCATTGAGCAGTCCGGCACGGAGTAATTCCTGATAAAGCGGAGCGGCAGAGCCGATCAGCAGATCAGCCGTCAGCGAGGCAAGGAGCGATTCGCGCAGACGTTCTGTTCCGGCTGCCGGACGGCTTTTGAAGCCGATCGAAAACTGCGTTTTGCCGACAGGCATCGTGCTGCTGCGAAATGCGGCGGCAGGGGTATCCGGTTCATACGGAAATACCGCTTCCGCCTGCATCGGCGGTGCAGGGATCAGACATCTGTCCGCTGCGGCAAGTATCTCCTGCACACGGACATTTCCGGCACAGCAAAGCACCATATTATGCAGATTATAAAATGCTTTGTGACTTTGCAAAAGCGTATCGGCAGTGATCTGCCGGATACTCTCCGGCGTTCCGAGAATATGCGGATACAGCGGACAGGCATGATATAAGCCTTCCATCAGCTGCATAAAGCCCTGATCGGCAGGATCATCGAGCGTTTCCATGAGTTCCTGCAAAATGATGCTGCGTTCACGCTCTGTGCTTTCCTCTGTGAAAAAGGGCTGCTGCACAAATTCCAGAAGGAGCGCCAGTGCTTCATAAAAGTTCTGCTGTGTGCGGAAATAATACACGGTACGGTCATAATCGGTGAATGCGTTGTCGGATGCACCGAGCATTGCAAATTTCTTTGCAACGTCGCCGTCCTCTTTTTCAAAGAGTTTATGTTCGAGAAAATGTGCAGTTCCGGCAGGCAGTTCCGTCACGGCATCACTGTCCGGCATACGGAAACGCCGGTATACTGAGCCGAATTTTGTGCCGAACTGTGCGTATGCGGTACTGAAATCCGGCATTTCCATGACACGGATCTCCAGTCCGGACGGATGCAGGATCCGGTAACAGAGATCACCGGTCGCAGGATCTTTACAGGTTATGATCTCAGATCTCATCATCGCCTGCCTCCTCCTGCTCTGCACGCAGTATATAGACCGTATCCGGCACGAGCTGTTTTGCGGCTTCTGCAATTTCCGAGCGTGTGACCTGTTTCATAGCATCTGCGATCTCCTGCGGCGTTCTCGGATCATTGCGCCGCAGACGGAGTATCTGCTGCATGGCAAGATCGCTGATCGTATCGGATGCCGCTGCCGCCTGAAATGCGTAATGCAGAACAGCTTTCTGCATCATATCATCTGTAAAATCACCGGTTTGCAGTGCATGGATCTGCGCCGCGGCTGCATTCTGTACCGTTTCCAGATCGACGGCATCTATGCCGATGTCAATAAAGAGCGTATGCTTGAATGATTCGCATGAAAGCATACAATAATAGCAAAGTCCGCTGCGTTCACGCAGATTGGTGAACAGCAGAGAATCCGCGATCCAGCCGAGGATACTGCAAAGCATCAGCAATACTTCCCGTCTGATTTGACGGTATTTGTAGGTCAGCACGAGTTTTGTCTGCCCGACCGGCATGATCTCTGTTTCGATGCGCGGCTGCGGACGAACCGGACTCGGTGCATCAAAACGGATCGGATACGGCTGACGCGGCAGACTGCTGAAACTTTCCGTCAGGATCGCCGCGATCTGCGGCTTGGGAGCAGGTGTCACAGCGGCAATTTCGATCTCTGCCGTCCGGAGTATATTCTGCCAGACGGAAAAAGCAAGCGCCGGCGTGATACGCTCCGCTTCCGGCCGTGTGCCGTGTGCCGGAATGGCGGCAGGTTCGCCGGAAAATGTCAGTGCGGCTGTCTGTCTGATCGCATAGCTTCGCTTGTCGTTCTGTTCGCAGTCGATATCATCCAGAAGATTCTGCTTGCAGATACGGAATTCCGGTTCGCAGAATGCGCCGTTCTCCGCATTCGGATGCAGAAGTGCATCTGTTACCAGTCTGAGTACAGGCTCTGTGACCGGTTCGCCGTTCATTGCATAGGCATCATCGAGCCATGAAGCGGTGAAATCCAGAACGGCGGTGTCACCGCAAAGTGACAGCTTTGCAAGAAAATCAGCTGCATAAAGGGATTCGAGCTGCATCGTCATGGCACTGACGGACGGGAACGCCGCAGAGGATGCTGTCAGCAGATCGGGCAGCAGCGCATGAACCGGCGCAGATTCCGGACTGCGCGGAATGTGAAGCTGGATCGTCAGCAGGCAGCTCCGGAATTTCGGATCATGTATTTCGGTATATCGGATGCCGTTTCCGATCATGATTTCCGGCATGACACGCGCTCCTTTCCGGTCAAGATGAATGCGGTACGGAAATTCTTCTACATTATAGCACGATTCCGAAAAAAAAGCAACAGGCACACCGCTGAAAATGTAAATAGAAAGCACGCTGCCGCCGGTATCTTTTTCATCTTTCCCATTGCATTTCAGATAATAGTATGCTATAATATGGATAAACCGGAATCGGAATATTTCCGGCTCATGAAAGGATGAGGGTGAATTATGGATCAGGACGGCGACCGATTATGGCTCGTGATTGTTCTATTAGTATTGTTTGTTGTTTTGCGTGCGTGGTATTCGGCGTGTGAGACTGCTTTAACGGAGATCAA
Organism: Oscillospiraceae bacterium; assembly: GCA_045628085.1. Taxonomy (GTDB): domain Bacteria; phylum Bacillota; class Clostridia; order Oscillospirales; family Ruminococcaceae; genus Firm-04. Next base: position 2,668 of record JAZQOZ010000017.1, on the reverse strand, counting down.
TGATGCGGTCGTTCATGCGCGTGCTGCTGAAGACCGGGCATGGAAACATCTGGGTAAGCTGATCTCCAAACCGACCAGACTGCATCGCAGTTTTACAATGCACCGGATACTTTCGGCACTTCTGATCGGTATGGTCTGCTTTCTGCTGCTCGGAAGCCGGATCGCGGCATGGTTCCCGTTTCCAGAAGGGGAAACAGCGGCGGCCGTTCTGCTGACGCTGCTTCTGATGCCGGTGCTTGCCGTTTTGACGGATATGTTTCCGAAAAGGATCGCAATGCATCGCAGTGAGGCGCTTGCGCGTTCCTGCGTACCGTCTGTCCGTCTGCTGATCCTGCTGCTGACACCGTTCTGGGCGTTCGCGTCCGGCATCACGGCTCTGCTTTGCAAAATATGCCGGATTCCTGTATCAGACAGTGTAGATGTCGTAACGGAAGAGGAAATTCGCCTGCTTGTGGATGCAGGCAATGAGACCGGCGGCATTGAAGAAAGTCAGCGCGAGATGATAAACAATATTTTTACCTTTGACGATGTGCCGGTTTCGGATGTTATGACGCACCGCAAGGATATGACGGCCGTTCCGAAAACTGCCGCAGCAACCGAAACAGCCGCGATCGCGCTTGAGGGCGGATATTCCCGGATACCGGTCTATGACAGCCGCATCGACACGATCATCGGCGTTGTGCTGGTGAAGGATCTTCTGCCGCTGGTCGGAAAGGCGGCGGACTGTCCTGTTACCGATTTGATGCGCGGCGTGAATTTTGTGCCGGAAACGGCGAAGTGCCGCGATGTATTTCAGCAGATGCGCCGCGATAAGATTCAGCTTGCAATCGTTTCGGATGAATACGGCGGCACAGCCGGCATGGTGACAATGGAAGATCTGCTTGAGGAGATCGTCGGCAATATTCAGGATGAATATGATGACGAAGAAGCGGAAATGACGGAAACAGCGGACGGGATCTATTCGATCGCAGGAGAAGCCGATCCGGAAGATATCCTGCCGAAACTCGGTGTCGGGCTTTCGGCGGAAGATTCGTTTGATACGATGAGCGCGTTTGTCGTGCATCTGCTCGGCAGAATTCCGGAAGAAGGCGAAACACTGTCAGCGGAGCAGGACGGGATCCGATATACACTGCTGTCTTATGAAGACAACTGGATCAGCCGTATTCAGGCTGAGCGTATAAGGAAAGAATTTGAGGAAACGGAAAATGACGGGACAGAGTAAAAAAGTATTGATTGTCGGGATGCTTGCAATGCTTTCGGCAGCACTGGTAACAATCTCGATCCGCACGTTATTCGGGCTGGATTCAGAAAAGAATGCACTTTCACACAAAGAAGCCGCCTTGCGGTATCCGTATCAGCAGCTCAATGCAAAAGAAAAAGCATTATACGGTGCATTGTATGAGGGTATTGCGCAATACGAGAAAACGATCGAACTGCCCGATACATACGATAAAGAGACCTATGAGCGCGTTTTTCTGATGGTTGCAGAGCAGGAACCGCAGTTTTTCTATCTGGATTCGGTATATGAAACCGCGGAACTGATGGATAAAGTGAATATGCACTATAAGCTGACAGAGGATCGGATCGGGAAAATGAGCAGCGCAATGCAGGGACGCGCTGATACGATCATCAGGAAACTCCCTGAGAATGCAGATGATTTTGATAAGCTGCTGAAAATTCACGATGAAATTGCTGATTACTGCGAATATACGGACGGAACATATCAGGATGAAGCGTATGGCTGTCTGGCTGAGGGTGCAGCAAAGTGCGAAGGCTATGCAAAAGCATTTCTGTATACTGCACGCCGTGCCGGATTCAACGTAATGAACGTGACCGGAACGATCAACGGAAAAGAAAACCACGTTTGGAATATTGCGGAAGTAAACGGTAAATACTATCATATAGATGTTACATGGGATGATTCTACACAATTCAATGGACATACGACGCATACCTGTTTTGCCGTGGCAGATGCAATGTTCAGGGATCATATTCCTGATCTGACGGCGTATCAGCCGCCTTACTGCGAGGATGATACGAAGAATTACTATGCGCGGAAAGCGCTCATCGTCAATCATTCAACCGAACTGCCCAAAATGATATCGACATGGCTTGACGATCCGATGCTAATGGAATTTCGGCTGGCAGACAATACGGTTGAAAAAGCGGTAAAAGAGATCATATCGACATCAAAGGAAATACGTGAAGCGGTCAGGTTGACAAGCGGTGCGATGAATTATCGGGCATATATGGACGACAGCAGAAATGTGTTGGTAATTATGCCCTCATAAATCGAACGGTTGTGAATGCATTTGTGCAGAACGGAAAACTCAAAAAAAGGCTTGACATTTGGCGGAAACTGTGGTATTATATACAAGTCGCCGCGAGACGGAGACACCACAGCGAAGGGCAAAAAGAGGAAAAGAAACTGGAGCGAGTTTGAGAACGGACTGGAAAGCTTCCGAAAAAAACTTGAAAAAAGTTTTGAAAACCTCTTGACAAACCTCCGAAAAAGTGGTATAATAATTAAGCTGTCACGGAGAACAAAGACAGCGAGCAGCACCTTGAAAATTGAACAATGCAACCAAAGAGAAACCCTTGAAGATTCCGTATTTACTGAGGAAACGAAGTAAATACAAAGTCGAGGCGAGACTATAAAGCGCAGCAA
>JAZQOZ010000016.1:0-4053 GCA_045628085.1 Oscillospiraceae bacterium | reverse complement strand
GCAAAAAAAATCCCCTTAGATGTCACACGTTTTGTGTGTCTGCTCTAAGGGGATGATATCATTTCTCTCGGCGGATGCTTTATTCTGTAACTGCTCCTTTTGCTTAAATTCACAGTCGCAGAGGCTCATTGTCAAGCAAACCGTGGAATAAATGCGTCCCAGGTGCTGCTAAAGCGGCTCAATTTTTTAATATCATTATGTGTACTTTTGGCTCACTTTTTTTATATCATATATAGTTTATTCCTTCGTTTGATGCTTCTGTCGGGAATAGCGAGTGATACTTGTTACGATCATAAGAATCAGATCAAGATCAATTATTATGAGTGCAATTAATGCGGAATAGGAAAGCCACACTGCAACAAACAGATAATTGTATCCGATCAGATACGGAGCGGCGAAACATAATACAAGTAATGCCATCAGAATGATCAGCCTGAGACACAGCCTGATTTTTTCTTTTTTCATATTCACGGCCTTTTTCGCAAGCCGCCTTTTCTGTGTCAGCAGTAAGACTACGAGCAACACAAGCAACAGCAGGAACACAACGGCGATCGGGGCTGCGATGGAATCCAACGAAGGTGAGACGCTCATATGTTCGAATTCGCCTTCCGTCATAAACTTATATGCGCTTCGTGCAGCATTGACCGGGCTGTCTGATGAAATATTCGTTGCCGCAAATGTCCCGATGTTTCGTTCACGATCAATGTAAAGCATCGTAGAAAAGTTCGGGTTCCCGCCGGAATGCTCCATATAGCTGCCGTCTTTCTCCTGCATCCATCCGTTCAGATAATAACAGTCAGCACCTTCCTCCGCATTGATGTACTGTGATGCATCCTCTGCACGGTGAGACTTTTCAATTGCCTTTTCAAGCTTTTCGGGGAGTTCCAGTTGTCCAAGCTGCGCCTTGATCCACAAAGACATATCTGCTGTCGTCGTAATGACATAGCCGTCACCCTGACATCCTTTAAAACGCGGTGCATCATACTCGATCGTCTGCCAGAAGCAGCGCTGATAGCCTTGTGCTGTCGGAATATCATATCCGGTTTCCGTCATTCCAATGGGAGCAAATATCTCCTCCGCTACATAATCCTCAAAACGCTCTCCGGAGGCAACTTCGACAAGGTATGCCAGAATATCATAATTCAGGTTACAGTATTCAAATTCCGTACCGGGTTCAAATCCCAGATCAATGCCCTCAGCTATACGTGCGGTGTCTTCTTTCAGCCTCTCGTCTGTTCCAATCTTGACCTGCTTATATGTTTGAGATTCAGGAATACCCGATGGATGATTGAGGAGCTGCCAGATTTTCAGATCATAGCTTTCTCCCTGCCATTTCACATCAAACCACGAAAGATAGTCCGATACGGAATCATTGATTGACAGTTTTCCTTCTTCCTGTAGTACCAATACGGAAAGAGCAGTAAATGCTTTGGAAACCGATGCCAGCTCATAGTGTGTGTGTTCCGTTGCAGGAATCTGCTGTGCAATGCTGTCATAGCCCCATTTTTTGAAGGAAACCGTCTCACCGTCCACAGCCACAAGTGACAAACCGGGCGTATGCTCTGCTTCTGTGTATTCTGCGATATAATCATTCAGTTCCGGATCATCAAGAACTGAATCTGCCGCAGAAGCAGACAGTGATGGTATGAATGTAAGCAGTGCCCCAATAGATAAAAATACTGATGCGATTTTTCTAAAGTTCATGATAACAGATAATCTCCTTTGCTTTTCCGTAACACCCTGACGGATTAATTCCCACTTTGTACATTTTGACGAATGACAACCAATCTACGAAGTATCGAACCCTCTGTTATCCAATCTGCGCACTAAACTCACTGAGCAGATTGGTTGTCAGGCGTTTTTAGTTCGTAGATGTTTTTCCAAATACAGTAAAAAGCCGGTTAGGGTTGACTTCGCAGATTGACTGTATAGCCGAAAACCGCCGTAAAATCGGCACTTTTACGCCTTATTCCTTGACATCAATACTACGCACTCAACGTGCCTCGAAATCCCCGAAATGATGTCATAACCGAAAAATCATCGGCTGATATGTTCTCGGAAAAAGGTCAAAGGCATTTCTGCGCTTTCGGAAAGAAGTCCGAATCAATCGTATGGAACGCAAACACACTGATTCGCCTATATTTCCACAAGGATTTCCCATAGACCGTTCCGCTTGCCGTTTTTGCGACGCAGTAAGCCTTTCTCCTGCAAGTCTACTGTTCTCCGCTTTATCGTCCGTTCAGAAGTACCTGTTGTGGCTGCTAGTTCCCTTTGAGTGATAGCAGGATTCTGAGCAATTGCTTGTAGAATTGCCAATTCTTCCAAAGTGCAATTTTGGCACTTTGAAACATCCGCTTTGGCACTTTGAGTGGCACTTTGGGCAGCATTCGAGTAGTCAACGTGCATATATCTGTTTTTCAGGTCATGCTGTGCGCCTGTCAGAAGATTCTCCATGAACTGCTCAAGAAACACAGTTGTAGAATGTATATTGTTTTGCAGATCATTGAAGTTTGCTCTGACGAGTGCATTTCGGAAGTACCACGAGTTCTCAGCAAAAACCTGATTGCTCACGTTGAAGCCGAAGGTTTGCAGATACTTGATCATGAACACAGCAGTTGTTCGGGTATTCCCCTCACAGAAAGGATGAATCTGCCAGATGCCTGAAATAAACTTTGCTATGTGCTTGATTGCCTGAACTGCATCCAATTCGGAATAAGAGAACGCCTTCTCCTGTCCAAAATCATAATCAAGCGTATCTCGGATGCTGTCAAAGGCTGCATAAAACACAGATTTGCCGTTCAGCACCCATTCTTTTTTTGAGATGTTATAAGTCCTGAATTGTCCCGCGGTCTTGAACACACCTGCGAACAGACGGCGGTGAATAGACTGAAGTTCTGCCGGAGAAAACTGAAAAGTCTTCTCAGCAAGCATCTCGGCAATTCGTGAAGCCACAATGTCCGCTTCTTTTGTATCCTGTTCCACAGTCATGCGAACATCCCGCTGCTCATAGTAACTAGAGATTCTCTTTTGAGCTGTAGCGATATCAATTTTGCCCTCGATATGCTCCTTGGCAGTTTCAAGCAAGTATTCCGATGTTCGGAGGCCGTCAACGTCCTGTAAACCGATTGCAGTCTGCCACGCAGCGCTTTTCTCGGAGCGGTCAGGTTCACCCTGACGGATATATTCATCTAGGTCGTATTGCCAGTCATGTTCCTGCGCCATACTCTGCCTCCTTTGCGTACTTTCTATAGTTTTAGTATACCACAATATCCCTGAAAAAGCAAGAGAAGCACAGTATTATGCTGCGCTTCTCAATGAAACCAGTTTATTCAATTCGGCACTTTTTCTCTTATGTAGAAATGATGAGATTATCGTGGAGTGGATTTTCGCCGTTCTTGGGAATAAGTCCAGTGTCTCCCGGAGATACAGTGCGCTTTGACTTACTAAAAGCACCCGACCTTATGTAGTTGGAGGGAAGAAATCCAACGGTGCTGTAAGTTTTTGCTGATGTTGTATATGTAGTAAAGAAAAAACGAGTAATGAACTTATTTTATTCCATTTACTTTTAACGCTTTCAATTCACTAATACAGTTTTCATCATCATCAGAATAACTTATTAGCAAATCCATTGTGTTCTTGAATATCCTTTTGCATTTTTTATCAAAACGCGAATCATTCAACATCGACAGTATACTATTATTAATCTTTTTGTAGTCAAGCATATGAACTATCTGCATCAATGCCGCTGGGCAAGTATCTTTAATAAAAGTCAAAATATCATATAACGTATTATCATGTTTATCGAGGTCTAATACGCACATGTCACTTATTCTGTTAGCGAATTGCAAAGCTTCGGAATTCAGAATCGCATAATAGTCTTCGACAGAAAAGTCATGCAGTGCTTTTAGTGCATCCTGATTCCGCAAAACTCAAAACGATACAGCGACTCTGAGAAAGGTAGAAATCCAGCCATTACAGTGACCGAGTGCAAGGCGTAGTTTACGAGCGTGATCAGTCAGATGACCTGCAATTAGAATCAGATTGTCGATCACA
>JAZQOZ010000015.1:0-10558 GCA_045628085.1 Oscillospiraceae bacterium | reverse complement strand
AGAGAAGAGGCATCGGAAATGGATGACGATGATGAATTCTTTTTGCTGAAAGAAAACCGGAAAAAGAGTAAGTCCGTTTTCCAAAAAGAACCGCAGCAATTTTTTGAAGATGTATTGCCTGCAGGTGCATTGCCACCGTTTGAAGCCGTAACGCCGGGAGAACAGGAGAAGTCGGAATTTGATAAACGGATCGAAAAAGCTCAGTCTGAACTGCAGGATATCTTCAAACAGTCTGCTGCACCGACATTAGTCGAGCTGATGAAGCCGTTCGCAGAAATCATTACAGCAAATACTGCGAAGAATGCTGATGGTGAAGCATCGGAATTCTATAAACCGAAGGAAAAATTTGATAAGGCAGTTCAGAAAATGATGGACAGCGATTCGCTGAAACAGCTTCTGAATACGGTACCGGTTGATAAACTGGTGCAGGAGGCGCTGGATGGGCAGGGCAAAAAACTTCTCGCAGATCTGGCAAAGACGAAAAAGACTGTTGCGGATGCAGAAAAATCGAAGCAGCTTCGCAGCGAACTCCAAAAAACACCTGAAAAAGGTATGCAGAAGAAAATCTGAAATATTCTTCATGTTTGATATCTGACATTCGGGAAACGGCTGGCATTCAGTCGTTTCCCGCTTTTATGTCCAAAGGGCGATGATGATGCAGACGATTTGTACTGTGAACGCTCAAAAAGGGGGCAGCCTTTCCTGTAGGCTGCCTCTTTCAGTTTCGTATCATTTTTTGGACTTACCGACCGGAGCCGGTGTATCAGCGGACGCTTTATTTCTATTGGAAAGCATCTTGATCGCCATGAGTACACCGATCATGAGAAGAATGGATACACCAAGTACGACATATACATTCTGGATAAAACCGGAAATGAGATAGCCGGCGATACATACGCCTGCAACCGTAAATGCATACGGGAGCTGCGTTGTAACATGGTTGACATGGTCACATTGTGCGCCGGTGGATGCCATAATGGTCGTATCGGAGATCGGTGAGCAGTGGTCGCCGCAGACTGCTCCTGCCAGACACGCCGAAATACAGATGATCGTCATTTCAGGAATACCGGATACCGTTGATACTGCTGCAATTTCTTCCGAGAATACGCCGGTCACGATCGGGATGAGAATACCGAATGTACCCCATGAAGTACCGGTTGCAAAGGAAAGACCGACTGCCACTATAAACAGGATCACCGGAAGCAGAACCATAAATCCGGATGCACTCCGGACAATACCGGAAACATACGGGCCTGCCTCAAGGAGATTGGTCATGGTTTTGAGCGTCCACGCAAATGTCAGGATCAGAATTGCAGGAACCATCTGCTTGAATCCTGCTGTGATCGAATCCATGCATTCCGTAAAGGTGAGGACTTTTCTGCACATAAAGTATGCAATAATGATGATCAGGGCGAAAAGCGAACCGAGTGACAGACCGAATGAAGCATCACAGTTCGCAAAAGCATCTACGAATGATTCGCCGGAGAAGAAACCGCCTGAATAGATCATGCCGAGCACACACAGGGCGATCAGGATGACAACAGGGAGAATCAGGTCAATGACCTTGCCTTTGGAATGTGCAGGCTGATCGTCCGGCGCATAAACAGTGCTTCTGGTCGTGAAGAGATCGCCGTTTTTCGCATTGCGTTCATGTGTTTTCATCGGGCCGTAATCCATGTCGGTCAGCGCAATAAATACGACCATAATGAGGGTAAGCAGCGCGTAGAGGTTATAGGGGATCGTGTGGATGAAAAGCTGAATGCCGTTGACCCCCTCGATCGTACCGCTGACTGCTGCTGCCCATGACGAGATCGGTGCGATGATGCAAACAGGCGCAGCCGTTGCATCAATGAGATAAGCGAGTTTGGAACGTGAGATCTTGTGTTTATCCGTTACGGGACGCATGACCGAGCCGACCGTGAGACAGTTGAAATAGTCGTCAACAAAGATCAGTACGCCGAGCAGGAATGTTGCAAGACTTGCGCCTGCGCGTGTTTTGATGTGTTCAGCAGCCCAATCGCCGTAGGCCTTGCTGCCGCCTGCCTTGTTCATCAGAACAACGATGATTCCCAGTATAACAAGGAAAATGAGAATGCCGACATTATAAGAATCAGCAAGATTCGAGATCAGTCCGTCATTGAGAACGGCATTGAATACGCCTTCAAAGCCGGATGCGTTCGATGCTGCATACAGGACACCGCCTGTAAGAATACCGATAAACAGCGAAGAATAAACCTCTTTCGTGATAAGGGCAAGTCCGATCGCAACGACCGGCGGAAGCAGCGACCAGAGTGAACCGACCGCGCCGGACAGAGGTGCATTGATACAGCAGCATATAATGAAAACCACTACAATGCCTGCAAAAATGATCTTACTCAGATACTTTTTCATGATTCTCTCCATTCATTTTACTTTTTTCTGCGCCGAAAAGCTGCGCCAGAATAACGGCTGCAAATACAAAGATACAGCCAATCAATTCCTTGATATTGAAGCTTTCGTGCAGTATGAGCCAGCCTGAAAGCGCCGCAAAGACAGATTCAAGGCTCATCAGCAGTGTCGCGGCAGTGGGTTCTGTGTACCGCTGTCCGATCATCTGCAAGGTGTAAGCTGCTCCGCTTGACATGATCCCGGCGTATAGAATCGTGTATTTTGCCGAAAAAATGCCGGCAGCGGTCGGCTCCTCAAATAGAAACATACATCCTGTCATCAGTATTCCTGCCGTAAAAAACTGTATGCACGCCATGACCATGACATCGGTGCTTTTCCGCGTGAAAAAGTCGATCACCATAATATGCCCTGCATAGAAAAACGCACAGATCAGCACCAGTATATCGCCGCGCGAAATACTGAAATTTTCCTTGATGCACAGCAGCCGGAAACCGATCACGGCGATCACTGCAAAAAGCCACATTCGCAGCGGTACTTTTCTGCGGAAGAAGATCCCGATCAGCGGCACGATTATGACATACAGTGCGGTAATGAAGCCTGCCTTTCCTGCGGTCGTATCAACGATACCAGCCTGTTGAAAGGAGCTTGCGGCAAACAGGAATACGCCGCAGCATATTCCGCCTACAACCGTATTTTTCAGAGAATACTGCTCTTTTCCTGCACTTTTGCTTCTATTGGCTGCTTTGAATGCAAGAATAACAGGAATCAGCACCAAGCCGCCGAGCAGTGTACGCAGCGCATTATAGGTAAAAGGTTCAATATAATTCATTCCCTCGCTTTGCGCTACAAAAGCAGTTCCCCAAATAACAGAAGCTGTAAGCAGCATGATGCTGCCCTTGAATTTTGCCGTTTGATCTCACACTCCCTTCTGAAAATGATATGATAAAACTATTATAACACGCATTCCAAAGGATTTCAACTTTTATTTGCATAAAATATGGGGTCATACTACACAAAACTGAACGGCACTTTTTATGCAGAATTGCTTAACGCTTTTTTATACGAGGACGGAACAGCAGTTGCTCAGAATCAAAAACAAAAAAAGCAGCGCAGTTCACGTAATAGAACTGCACTGTCCAGTCTGTCGAAAAACTATGTGGATGCCAAAATAAAAGTTTCGGTCAAGCCTTTTCAAAGGCTTGCGGTTTCCAAAGGCAGAGCCTTTGGGCGCTGTCCGCAGACAGCGAAACTCCCCTATACTTTAGGAGCTCCGAGGGGGTGAATCTGATAAAACGATCCGGTGGATCGTTTTTCAGAGAGGGGGGCCCTGCGATAGAGGGCACCCCTATGTGGATCGCAGAGCGATTCACCGTACATGACTTTATCGACAAGCTGAGCAGCGCAGTTCAAGTAATAGAACTGCGCTGCCGTTTTTGAATGCTGTGAAAACGTGTTTATTCGGAATAGAGCAGCTGATGCTTCAATAGGGTGAGATCAGCCGCGCTGACCGAGCCGTCGCCCGATATATCTGCCTGTGCATACTGCGTGTCTGTCAGCGGCTGATTGCCAAGCAGATGCTTTTGCAGTAAAACCGCATCTGCGATCGTGACCAAATTATCACAGTTTACATCACCGGCAGGAAAATCGCTGTTCTCAGCGGTTTGCGTATCCTCTTTCTTCAAGCCATACACATCAAAAAATAATTTCGATACAGTCATACTGCCGGTATTGTCATAAGCATCTGCTCTCAGTGTAACGTCAGTGAGGTAACCTGTTTCCATACCGATTTTCTGCAAAGCTTTGATGTGATCGGATACAGTAATATGTCCGGATGTTCTTTTGTTTTGACGGACGCTGTAATACTGTGTGATTTCTTTTACCGTGCCGTTGGCGAAGTCGTGTTCCATTTTCGTATACTTAAAAATGAAATACTGCGCTCCGTCAATCGTAACCATTTTGCCATTCGGCTCTGCCTGACACCAGTTTACCCAGTCCTCTATGATGTAGAATTCGGTATCCGGTTCGGAAAAATGACCGCAAACGCCCAGATGTAAATATCCATTTTCGGAGGCAGTATAGTCTGCGGCATAATTAACGTCGATATGACTATTGTCGGTAAATCTCATTCGTTCCGGTATGGCGATGCCGCGATATGCTGACAAATCCGAAAACGCCTGAACCTGCCATTCTGCCGAGAACGTGCAGCCTGCGCCGAGGGTGAGCGAGCCGCTGCCGTTTTTGTCCTCATACAGCTGAATGCCATAGCTGTAGGAATCCGAGATGCCGCTGATTTCAGCTGCGTTCTCATCAACAGTGAAAAACTCACCGGATTCTGCAAATGCAGCGAAGGGCAGTGTACTGAAAGCCAGTACAGTTCCGAATAATAAACTGAAAAATCTTTTGTGTTTCATAAAAAGCGCTCCTTTCGTAAATAGAATGAATGGAATGAACGATGCGGAAAGTTTACGGATGTTCAATGGATGCTGCCGGAATGAAAAACATTCTGTATGTTTTATATAGTATATCATAAAATTTTACTGATTTCAAGTGTTTTTTGATAATTTCATAATCTATTTCGGATGCTGTGCATTTACGGAAGATATATCCTGACAGCAGATATATTCTAAGAGAGAAAGGAAACCAGTTTTACTGAACTTTCTGTTTGAGTATTGTTGACAAATAATAAAATATATGGTATACTCATTTTGGGTGCAGCATACTGCTGCAGGAAGGACACGTAAACTATATGACACAGGAGGGATACTTTTATGAAAAGATTGATGCAGAAAACATTATCAGGCATTTTTGCATTTGCAGTTCTCACAGCGTCCGTACCGTTTGCGCAGTACACGCCGCTGTCGGAAAGCATTCCGATCACGGCAAATGCGGCTTCGGATTCTGAGGATGAAACGGTCGGACAATCCGGACGCACATTGCATATTGGAGGCGCTGAGGGGCTTCCATATAAAGACGTTTTTGCAAACTGGTTTTCGGTCGGCACATTATGCACATTAGCTCCTTTTTATTCGCCGAACGAAGCAAAGATCTTTGAAAATTACGACGAATACATCCTTGAAAATTACAATCTGGTCTTTGATGAGATGGATCTGAAACCGGACAGACTGCTGGATCATGAAGCTACGCTGGCAGGCGGCAGCGAAACAGAGGTCAAGGTCTCGCTGGATGATGCATCAGAAACGCTGAAATTCTGCGAAGAAAACGGAATCCCGCTTTTCGGCAGTACGTTTGTATGGTACAGTCAGACACCGGATTGGTTTTTCCGTGAGGGATTTGAAAACAGCGCGCCGTACGTTGATAAGGAAACGATGGATCAGCGCTTGGAAAGCTTTATCAAGAACACCTTTGCGGCGCTCGAAAAGGAGTATCCCGACCTGAAAATTACCGGCTATGAAGTCTGCAAGGAAGTCTTTGTCAATGACGGCGGCGGCATCCGTCCTGCTGAGAACAATTATTGGATGAAGGTATACGGAAGTGACGAGTATATTTTCAACGCATTTCAATATGCAAGAAAATATGCGCCGGCAGGCACAAAGCTGTATCTCAGCGATTATAACACGTATTTTCCTGCCAAAACGGACGATATCTGCGCAATCGCAAAGGCGATCTCTGATGCAGGAAATCTCGACGGTGTCGGCATGGAAGCAATCCTTGATGCATGGCAAACAAGTATCGAAGATTTTGAAGAGGCGATCTGTAGATTTGAATATCTCGGTCTGGATATTGCGCTGACAGAATTCTGCGTATATGACCACAGCGAAAGCGTGGACAGACTGCCGCTTTACCGCGATGTTTTCAGAATCTGCATGGATCATTATGAGCATATCAATGCGGTGATCCTTGATGCTTCCTTTGGATGCGGCCATCAAACAGTAACCGCACCGACCATTGAGGAACTGCTTGATTCGCAGCCTGAACAGAATACTGCGAAAGTAAAAGTCTCACTGGTTGATTCTGAAACGGGCGAGCCGATCATTCTGAATTATCAAAGTAATTCACCGAATGCGTTGTTCCGTGAATGTGATCCCGGTGACGGCACAATAGAAAAACCGTCAATTGTTATGCTGAAATCGAATCCGCAGATCGTCGAGTATCCGGAGCTTTCATCAGAGAATGATTATACCTTCCATATTTCTCTGGGCAGAAACGAGAATCAAATCTACTCCGTTCTGGATGAAGACCGCATAAAAAGGCTTGACAGTGATTCAAACGAACTGGTATTCAGACTGAAATTTACGCCCACAGGCGATGCGAATAATGACGGCAGACTGAGTCTTGCAGATATCGTTCAGGTTCAGAAGTGGCTGCTTGGCGGTTCAGATGCCAAAATTGCCAACTGGAAAGCGGCAGATTATAACAATGACAATGTATTGAATGCCCATGACCTGACCATGCTGAAGCGTGATTATTTTTCGAAAGACATCGTATCCTATGTTGATCCTGATACGCAGGTTTTGTTCAGTTCAGGGATGGGCATTATCAAAGACGGTCTGAAAGTGTATAAAGGACCGGATGAGAGTTATGCAGTCCTTGATGAACTCCCGATAAACATGACTGTTTATGAGAGAGGCTATAACGAGGGAAACGATGTATGGGCATTTATCGAATACACCGGGCAAAATGGCTGGCAATATGGCTGGATCAAAATTGTTGAGGATGACGGTGAAACCCCGACGATCCGTATGAGTGCAATGGTCGATAAGCCGGTGATCTATCTGTATCCGGAACAGCAGACAGATGTTCATGTGGAACTGGAACTGACGGAATCCGAACTTGCCACAACCTATCCGAAGTATCACAACGGCTGGGATGTGACCGCTTATCCGGACGGTTCCCTTCTGAATAAAGCAGACGGCACACATCACAATTATCTGTTCTGGGACAGCGCAGACTGCCGTACAAGATTTGATTTCTCCGAGGGCTTCTGTGTTGCAGGCAGCGACACCGAGCAGTTCCTGAAAGAAAAGCTCACCTATATGGGAATGACCGAATCGGAAATGAATGAGTTTATCGTTTACTGGCTGCCGCGGATGGAGCATAATGCGTATAACCTGATCGCATTTCAGGATGAAGCCTATACCAATTCTGCAAAGCTGGATATCACACCAAAACCGGACAGCGTTCTGCGTGTATTCATGGCGTATGTTCCGCTTGACGATGCTGTGGATATTGCACCGCAGCAGCTTGAACAGTTTGAAAGAAACGGCTTTTCCGTTGTGGAATGGGGTGGCACTGAGATCTGTTAAAGCAACCACATCGGATCAGATGTCGAACTGCATCTTCCCATAGATCGCTGATTCAAAAAAACACCGGCTGTGCGCCTTTCATTTGGCGTGCAGCCGGTGCTTTTTTATGTATATCGTATGCTCCCGCACTTTCGCAGTACCGCATTTTTCGATAGAACTGCACAGTATCCTGTTCGGATTTTCTATGCGAGACAGACACCCAGTATTCCGGCGATCACAATGAGCGCGATCGGAGAAATTTGTTTTTTGCATACGCGCTTTGAACCGAACATCAAAGCCGAAAGAATAACGGTCATAAGCGCGGCACGCCAGTTGAACGTAAAACCCGCTGCCGTCAATATCACGTTGGTGATCATCATATATATGCCGGTGGCGAGGATGATGCCGATAATACACGGTCTTAATCCGAATAATACTGCCTGAACGGATCTGTGTTCCCAGAATGTTTTGAGACATCCCATTAAAAGCAAAATGATCAGAAAAGCAGGCAATGCAACGGCAAATGTTGCAAGGAGCGCACCGGGCAGCCCTGCCTGACTGCTTCCGACATAGGTAGCCAGATTGATCATGATCGGACCGGGGGTGCTTTCGCTGATCGCGATCATATTGCTGAGTTCTGCATCCGAAAGCCAGCCGTATGACAGAACAACATCACGGATCAGGGGAATCGCGCCGTATGCGCCGCCGAATGAAAACAAACCGACTTTCAGGAATCCCCATAACAAATCAAGATATATCATTTCTTCCTGCTCCCTTTCCCGTCAGGCTGCTTTTTCACGGAGCAGCAGATAAAGCTGAATACACCGGCGATCACCATCAGAAGAATCGAAGAAATTTTCAGCGAAAAGAAATTGATGCACAGCATAGCCAGAGCGGCGCATACCAGAATCCCGATCGTCATGGCTTTCTTCTTCATCTGTTTGATCATATTGAATGCCGCATTGAGGATCAGCACACCGACAGCGATCCGGATGCCGGCAAATGCCTTGGCGATCCATGTGATCGCAAGAAAATTCTCCAGAAACACGGAGATGAGATAGATCGTCAGGAATGACGGAAAGATCACGCCGAGTGTCGCAAAGGCGGCACCTGCCGCGCCTGCCTGTTTATAGCCGACGAATGTTGCGCAGTTGACTGCGATCGGTCCCGGCGTACTTTCTGCAATGACCGTAATATCCATCATTTCGTCATGCGTGATCCATTTTTTTCTGTTGACGCAGATATCCTCAATAATAGAGATCATGGCATAACCGCCGCCGAATGTGAAAAAACCGATCTTGGCAAAACATAGAAGCAGATCTAACAGTATAGGCATGGTATATTCCTTTCCGAAATCAGGATATGGAGCGAAATACAGCGCTCAGCGCTTTTCATTATACAACATTTGCTGCATAAATGCAACTGTTCCGATGGATAACGGAACACTGCCAAAGACACTGTCTTTGAAAAACGCAGACCTTTGAACTGCTTGTACGGCTGAGTCCAGCAAGGCGTGTTCGCTATGAACAATGGGCTGATCAGAAATGTGGCTTGGTTATAAAAAATCGAACTTCCGAAAAAGTTCGATTTCACAATATTTATGATGCCGCTGACCGGGCTTGAACCGGTACGCTCGCAATGAGCGAGGGATTTTAAGTTTTAAGAATTCTGTTCCGTTTTAGTCCGTTAGAGTCCCTTTAAGTCCGTTTTGTTCCCGAAATTACGAGCTTTCAAAGCGCGCAGAATCGAGATTTCCCGAATTTGCGCGATCTCTGAAAAATGGGGAAAATGGCGGTTTTGGTAGAAGCCCACGGTAGACAATAGGCAGACTTGTTACTCGGTAGAAATGGTAGAATCACAAAATCTGCGGTAAAGCCTGAGCTGTTGACACTCTCAGAGAAAATTCAAAATACATAACAATAAGCGGATGATGTTCCATATCATGGAGCGTTGTCCGCTATTTTTATGTCTAAAACAGAATAGATCTGCAATGCTCCTCAGAAATGAGGGGCTTTTTTTATTGCTAAAACTTAAAATGCTTCGCCTAAGCCTGTTCATAGACCGATAGCAAACGTGGCAGCATAGCTTTCACGTTCATGGCATTATAGTCATTCGCACCACAAATGCCTTCAAATGACTATATATTCAACTTTTCCTATTATATCATGGCTATTTGGTTTTGTCAAGCGTTTTGGTAAAAATAAACAAATTTGAGGAGATTATTTCTATGCTTGAGAATTTATCCCCGAAATAAAGCTCATCTGACAGTCAAAAACTCAGGAGGAAGATGTTATGCCAAAGCTCAGAAAGGAATTTACGCAGGATTTTACGATCATCTACAACACGATTCTCAGGGACAAGAGAGTCGGAAGCTCCCCCCGTGGAGTTTACTGCACAATGGTATCCATGTCTGACGGCTGGAACTTCACGATCAGAGGGCTTGCAGCCGTTATGGGCGAAGGTGTTACCAAGATTGCAAATGCTCTGAAAAAGCTCGAAGAAACTAAGTATCTCAAAAGGGAACGTGTCTATGAGAAGGGCAGGATCGTGGATTGGGAATACTTCATCTATGATGAGCCTTATGAAGCCCCTGATGAGGACCAGTCCTGTGATAATGTTGACAGTCCCATTTTTATACCCTCGCAAGACTCTGATTTGCAAGATACGGAATTACTTGATACTGAAAACCTAAATCAAGGTCAATCACATCTTGAAAATCAGAACGCTTATAAAATAACAATCAAAGAAGAATCAAAAAAAGAAAAATCAATGGAAGAAGAATCAATCTATTGATATACCAATTATCTCTTGAATATTTTACGCAAATATGGTATAATAGAGACATGGAAAAAGAGTTGCGTGCAAATGCACGAAAAGCAGATGCGGAAACGCAGTATGAAATCAGAAAAGCAATCATTCGGATGCTG
>JAZQOZ010000014.1:0-7104 GCA_045628085.1 Oscillospiraceae bacterium | reverse complement strand
TCCTTGATGCGCGCGATCGCGCCCTTTTCCAGACGCGAGACCTGCGCCTGCGAAATACCGATTTCCTCTGCAACCTCTACCTGCGTTTTGCCTTGCCAGAAACGCAGGCGGAGGATATTTTTTTCTCTGTCGCTGAGTGCGGCAAGTGCATCGCGCAGGGCAAGTTCCGACATCCATGCCGATGCCGTGCTGTCCGGATCACCGATCTGGTCGATCAGACAAAGCGGATCGCCCGAATCCGAATAGATCGGCTCATACAATGAAACCGGATCACTGATGCTCTCCATTGCCGTGACAACATCACCGCGCTCTGCACCCAGCAGATCGGCAATCTGCTGCATCGTCGGTTCATGACCAAGCTCTGTTGTCAGCTTTTCACGCGCCTGCATCGCCTTATAGGCAAGATCACGCAGCGAACGGCTCACACGTACCGCATGATAGTCACGCAGATGCCGCCGCAATTCTCCGGCAATCATCGGGACACAGTAGGTCGAAAAACGAACATCCTTCGTCAGATCAAAATTGTTGATCGCTTTCATCAGTCCGATCACGCCGATCTGAAACAGATCGTCCGGATCTTCGCCGCGCCCCGTGAACCGCTGGATCACGCTCAGCACGAGCCGAAGATTTCCGAGAATGAGCTTTTCGCGCGCTTCCTGACTGCCGGTTTCCTGCATTTCACGCAGCAGTGCGATTTTCTGTGCCTCTGTGAGAACCGTGAGCTTTGCAGTGTCCAGTCCTGCGATCACGACCTTCTGATATGCCATATTCCGCATCTCCTTCAACAATATTTGCTGTGAGTATGTGCGGATTTTCGCAGTTTATGCGGTGCAGTTCTGCATTTGCACATCCGGACATATACTGTGAAAGGATGATCGGGGGGATCGCAGATGGATGAAGCAGTAAGGCGCGATCAGCACAGTGCGGTGCTGGAAAACCGTGAAAAACTGACGCTTTCGGGTGTAACTGCCGTGGAGGGCTTTGATGACAGAGCCGTGATGCTTTATACAAGGCTCGGAGAACTGGTGATCCTCGGACGCGGTCTGCAAATAGAAAACATGAGCATTGAAACCGGCGATGTAACGGTTTCCGGTGAAGTGCAGGCGCTCCGCTACGGCGACCGTGACCGCAGTATGCCGCAGGGATTCTTCGGGAGGCTGCTGCGCTGATGGAGACGCATATCACGGTGCAGGAGGAACTTCTGCGGTTTCTGCGTGCTGCGGCGCTCGGTGCATCCTGCGGTGTATTGTTTGATTTTCTGCGGTTTCTCCGCGCATTGCTTCCGCATGGTGCTGTTGCTGTATTCCTTGAAGATGCGCTGTTTTCGTTCATGTTCTGCTTTGTATTGCAGGTGGATGCATGGTCATTCTGCGGCGGTTCTCTCCGGTTTCAGCATTTTCTGGCAATGTGTTTGGGCTTTACTGCTTATCTGCTGACAGTCGGGCGCGTTACGGCACGTATCATGAAGTGTCTGCGGCAGCTCCGCAGCGGGATATGCCGCCTATATCTCCGGATCGTCCGGCATTTCAGGCGAAAAACGGAAAAAATTTCAGAAACCCCTTGACGGATTCGCCGCTTTGCAGTATAATAAAACTGTATCCGTATCGGAAACAGAAAAATGAGAACGGAGAAGGGACGCATGGAGCGAAATATTGGCGCGCGCCGTGTGCAAGCGAGAAAGCGCAGGCGTGCGGTGTTTGAATGGATCGTATTCCGGCTCGTTGCGCTGATCCTGCTGATCGCCTGTGTCATATCGTTTGTATCCACGCAGGCAACGCTCAATCAGAAACGGCAGGAGCAGGCGGAACTGGAGAAGGCGATCGAACAGGCGCGTGATGAATATCTGGAATTGGAAAAATTCGTCGATACTGACGATTTGGAAGGCTATATGGAGAAGGCGGCGGTCGAGGATCTCAATTATGCCTATCCGAATGAACGCCGCTATTATGATACATCCAGAAATTGACCGTGCAGACGGCAGAAAGGGTTTTTATGCAGCTTGAAATCGGACAGGTCTATGAGGGTACTGTGACCGGCATTACACAATACGGTGCATTTGTTGAAGTGCATCCGACAGAATCGGAGCGTGTCACCGGAATGGTGCATATTTCCGAGATCGCAGATACGTTCGTGCGCGATATTCATGATTTTCTGCACGAGTCGGATACGGTGCAGGTCCGGATGATCGGTGTCAATCCGCAG
The DNA here is from genome assembly GCA_045628085.1 of Oscillospiraceae bacterium. Lineage (GTDB taxonomy): Bacteria > Bacillota > Clostridia > Oscillospirales > Ruminococcaceae > Firm-04. The sequence goes on along the minus strand of JAZQOZ010000014.1, from coordinate 4,902 downwards.
GGCAAGATCAGTTTTTCCATGCGGCAGGCACAGCCGGAGAAAACGGATGAACAGATGCCGAAGCAGGCACCGCGTCCGAAAAAGAAGGATTCGCCGCGTCCGCGTGTATATGAGCCGAAGCCGGTCGTACCGCAGTCTGAAATGAGCTTTGAGGATAAGCTGCTGCATTTCAAGCAGGCGAGTGAGGAAAAGATCTGTGATCTCAAGCGCGGCAGCGAACGCAGAGGCGGCTCAAGAAGCAGAAGATCGTAATGCATCCGGCACTGTTGATATATGATGAAATAAGCCATAGTATCTCTGATTTTCGGTCGGATGTACTATGGCTTTTCTTGAGATGTTTATGAAACAGGAGCGTATTATGGAAGACTTTTTCAGCAGACGGCTGCTTGATCTTGCAGAGCAGTCTGACCGCACAGGACGATTTACATTTACCGGCTTTCTGACGGAAGCTGAATATGCTGAATTCTGCAAAATACGCAGTCAGATGCCGAATTGCGGCGTATCCGTATCCGGCGGCTGTGAGAATGCAGAGCGTGTTATGCTCCGCTTCGGAGATGCAGAACAGCTTGGATATGAAGAACCGTTTCCGATCGTCTGCATTTGTATTGCCCCGGTTCAGGCGAAATTTGCGGATGCGCTGACGCATCGGGATTTTCTCGGCGCACTGATGCATCTGGGCATTGAACGCAGTGAGATCGGGGATATTCTGGTGCAGGAGAAATCGGCATACGTATTCTGCCGCGAACCGATGGCGGATTATATCTGCCGGAATATTGACCGTATCCGGCATACGAGCGTACAGTGCAGCCTGTCGGAAACGCTGCCGGAAAGCATCGGTACGAAGACAGAACAGGTCAGCGTGCAGGCGGCATCCGAACGGATCGACGGCGTGATCGCAAAGGTGTATCATATTTCACGCGGTGACTGCAATGTGCTGTTCCGCAACGGCAAGGTCTTTCTGGACGGCGCACTGCTCGAAAATAACAGCTATATGCTCAAAGAAGGCGAGAAGATCTCTGTACGCGGCTGCGGTAAATTCCGGTATGCCGGCATATCCGGAAAGACCAAAAAAGGCAATCTGATCTTGAATATCGAAAAATTTGTATAACAAAACTCCGCTGCCGGCTCATGAAGAACGACCGACGGCGGAGTTTGTTTTTATAAGAAAATACGGGATAATGCTGTAGAGTGTTTCAGCAGAAGAAAACAGGCTTTGTATCCTGTTCTCACGTAAGCGGATTATTATGTAAACGTCAAACGGTTACGTTTGATGCTCACATGAGAATAGAATGCCCCTGATACGTTTAGGTCGGTACTAATATAGAAGTTTTCCACGAACTAATATGAAAGACTTATACAGCGAGCTATGAAAAGAACAGTCGGATATTCACTAAAGATATCCGACTGTATTATTATATGAGATAAGTATATAGTTTTGTTTTTTTGTGCAAAACTCCCTTTGCATTTTCTTTCAAAAAGTGCTATAATAGTATCAGAGAACGTGTAGCAGTTACTGCGTAAGTCCAGTTACTTGCTATACGTTCTATTTTTTTGCGAGGTGATACTTATGTACAATGTAGGTGACATGGTGATGTACGGTGCATTCGGGATATGTAAGGTCACGGCAGTTGAAAAGCGTGATTTTACGGGTGAAGAACAGGAATACTATATTCTCAAACATATATACACTGATAAAAACATCTTCTATGTACCGACCAATAACGACAAGGCTCTCAGTAAGATGCACCGGATATGCTCAAAGGCTGAGGTCGATGAGCTGATCTCCCACATGAACTCTGAGTGTCTTATATGGATAGACAACGACATCAAGCGTAAGGAAGAATACAGCCGCATCATTAAAGATGCCGACAAACATGAGATCATACGACTTATCAAAACGCTGTACATTCGCCGTAAGGAGCTTGCCGAAAGCGGGAAAAAGCTGCGTTCCACGGACGAGAATTATCTTAGTCTTGCAGAGAATATGCTTTTTGAGGAATTTGCCTACGCTCTTGATATCGACAAAAGCGAAGTTGTTGAATATATCGAAAAGCATATCGCATGAAATTTGTGAAAAAACACAATTTGAAAAATCACGGAAAATTTGATATAATTAGTACATAACGAGTAGCAATTCTGCGTAAATCCAGTTATTGCTGCTCGTTTTATTTTTTTACGGAGGTAGATTATAATGAAAAGAATCAAAGAAGCGTGTATATGCCAGACACTGCATTTTATGCTCAAGGAAGATGTCGGTCACGACTACGCTGTCAAGGTCGTAAAGGAAGAAATCACAAAATACAAAGCTTCACTCGAAAAAAGCAGAACAAAGTACAAGATACTCGAAGAAACCGAGCAGCCTGACGGCTCTGTTATCATCAAGATCAAGAAGCAGTACAACACAGCACCTGTCGGCACTTATCTCGACTGATACAATTTCATATCATCAAAACAGCGTGTGGCGTAAGCATAAATCCAGCTTCCAGCCACACGCTGTATTTATTAGGAGGAAATCAAATGGAACAAACCGCAAATCAATTCTTAGGCGTGAGCCTGTCGGCAAACTGATGAAAAAGTACGCCGTGCCATGCATCATTTCTCTGCTGGTGGGAGCACTCTACAACATCGTTGACCAGATATTCATCGCCAACGCAAGCTATCTCGGCTCGTATGGAAACGCCGCCAATACGGTGGTGTTTCCGCTGACGGTCATAGCTCTTGCGATCGCTGTGATGATCGGTGACGGCTGCTGTGCCTTTGTGAGTTTGAGTCTCGGCAGGAGCGAACCTGATAAAGCAAAGAAAAGTGTCGGAAACTCTGTTCTTATGACGATCGTGAGCAACCTTATCTTCAAATCATTAAAACTTCTTTACGAGTACCCGTCTTTCTGTATCAAGGGCATTTTTCAATGTCTTTCAGCTGTCACTTTCTTGTGTGAAGCTCTGTTTCATTATTATCATATTGGAAATCGCTGGCTGTGATGATATCCTGCTCTGAAAATTCAGTCATTTCCAGCACCGGAGTCATATAGGTTTCTTTCATATTATCACCTCATCTTCAATTTAACCTATTGCCGTAAAGTCTGTAAAGTCTTTCATATTCCGATGTGCAATATTGGAAATCAGCCAACGCAACGCAAAGGTTTTTCAGTCTGATATAGTCGTCATCTGTTCTCGCATTATCCTTCAAAACAAAATAGATATAATCATCTACGGAGAAATATTCGTAACCCTCTATTCCTTTTGAAAGCTTTAATGCAGGAAACGATTTTTCAAGATAGTACAATCCTTTGTTCAATTCGCTTTCTTTGGAGCCGTTAACCTGTTCAGTAAAATAATGACGGAGCGTGATACTGTTTTCTAAGAGCAGTGTTGTACCGTAGTAGTTTGCATCAGGGATTGGATGTATCGAAACTGCTCACATCAATAGAAGTAGCTGCTGTACAATCGTAAAACATCATGTACATATTTTCTGCGCTTCTGGTATCAAAACCTTGGACATTGATTTTTTGCAGCAACCGGCAGTAAGCAAACATCTCGCTGAAATCTGTTACATTCTGCGTGGGTATTGTGGATGCAGAATAAGAATCAAAGTAAAGATCCGTCAAATGGTCGCAGTTCTCAAACATTTTTTTCATCGTCTGAACACGCGAGGTATCCGACGGCATATACACATATGTCAAGCTGTTGCAGTCCCAGAACATTTCGCTCATATCTGTTGTCTGAGCAAATGACAGTCCGTTCAAATTGACTGAAATCAGATCATCCATATCGTAAAACATCTTACTACAGTTCGCAGGCGCGATTGCGGGCATGGTGTAATCGTCAGTCCGATAAACATAGAGTGTCGTACCATTTTCTCCGCCATTTGCAACAATCGCAGCTGCTGTTTGGCCAGCATCTGTCAAAATGGTCTGATGTGTCAATTCCAGCTCAGGGTTCGTTTTCGGCAGATTTTCCATTGAGAACTTAACATAATTGACTTTGTAGTCCGTGAGCATTTGTTTCAGCACATCTATTTTGAGCAGAAATTGTTCATCATAATCAGCACTTGCCGTCAATGTGCAATCTTTGAAAAATTCGGACATAGGCAGCACAGGCAGAATACCTGTCAGCATTATTGCAGACATACAGGCTGCGAGAAGCTTTTTTCCTATTTTCATCATATTTCTCCTGACTTTTTCACAAAACGCTTCGGACTGCATACCAATCCAATTCTATTAGATCACATTCATATTGAAAAATCAAGCAAAATCTGATGCTGTTTCCGCAAAATTCCGCAACCATTTCTATCGGTTTTCAATCAATCACACCAGAAGGGAAGATGCAGGATATTGGACAACTCTTTCTAATCATGGCTGACAAAAAATCAGTATGGCTTTCACAGAGCGGAAACAGCCAATCATCTTGCTTTTCATTGCAGATCCCGTTCAGCCTGATTGTTTGAAAACGGGATAAGCGGGTTATCTGCAAACCGGTTTGCTTCTCTCTTGTATATGATCAGGAGATCAAAGGCTCACAATACCACTTTATTATAAAGGACAGATAAAGAACAAAGCGGAGTTTCAGTATAAAAGAAAAACTCGGAAACACGAATGTTTCCGAGTTTTTCTTTGGTGACCCGTACGGGAATCGAACCCATGATTACGCCGTGAAAGGGCGTCGTCTTAGCCGCTTGACCAACGGGCCATCGAGTGGCTGCGACTGGACTTGAACCGGTGACCGATCGGGTATGAACCGATTGCTCTAGCCAACTGAGCTACGCAGCCATATCTTGCAATCTGCAAGCGACTTTGCTATTATACCGCATATCATCGAAAATGTCAAGCATTTTTTTAGATTTTGTCGATATATACAATAATATCTGCTTGCATATAGCTTGAATTCACATTTCTGTAAATTT
>JAZQOZ010000013.1:0-10451 GCA_045628085.1 Oscillospiraceae bacterium | reverse complement strand
ACTACATTTATTTCTACAATCATCAGCGTATTCAACTGAATACAAAACTGACTCCGCTTGAGCTGCGGAGCCAGTTCAGTGCTTAATTCATTTTGCCATAGGCGGCTTTTTGTGCTGTCCGTACAAAATGGGGCGGTTCATCCGGACAGCGGTCTGTTTTTTTTATTCGGTTGATTGCCGCAGCTCAGCGATAGCTGCCGTGCTCCTGCTTAAACATCTTCTTTTCTGCATACATCGCATGATCGGCGCGCTTGAATACCAGATCGTAGGTATTCTCTCGTGCCGAATATTCCGCAAGACCGACCGCCGCAGAATACCGCAGCCACGGGTCTTTTTCTTCATTCTCCAGGGATTCCTCAAAGGCGGCACGCAGCTCCTCCGTAATCACGGCACGGTGTTCAAAATCCTGTCCTTGCAGGATGACAACAAACTCGTCACCGCCGATGCGAAAGACCGGCGAATGCTTATAGGCTTCGCAGATCAAATGACAGCAGCCCTTGATGTAAAGATCACCTGCCTCGTGTCCGAAATCATCGTTGATATATTTCAGATTGTTCATATCGACCATGACGACGGCAAAATCCTGCAAGCCGTTTTTGATCTGATTGATCAGCTGATCGACCTTTTTCGTATATGCAGCCTTGCTGCCGACGCCGGTCAGCGAATCGCGGTACGCCTCCTGCCTGATCTGACCGATCTGCTGCTCACCGGCGGTGACATCCTGCACCCGCAGATAGGAGCCGTCCACGGAGCCCTTTGCATCCTTTACATAGCGCTCCTCCAGCAGATAATACCGCGCATCGGGTCCTTCTCCGACCTGCCGCTTTGCGCTGACCTGTGTCACATTGGAGGATTCACCGAACATCTGCTTCAGCTTCGCGGAAATCTCATCGTATCGCTTATCCGCGGTATCCGCCAGCTTACAGCCCTGATCATTCGCCCAGATGCACTGCCCGTTCGCATCGAAAACATAGAACGCATCCGGCAGCTCCGATACAATATTCGAGAGGACGCGGTCCAGCAGACGAAGCGGTCTGTAGAGCAGCGCAAAGAAGAAGATAACCACGCCGAACAGTCCGTAGCCAAGCATGGAACGGTCAATCGCATACTGGAAAAAGATATTGTAGGTTTGCAGCAGACCGACGCCGATCATGGTTGCCAGAATGACGAGATAGCGCTCACGGTAAATCTTCGGCGAACGGACGGTCATAATAATAAAAATTAAGATAACACTGAAAAATACTGCATAGTCGATCACGCGGTGCAGCGTCTGCCCGTATAACGGGATCAGCTTGTAATACGGCATCCCCTCGACCTCAATCTCGGAGATCGTGAATGCATGTCCGGTGATCGGATTCAGCATCATCTGCAAAGCGTCAATCGTCAGCGCCGCATAGGAGATCAGCGGTGCGATACTGTGGTCACGGCTCTTGCGGCAATAGACATCCGTAAAGCGCACCCATGACAAGATCCATGCCGAGATAATAGAAATAGCATCCGAGCAGCGCGACGGAACGCGTGTCGGTAATGACAATCAGGAGATTGCCGAGCACCGGCGGAATCAGCGCAGCCTCGAGAAACGCAACTGCCTTGCGGGCAGGCTTATCAGAGAACCACGCCAGAACCGCACACAGAATCAATAAAGCAATCAGTATCAGGTATAAAACCGAAAAGACTAGTCTCATGTATCACGCCCTTTCAGAACTAAAATCCTCAAATAATACGTCTATGTAAAATACGATAACCTTATACCTATTATAGCATAAATATCATAAAATCGCAATAGAATCAGCAAAAAAGTATATATTTTTTGGACATTTTAGAAAAAACTGCCAAAAGGCTTCATGACAGGCGCATTTTTCTCCGGCTGCGAACCCTGCCGCAGCAGAACAGTCCGGCAGCGAGCAGCAATCCGGCAAGCAGCACAGACGCATACTCCGCAGGGTCCGATCTGCCGGTCTGCGGCAGACTGATCGTCTCACCGAAGCCGTGATTGCCCTCGCCGGTCAGCGCATCAATCGTGTAATAATCCAGCTCCGCATGATCGTTGGCCCGCAGCTCCACCTCTATGCGGTTATCGGTTCGCATCCAGACGAAATACTCGTCCGGCTCCTCGCCCATACGGTCGGTATATTCCTTCACCGCCATGCGTGCGATCTCCTCCGGCGTATAGGCGCCCTCCGAAAGTGTCGGCGGCTTCCGCAGATCAATCTCATTTTCTGCATCATCTCTGCCCATAAGCGTCACCGGATCAATCGCAAGACAAAAGCAATCCCAACCGTAATCAAAGAAGATTACGCAGCGGTGATCATAACAGAGACCATCCACCTCGACGCTGCGCGGCTCCCTTCCGGTCACTGCCATAGCATAGGTTTCTGCGAGTGCGCGCAGTTCTTCGGTCGAATAAAGCGCTGCAAGCGCTTTCGGATCGGTCGTCACCGGCTCCAGCACGATCCCGCCGTAAGCATCGCTGTTTCTGAGATGCTCCGATGCATCCATATCCAGACGGATTCCGCCGGATTGTCCGTCGGATACCAGCGTGCCGTGCAGCATTCTGCCGTCGATGCAGAGCGTAATGCTGCTGTCACGCGCAACCGTATATGCAAACGGCGTATCCTTGCTGATACCGAGCGGATTGCTCATCTCGCTGCTGTATATGATCATGCCGCTTGCACCGTCCGCATGAAACAGAAAGGCGCAGTTGTATTCCTTTGCATAATACAGTCCGGCGGGGATCTTCGTCAGCATTTTCTCAAACAGGCTGATCTTCCGCGGTTCGTATTTATCAATCTCAAGAATCGTGCCGTCCGCAGTCTGTCTGCGCATAAATGCAAGACCTCTGCCGCTGAACAGGCTGAGATTATCATAGAAATCGCAAATCTGAATGCCGTCTTCATCCGGCTCGAGATAGACCCGCAGTCCGACTGTATCCGGATTATCCATATAGGCAAGCTCCGTGCGCTGTACGGGTCTTCCGTAATACGCGGCGGAATCGGCACCGGCTGCCTCCTTCAGCTGACTGACCGGATAAAACGCACGCTCCGCATAGTGCTCTGCATCCGTCGTATAGATCAGATTCAGCACCTCACCGGTCTCCATATCGGTCAGCCGGTAGTTTCTGTCCGCGACCTGTACGACGAGAAAATAGTTCTGCACATGCATTTCCGTGTCATAGAGCGTCAGCTGATTGTACTTCGCTTTGCAGATGTAAAATACATCGCTGCCGTCCATGAAATCCCGAAAACGCAGTGAGCCGCTGTCCACCGTGCAGATGCCGCGGCGATAGTCGATCCAGCATCCTTTGCGGTTCAGGAATGTCTCCGCCGCATCGTCCGTCGGTCCGATCTCCGTGAAATTATACGCATAATCGAGCACCGTCAGCGAATAATCCTGCAAATCCGTGACGTCATATTCAAAGGTGAACGGCGCATCACCGGAATCCCCGCAGAAAATATACTCCTTGAAATTGAGGCTGTCATCCGTCTTTCGCGCAAAGCCTGCAAGCTGACACAGAACCGCCGGCAGCTTTTCCGCCTGCGCCGCGGCATCGCCTGCATACCACGGATAATATCCGCTGTACTGCTTTCCGCCGTATGTCCAGTAGGGTTCACTGGCATCCGCCTGCGCATGCACCGTGTCACCCGATGTCAGCAGACTGCCGCTGCCCTTGCCTGTAACCACAATGCCCTGCAAACGGCGGTCGTCCGATACGGTGACCGTCAGAATCTGCCTGCCGTTCCGGCGCGCATAGCCGACATCCGCCGTCGGCGCCGTTTTGTCCACATGGTCTTTCGTCTGAAATACCTGCGGATGCGCCGCAGCATCCGGATAATCAATATGCGCCTTTGCCGTCAGCGTATAATCGCCCTCCGGCAGCGCGGACTGGTCGCAGTTCAGCTCGATCACATCGCGGAACCGGAGATTCTGTTCGGAATAAACACAGCTGCCGTCCGCATCCAGCAGCGAAAGATCTGCACGCGCACTGCGGCAGGGAATCAGCCGCATACCGTACAGTGCATCCGCGACGCCGTCACCGTTCGGCGATATCCATGCCTCATTTCTGCCGTATTCGAGCAGACGGCGCTCATCCGCTTCGGCATATTCCTCCAGATTCAGCCGCTCATACCACAAAACGGAATCCGACACGCGGCTGCGGATATCACACAGCATGCATTCGCGCTCGATCATCGGCATGCCGTCGATCGCATAGCTCTCGCCGAAAACCGTCGCCGCCATGATCTTATCCGGATCGGCAATCGGCACCTGTGCCCAGTCTCCGCAGAAGCCCAGCAGCGGAACCGAGATATCCGCGCTGTTTTCCGCGCCGGACAGCAGGAGAAATCCCTCCACAAAAAAGCCGTTCCGGAACTGCCGCGAAAGCGCCGCATACTGCCACGGGCTCAGATCAACCTGCACGGTCACGGTCTCCGAATCCCCTGCCGCGACCGTCACCGGACCGCTGAAATCCGTTGTACAGTCCAGCGCCTGCTGTCCGCTGAGGACATCGCAGCCGCGCGTACTGTCATAGCGTGTACCGTCCGTTGTCAGCCGCAGCGCAGCATCCGCAAAGGTCACATCCTCATCACTGATATTCGTCAGCGTCAGGTCAAAGGAAAAGCTGCTTTCAAGTATATCATACAGATTGATTTTCGCATTGCCGTCCGGCGCCGTCATCAGCACCTTCGCCGCAAGCGCACGCGCCGGCGAGACCAGTCCGGCGCCCTGCCGTCTGGGCGTGACAAGCAAGCCGTCCTCCTCATAGGGAATCGCGGTGTTCATCAGCAGACTGCGCAGATATGAAGTCAGCTCCGTGCCGGAAAGCGCAGTCCCCTGCTGTTCCAGATATTCGCGCAGCACCGCCGCACATCCTGCAACATACGGCGAAGCAACGGATGTTCCCGAGCGAACCGCATCCGAACCGTCATATGCCGCAGACCGCACACGGCCGCCGACGCCCATGATATCCGGACGCAGATCGAGCGAATGCTTGACGCCCCATGACGTAAACGAACTGACCGCAGTCGGATATTCGAGCATCATTATTTCACCGGTAAATGTGACTGTCTGATCTTCCGCATCCAGCAGCATCTGTCCCTCGTCATGCGTGATGACAGCGAGCTTCAGCGGTGCATCACTGCGCGCATACTGCAAGCCGTCCGGATAATCCCTGTCAATGACAATCACGCCGACCGCACCGAACCGCTTTGCATTCACGGCGGCATCCGCAAAGGTCACGGAAGCCGTCCGGCGAATCAGCGCGAGCTTGCCCTGCGGCTTACCTGCACGCATATCATCCTCCGTGCCGGTGCCGCAGTCTGTATAGGCATATTCCCCTGCCGGAAGCTCAGCGGACAGGAACGAAATGATCCCGTCGGAATTCATCGTCGGACGGTAGATCACCGTCTGTCCTGCAAAAAGAAATGCGCCTGCCTCCGCCTGACCGGTATTATCCGCCGATGCGACGAACAGAATCGGTGAGCCGGATTCCGCCTTGTCGCTGATGGTTCCGGTATCGGGCATATCCGGCGTGACCGCGCGGCTGCCGGAGCCGGTGCCGTTATCGGAATTGCCTGCGGAATTGCAGACGATGATTCCGGCACGGTCTGCGGCGGCAACGGCAGCAGTGAACGGATTTTCACCGTAATACTCATATTCCGCGCCCCAGCTCATGTTAATCACATCCGCATGCAGTGCAACGGCGTCCTCCAGAGCTGCAAGCGCTGCGTCGGTATTCATGCTTCTGCCGCTGCCGCAGGCAAAGAACAGCAGCTGCGCATCCTTTGCGATGCCCGAAAGCACTGTGCCGTCATCTGTTTCATAGGCATTGCCGCATGCGACACCGCAGACATGCGTGCCGTGATAGCTTTTCGGTTCCGGTACGCCGCCGTACCGGTCTGCATCGCGGTAATCCATGACAAAAGGCAGCTTGCTGCTGAGATAGGCACGGTCAGGGTCCGCATCTATATGCAGGACACCGCTTTCAATGACCGATGCAATATCTTCATATCCGAGCGCAGGCGTATTCTCATCGGAAAGCGGTCCGAACATCGGATGCGAGGTATCCAGCTCCGAGTCGATGACCGCAATCACCTGCCCCTCGCCGGTACAGCCGGTCTCCGCACAGAATGCCGGAAAACCGCTGAGCGCCGCCCTGTCCATTTGCGGCAGCTGCACGGTATCCGCCGAAGTCACGCTGAGAACCTCCGGCAGTGCAGCGACACGGTCAATCAGATCAGCGGGCAATTCGCAGCTGAATCCGTTGATCAGTGTGCTGTAGCTGTAGCCGACTGTCATTGCCGGATAAAAGCTGCGGATTTGTTCCTGCACCCGCTGCTGTACCGCTTTGCAGCACGCAGACTGCGCCGCAGCAGCAGATGTCGGGAGATAATCCGCGCCCATGCCGGCAGCATCCGGCTGAGCAAGCAAGGCATCCCCTGCCACACGGACAATCACAGTTGCCGGTGCGGCATCATTGATCTGCTGCATCTGCACTGCCGGCGCACAGATTTCCCGTACAGCCGCACATTGCAGTCCGCCGCAGGATAATATTACTGCGCAGAATACCGCCGCAGCAGCCGTCAGACTCATAATGCTGCGAATCATCCTTCGATTCAAGTGAATCATTCCCTTCCCGTTCCGCATTCTCCCGATGCATCCGCATCTATACAAAAACATGCCCTCCGGTGTCCGCTGGAAGGCACGTTTCTCTCCGTACACACAGGCGATTTTGCTGCGCCTTACGTTTGTTCTATTATAGCATATTACACAGCAAAAAGCAAGCTAGGAGTATTAATTATTCTTTCACGGTTCGTATCCGGAGAGCTTTAGATCAATACAAGCGGGCGCTGCCCGCCTTTAGATCAATGGAGGCGGGGGCTGCCCGCTGACGCAAAAAAACAGGAACCGGCACTGTGTCGGTTCCCGTTGAATCTTTATGATATACGATCATTTCCGGTATTTGTCCATGACATCGCAGAAATCGAATGTCGCAAAATAATCTGCCGGCGTTTCGGCACGGCGAATCATCTTCACGCTGCCGTCCTCACAGAGCAACAGTTCCGCAGAACGCAGCTTTCCGTTATAATTATAGCCCATGGAAAAGCCGTGCGCACCGGCATCGTGAATATACAGCAGATCGCCGATCTCCACAGGCGGCAGCATCCGGTCAATCGCAAATTTATCGTTATTCTCGCAAAGTCCGCCCGTCACATCGCAGAGATAGGTACACGGTTCATCTTCCTTGCCGAGTACCGTGATATGATGATACGCACCGTACATCGCCGGACGCATCAGGTTCGCCGCACACGCATCGCATCCGACATATTCCTTATAAATATGCTTCTGATGCAACACCCGTGTCACCAGTGCGCCATACGGACCGAGCATGAATCTGCCCATTTCCGTGAAAATGGCGACGTCGCCGAGCCCTGCCGGAACCAGTATTTCCTCGTACACCTTCCGGACGCCCTCACCGATTGCCAGAATATCATTCGGCGTCTGATCCGGCTTGTACGCAATGCCGACACCGCCGGAGAGATTGATAAACCGGATATCCGCGCCGGTCTCCTGTTTCAGATCAGCTGCAAGCTGGAACATCTGCTTTGCAAGCGTCGGATAATATTCATTCGTCACAGTATTCGAGGCAAGAAATGCATGAATGCCGAAATGCTTTGCGCCCTTCTGCATCAGCTTACGGAAGCCCTCAAACATCTGCTCGCGCGTGAGGCCGTATTTTGCATCCTGCGGCTTATCCATAACAAATGTCGAAATCTTGAAATCGCCGCCTGCATTGAACCGGCAGCAGATTGTTTCCGGAATGCCTGTCAGCTGATCGAGATAGTCAATATGGGTCAGATCATCGAGATTGATGTACGCGCCGAGCTGATAGGCAAGCTGATAATCCGCCGCGGGCGTGACATTCGACGAAAACATAATATCACTGCCGGAAAAGCCGCAGGCATCCGCCATTTGCAGCTCGGTCAGCGAGGAGCAGTCCACGCCGCAGCCCTCCTCCTGCAATATTTTGAGGATAAACGGATTCGGCGTCGCCTTGACGGCAAAATACTCGCGGTAGCCCTTGTTCCACGCAAATGCCTGCTTCACAAGCCGTGCATTTTCACGGATGCCGCGCTCGTCATAAATATGAAACGGCGTCGGATACTGCGCAGCGATTTCCTCTGCCTGTGATTTTGTGATAAACGGTACTTTTTTCATTTCCTTACTCCTTACAAATGCGGTCAATTTCCGCAGTCTGTGCGTTCCGCATCAAATAATCATGTCAGAATGCGTATGCTGTCACTGCAAAGCAGCCAGATAAGCCGCAGCCTTTTCGACGGTCTCCCGCGTGCCGAATGACGAGAACCGCAGCCAGCCCTGCCCTGCCGTACCGAAGCCGACGCCCGGTGTTCCGGCAATGCCGTAGGTATTCAGCAGATAATCAAAATACGCCCATGAATCGGCGAGATTCGGGCACTGCATCCAGACATACGGCGCATTCTCACCGCCGACCGAATGAATCCCCGCCTTTGTCAGCGCCGCCTTGATGATCCGCGCATTTTCCATATAATAATCAATATCCTGATGCACCGCCGCTAGTCCCTCATCCGTGAAGACCTTTGCCGCAGCACGCTGTATAATATACGAGGTGCCGTTGTATTTTGTCGCCATGCGGCGGAACCACATGTCATGCAGCGACGCTTCAAATTGCAGTGTGCGCGGGACAACCGTCCAGCCGCAGCGGACACCCGTGAAGCCTGCGGTCTTCGAGAGCGAATTGATTTCGATTGCACAGGTCTCTGCACCTTCGATCTCGAAGATACTGTGCGGAAGTGCAGGGTCGCGGATATATGCCTCATATGCCGAATCAAACAAAATCAATGCGTGATTCTTCTGCGCATATGCAACCCATTCGGCAAGCTGTTCCTTCGTATAAACCGCACCGGTCGGATTGTTCGGCGAGCAGAGATAAATGATATCCGCATGAACCTGCTCCGACGGCATCGGCAGGAAGCCGTTTTCCTTTGTACCGTCTGCAAAAATCACACGGCGTCCGGACATAATGCTCGTATCGTAGTAAACCGGATATACCGGATTCGGAAGCAGCACGGTATTATCCGCATCAAACAGATCGCAGAGATTGCCGAGATCACATTTTGCGCCGTCGCTGATGAATACATCCTCCGCATCGACCGCAATGCCGCGCTTCTGATAATACGCCGCAATCGCTTCACGGAGAAACGGCTCGCCCTGCTCGGCACCGTAGCCGTGAAAGGTCTCTGCATGGGACATTTCCTCCGCAGCCGCTTTCATTTCATCGGTGATAATCTTCGCCAGCGGACGGGTCACATCGCCGATGCTGAGTTTTAACAGTTCACGTTCCGGATTTGCTGCCTGAAACGCACGAATGCGCTTTGCAACCTCCGAAAACAGATAATTCTGCTCTAATTCGAGCGCATGATGATTCACTTTCATACTTCACACCTCAATTTCTCCGCTGAAAATCAGCACCGCTTCACCGGTCATTGTGACCGTATTTTCGGAATAACGAACGATCAGATCGCCGCCGTTCAGGTGCACCGTGACGTCGGTATCCGGCTTGCAGAAGCCGTTTTTCACCGCTGCCGCGACCGTCGCGCAGGCGCCCGTACCGCATGCCATTGTCTCGCCGGAACCGCGTTCCCAGACGCGCATCCGCAGCGTGTGATCGTCAATGACCTGCACAAACTCCGTATTCACCTGCTCCGGAAACGCCGGATGATGCTCGAATTCCGGACCGACCGCCGCAAGATCGAGCAGCTCGGGATTATCGCCGAATACGACGCAGTGCGGGTTGCCCATGGATACACAGGTGACGGTATACGATTTTCCGCTGATGGTCAGCGGCGCTGCGATCATCTCAGTTGCCGCAAACTGCACCGGAATCTGTTTCGTATCAAAAATCGCTTTGCCCATATCAACCGATGCGCGCGTGACCAAGCCGTTCTGCGTTGTAACCGTCACAGTCCGCAGACCGCTTTTCGTCTCAATCACAATCTCCTTTTTCGGGCAGATTCCGTTGTCATAGAGATATTTTGCGACGCAGCGAATTGCATTGCCGCACATATTTCCTTCACTGCCGTCCAGATTGAACATCCGCATTTTCGCATCCGCACAGTCGGAGCTTTCGATCAGAACCAGTCCGTCGCCGCCGATGCCGAAATGACGGTCGGAGAAGCGGACGGCAAGTCCTTCGGGGTTATTGATCTTCTGATCGAAGCAGTTGAAATAGATATAATCGTTGCCGCAGCCCGTCATTTTCGTAAATTTCAGGCGCGTCCGCTCGGTACGCATCCGGTTGATATCGACAAGCTCGACAGAACCCTCGGAATATTTGCTGTGAAGGCTCTGTGCAAGAGCGGAAGCGGTATCGAGAGAAGTGAGGCACGGAATGGCAAGTTCCACGGACTTTCTTA
>JAZQOZ010000012.1:0-9641 GCA_045628085.1 Oscillospiraceae bacterium | reverse complement strand
GGATTTTCTCTGAGAGCTTTTATCTGCTCTCCCGTGAATAATCCAGGGTTCATTGCCTTTCCTCCTACATGATAATTATATACCAACTCATGAGGAATTGCAAGGCATTTTCAGTGTCCACGATGCAGATTCACTGTCTGCTAATTTGGATTCACACAACACCAGTTACTCACACTGCATTTTTACAGGGTGGGTGCATTTTTACTGTCTACTTTTTGTGGAACAATTTATACAGTTTAGGATAATATGCTTAGGGTATTCCATTCAGCAGAATTTTGTGCTATAATTCTTATATGGGCAGTTGCAAATGCCGCAGGCTTCTCGATGCGCTGAAAATCACGCACATGGCGCCGATCACAACTGTTCCCCAACTTGGGGAGCAATTCACGAAAAGAGTTCTATTCCCCAAAATCAATCATATTTCAACGCTGGGGAATAGAATCACAGCTCGAAGTCTCTCTTAACCGCATAATCGACACTATAGTATGTCAAAAAAAGGACATCATGGTGTAGAGTGTCTGTTGTTCAATATGGATGGCAAACTATTATATCAGCATCATTATGAGGGTTCATTTTCTGGAAGTTGCAAGGATGTAATGGATTTCTTTTTAACAAATGAAGCTGAATGTGTTGAATCTGATATTATCAAAATAGATAAACAAAGATATAATACGCTGATTACTGATACTCATACTGATTTGAAATATTTGTATAAATATTGCAGAGGATTTGAAAACATTGAAAGAACATTAGCTGGAAATACACTAAAAGAGATAAGATATGTTTGCAGTATTTTTACGCTTAGTCAGCTATATGGTATTGAAACAAATGAAGTGTCAACGACTTTCTATTTGCGTTATGGCATTGTAGATGATAACGATAAACATATTTCATATTATGATGTTGAATATTATGATGATGAAAGCGAAGGTTTTTGGTATGTTGATGAATATATATTAAGCGAAAAAATGTGAAGCATCCGAGAGAAAGAAAAGCTGTTTATATTGGCAGTACATGGCGGGATTTTGAGACTGAAAAAGATGGAAAATTCGGCATCCATATACCATTATACCATAATCCTTCCAATTCATCAAGTCAAAACGGGCAAAATAATAACGGCTCGCCGAAGTGAACCGTTCAGTCTGTCCACAAAGCCTTCTAGACAGAGCAGCTGGTAGTCAAATTAACGGTATCATCATTCAAAAACGAAATCAAAAACGCCTTGTGCTCGCTAGACTTTTTCGACAGACTGACTGTGCGCCCAATCGGGCGCACAGTTTCTTTTCATCATTTCATTGCTGCATGATGCATTAACAAGCGAACCCAGTGTGCAAAATTTTGCACACCGTTTACTTGACAGCTAATCCGTAATATGATACAATATATGCAAACATTTTCGTACTTTTATAGTTATCAGGAGGCGGCTATGGATTTCATCGCACATATTCGACAGATTGATCATGAAGAACAAACAGTATCTGAACATTGTCATCAAACAGCAGAATTGGCCGCACAGTATGGTCAGTTCGTCGGATTGTCCTCTTCAGCAAAGCTTGCAGGTTGGCTGCATGACATCGGTAAGCTGACGGCAGATTTCAATGATTATATCCGAGGCACTGCAGATATTCATCGCGGCGAGCTGGATCACAGTTTTGCGGGTGCAAAGTATCTATACGAAGCGGCCGACAAATCAGATGACAAATTACGAAAGCAGGCCGCGAATCTCATCAGCAGGGTGATCGTTTCACATCACGGCCTGAATGACTGGATCAACGAGGATGCCCTGAATACATTTCAGAAACGAATTGCAAAAGAAAAGTATTATATTGAGATACAGCAAAATCTTACTGAGAATGCATTCCTGCCGGATATTGATATGCTGCTCTCCCAAGCCGGTTCTGAAATTGCTTCAATCAGTAAAAAGCTGCAAACAACGGCAAATAGCGCAGAAACATATGCTTTTTATCTCGGTATGCTGGAGCGTCTGCTGCAATCCATTCTGATTGATGCCGATCGGACAGATACCGCCGATTTTATGTCTGCATCCAAAACAGAGGTGGATTTTGATACCGAGCAGCTATGGACAGAGATGCAGCAGCGTATGCAGCAAAAACTGGATTCCTTTTCAGAGAAAACGGATGTGATCTCCATGCAGCGCAAAAGCATCTCAGAACGCTGTGCCGCGTTTGCCGCGCATGATGTCGGTATTTGCAAATTGATTGTTCCGACCGGCGGCGGAAAAACGCTTTCTTCGCTTCGATTTGCGATTGAATATGCCAAACGCAGGCAAATGCAGAAAATCATTTACATTGCACCGTTTATGTCGATTCTGGAGCAGAATAGTGATGTGATCGGTGAAATAGCAGGACGATCGGCATTCCTTGAGCATCACTCCAATATCCTTGCAGAGGTTTCAGGAGAAGACGACCGTTTGCATGAATATGAACTGCGTACCGAGAAATGGGATTCGCCTGTCATAGCAACAACAATGGTGCAGTTTCTGAATGCACTGTTCTCCGGAAAAAACGGTGCGATTCGGCGTATGCACAGACTTTCGCGTGCAGTCATCATCATTGATGAAGTACAGTCTATACCGCTGAAATGCGTATATCTATTTAACCTTGCAATGAATTTTCTTTCTCAGGTATGCGGCAGTACCATTGTTCTTTGTTCAGCTACACAGCCTCGGTTTGATTTGCTTGGAGATTATTCGATTCTGCTGGATCAGGACAACAGCATGACCGGTGATACATCAGAAGATTTCAGAATCTTCCGGCGTACAAAGGTGATCTATCAAAAGAAAAAAGGCGGCTATTCCTATGATGAAGCAGCGGACTTCTGCTGTGATCGTTTTACGGAAAACGGCAGCCTGCTTGTTGTGGTAAACACAAAAGCTTCTGCCAAAGAATTATATCGGCGATTAAAGGATACAGAGAGTGCATTGGTCTTTCATCTCAGCACGAATATGTGTCCGCAGCACCGGCGTGATGTCATTACAGCAATGAAAGCAGCGCTGGCAGAAAAAAAGCCTGTAATTTGCGTGACAACACAGCTTATTGAAGCCGGTGTGGATATTTCATTCGGATGTGTGGTACGCGCACTTGCAGGAATGGATAATGCAGCACAAGCAGCAGGACGCTGTAACAGGAACGGCGAATATCACCGGGAGTGTCCGGTTTATATTCTGAGATTATTTGAAGAAAAACTCGGCAGTCTGGCAGAGATCAAGGAAACGCAAAGTATCTCTGAGCAAATGCTGGATCAGCCGGAAGAGACTGACTTTTTAAGCGTACCGCTGATGTCGGATTATTTCAAGAAGCTGTATCAAAATGCACAGCAGCGGAATCAGCGAAATCTGCTGCGCTATCCCTTGCCGCAAACAACAGATCAGGATTTGATCAATCTGCTTTCTTTGAATCAGCTCCGCAATAAAGAAAAAGGGATGAAATACTGCGGACAGGCATTCAAAACGGCAGGCAGATTGTTTGAGGTAATTGACAGTAACACGACAGATGTGCTTGTTCCGTATAATAAAGATGCGGAAAGAATCATTGCTGAACTCGGCAGCAAACATGATCAGAAAGAAATGATGAAGCTGCTGCGTCAGGCACAAAAATATGCTGTCAGTATTTATTCCGGAACAGAACAGGCATTGCAGCAGGAATCTGCAATTCATACGCTGTATTGCGGACAGGAGCAACAATGCGGTGTGCAGATTCTGGATAAGCGTTTTTATGATGCTGATTACGGCATTACAACCGAAGGCGGAACACATGAAGTATTATGCTTATAAAAAAGCCGCATGATATAAAACCATGCGGAAAAGTAAAAAATAATAAAAATATACTAATTTCAATCCACGCCCTGATTACTCAACGCGACAATGATATTATAACATATAATTCGTCCGAAATGTGAATAGATTGTAAACTTTGAGAATGTCACTTGACTTTTACATTTATCATGATATAATGAAAATATACTAGAAATACGAAAGGAGTGATCCGATATGGATAAACCCAAGCACCGCAATACTGTCGAGTTTCAGGTCAGCGGAAAATATGCGCTGTTTACCGATGTGCTGACGCGCACAGGCGGTGAACGCTGCACCTACATGATCCCGACTTATGAAGCACTGAAAGGGATTCTGCACAGTGTATACTGGAAGCCCACCCTGATTTGGCACATCGATGCCGTGCGTGTGATGAATCCGATCCGGACTGTACGCAAAGGTATTCGCCCGATCAAATACAGCGGCGGAAACGATCTTGCGTATTATACCTATCTGGAGGATGTCTGCTATCAGGTGCGTGCGCATTTTGAATGGAATCTGAATCGTCCGGAACTGGAATGTGACCGCAATGAAAACAAGCATCACAATATTGCAAAGCGCATGATCGAGCGCGGCGGCAGAAGGGACATTTTCCTCGGAACAAGAGAATGTCAGGGATATGTTGAACCGTGCATATTCGGAAACGAAAAAGGTGCGTATGACGATACGGGCGATATACTCTATAGTCTGATGCTGCACGGCTTTACCTATGCTGATGAAGCCGAAAACGAGGATGACAAAGGAATGATGACAGTCCGGTTCTGGCAGCCTGTCATGAAAAACGGCGTGATCGAGTTTCTGCCGCCGAAAGACTGCACCATAAAACGGCATATCAAAGCAATGCCGATCAAACCGTTCGGTCAGGAATACGGTAATTTCTCCGGTCTGGAGGAATCCGGTCTGGATTTGCTTGGAGGTGATGAGTTTGAGCTGGACACAGGAGCTTTATGATGTATATGAGCAGCAATGCGGCAAAACTTTCAATGACGGAAGCGTGCTGCTCCCTGTCTCCCATTCGACTGCCAATGCACAGATCGAAGTCACGCTGAAACAGGATGGCAGCTTTGTTGATGCCAAAGCCCTGACCAAAGAAGAAGGCTTGAATACGATTATTCCTGTGACAGAAGATTCCGGCAGTCGGACAAGCGGTATATGCGCTATGCCGTTTGCTGATAAACTGATCTATCTCTGCGGCGATTATCCGATATATGTCGAAAAGAATAATCAACAGCATTTTGAAGCATATCTCAAACAGATTGAAAAATGGCACAACAGCCCGTATACGCATCCGGCAGTCGATGCAGTCTATGCGTATATCTCGCAAGGAACGCTGATGAAAGACTTGATTGACTGTCATGTGCTGACGCTGGATGAAGAAACCGGAAAACTCGCAGCAAAAGCCAATATCGCAGGCATTCTACAGGCAGACGCATTTGTGCGGTTTCGTGTTTTCGGGGATGTGCCGGAAACATGGCTCGATCAATCACTATATAATCACTTTATCGCATGGGACAACAGCGAGAGCTGTGAAACTGGGCTGTGTTATGCAACGGGAAAAACAGGTCCTGTCACATACAAGCATCCGTCAAAGCTCCGGAATACCGGAGATAAAGCAAAGCTGATTTCTGCAAACGATGAAAGCGGATATACTTATCGAGGCAGATTTCAAGATAAAACCGAAGCCATATCGGTCAGCTATGACTTCTCGCAAAAGATGCATAATGCACTTCGCTGGCTGATACAGCGGCAGGGAATTCCGCTTGATACAATGGTATTGCTTGTCTGGACGAGCAGTTTCACAGATACACCGGATCTCATGAATGCCGCGTGTGATTTCGATGAAGATGATCCGTATCCAGATATCGTGACACCGGATACCGAACCGCTTTACTGTGATTTTCTGCGCAAGCGTATCTTTGGCACTAAAAATTTCGATATCAAATCAAAGGTTATGCTCATGGGCGTGGATGCCGCAACAACCGGACGGCTTTCCATTGCTGTATATGAAGAACTGGAGCATTCACGGCTTCTGGAGCAGCTTGTAACATGGCACAGCGATACATCTGCTATGCGGTATTATACGAAAACCAGGACTGCCCGTCCGAATTCTTTTGCCGTAAAGGAGATCATCAACTGCGCATACGGCATGGAAAACGGCAAGGGCTTTCTGGAAGCAAAGCCGGAGATCATAAAAGACAATGTGCTTCGGCTGCTGCCGTGTATCACGCAGGGACGGCATTTTCCTGCCGATATCGTGCTGAATCTTGTGAAAAAAGCATCCAATCCGATTGCTTATGAACACAGCTACAACTTCCGCACCGTTTTGGAAACCGCCTGCGGTATGATCCGCAAGCAGAATATTGAACGAAAGAAAGGAGTTACTTCTATGGCTTATGATCCGAATGAAACCGACCGCAGTTATCTTTACGGCTGCCTGCTTGCAATCGCAGATGCAGCAGAATACGCATCTTACAGCGATGAGGACAAGGGAAAGCGTGAAACCAATGCCAAGCGTTATTGGAATATGTTTTCCAAACGACCTGCAACAACATGGAAACGCATTGAGGAGGCACTTCGGGTATATCTGACAAAACTCGGTGCGGTCAGTATCCGGTATGATAAAATGATCAATGAGATCATGTCAAAAATGAATACAGCCGATTTGATAAATGATGAGCCGCTTTCTCCGGCATATCTGCTCGGATACCATCATTTCAATGCTGAGATCTACAAGAAGAAAGAGGAGGAATAAACCATGCTGAACCACAAAATTGATTTTTCTGTCATCATCACCGCGACAAACGCAAACCCCAACGGTGATCCGCTGAACGGCAACCGTCCGCGTGAAGCCTTTGACGGCTGCGGCGAGATTTCCGATGTATGCATCAAGCGCAAGATCCGCAACCGCTTGCAGGATATGGGCGAGAAAATCTTTGTGCAGTCCGATGACCGCTGTGATGACGGATTGGATTCTCTTCATGCACGCGCCAGTCAGAACGCTGCGCTCAAAACGATCCTGAACGGAAAGAATACCGATCGGAATGAATTTGCAAAGGCTGCCTGTGCGGAATGGATCGACGTGCGCAGTTTTGGTCAGGTGTTTGCATTCAAGGGTGATACGGTTTCTGTCGGTGTACGCGGCCCTGTCAGCATTCAGCAGGCAATCAGCGTATCGTCGGTCGATGTGATCAGTATGCAGATTACAAAAAGCGTCAACGGCGAAAGCGGCAAAGACAGCAAAGCATCCGACACAATGGGTATGAAGCACCGTGTCGCATTTGGAATGTATGTGATTCACGGCAGCATCAACTGTCAGCTTGCAGAAAAGACCGGCTTTTCCGAGGAGGATGCACAAAAGATCAAGGAAGCACTCTGTACCCTGTTTGAGAATGATGCTTCTTCGGCAAGGCCGGCGGGAAGTATGGAGGTCTGCCGTGTGTTCTGGTGGGAGCATGACTGCAAAACACCGAAGATCAGTTCTGCAAAAATCCATCGCGCATTGCAGATCAAACTGAAAGACGGCATCCCTGCACCGCGCAAATTTGATGATTATGACATTTCGCTTGCAGAGATCGACGGCGTGAAACCGGAGATTATCGACCTGATGTGATGTACCGTGAAGAAGATTACCTGATGCTTTCCGGCATACAGCATTTTGCATTCTGCCGCCGGCAATGGGCATTGATCCACATAGAACAGCAATGGGCAGAGAATTTCAGAACGGCCGACGGCAGGATCATGCATCAGAATGCACATGACGGGAACTTTCGGGAAAAGCGCGGAGATGTGATTATCACGCGGGCAATGAAGATCGCATCGGCAGAGCTTGGAATTTCCGGCGAATGTGATGTTGTGGAATTTCATCAGAACAAAGACGGAATTGCATTGAACGGTTTAAACGGAACATATCAGGTCATTCCGGTCGAATATAAGCGCGGTCAGGCGAAAGCAGATGACTGCGATGCCGTACAGCTCTGTGCGCAGGCAATGTGTCTGGAAGAAATGCTTTCGCACCGCATTTTGCGAGTAAATCCTCATTCGGGCCGGTGTTTCCGCCGGTATACAAAACGGAAATTTGTCAGAAATGCTGATTAAAACTATAATTGAGTGGTTGATGATCGGCATTTTTGCAGTCGCCCCCTTCGCAGGGGGCGTGGATTGAAATCAAAATCCTTTGTCTGTAATAATTGATACATTATGTCGCCCCCTTCGCAGGGGGCGTGGATTGAAATGATGTGAGCGCAGACTATCTGCTAGGTCTGTCCGGTCGCCCCCTTCGCAGGGGGCGTGGATTGAAATATGACACATTTCAGAAATAGTCATAAGTCCTTCGTGTCGCCCCCTTCGCAGGGGGCGTGGATTGAAATTCCGGCACGAGAGCATCACTCCCGGCGATCACTGGTCGCCCCCTTCGCAGGGGGCGTGGATTGAAATTTCGATCGTGATTATATCAGCCATTTTCAACCCGTCGCCCCCTTCGCAGGGGGCGTGGATTGAAATTCGCAGGTCACAACATTGATTCTGCCGTCCGGATTGTCGCCCCCTTCGCAGGGGGCGTGGATTGAAATCTGCCGAATGCTCGCAGAGAAGCTGCTCCGCCGGGTCGCCCCCTTCGCAGGGGGCGTGGATTGAAATTTTGGGATTGTACCCTCGCTTTTCCATCGCTGTGGGTCGCCCCCTTCGCAGGGGGCGTGGATTGAAATGACGGTTCATCCTGCTTCGGTGCTTTCGATGCAGTCGCCCCCTTCGCAGGGGGCGTGGATTGAAATTTAATTGCCGAGCCAGACATAATACTGCTCCGGGTCGCCCCCTTCGCAGGGGGCGTGGATTGAAATACGGATGATTGGTCGCCAAATCTGGAAAGGCAGAAGTCGCCCCCTTCGCAGGGGGCGTGGATTGAAATCAGAGAGCTTGTGTGACGCTCTTTGAGCGTTTGCGTCGCCCCCTTCGCAGGGGGCGTGGATTGAAATTTAAACGGCAAGCGCTTGCCTGCGATGTTGAACGTCGCCCCCTTCGCAGGGGGCGTGGATTGAAATTTGGAGTTATCAAGTCATGGACTGACAGAACAGGGTAGCCCCCTTCGCAGGGGGCGTGGATTGAAATGCCTCACGGATGAACATGCGGACCGTAGAAACAGTCGCCCCCTTCGCAGGGGGCGTGGATTGAAATCGAATGCTGAACGATTTACGGACTGGGTAACAGAGTCGCCCCCTTCGCAGGGGGCGTGGATTGAAATTTTTTCTGCATCCGATACAGTCTGCGCAAAGCTGGTCGCCCCCTTCGCAGGGGGCGTGGATTGAAATACAGTGCAAGAAATCAGCAGGGTTGTTATCATCTCCGGTCGCCCCCTTCGCAGGGGGCGTGGATTGAAATTTTGATCCTGAAAATCTTGCAAAAATTGTCGATGGTCGCCCCCTTCGCAGGGGGCGTGGATTGAAATTCCCAGTTTCCGAACTCGCCGCCGAGAAAACCGAAACGTCGCTCCCTTCGCAGGGGGCGTGGATTGAAATTGATTTGCGAAATGCGGTTGAATCTGCAAATGCTGTCCCGTACCCAGCAAGTGGATATTATCTTCCACTTCAAAGTGATATCCGCAACAGCAACGGCTGATTTCAAGCAATACTATGCAAGAAGAAAGGCTGTGTAGACCAAAAATCTGCACAGCCTTTAACCTGATTCCGCAAAACTCAAAACGATACAGCGACTCTGAGAAAGGTAGAAATCCAGCCATTACAGTGACCGAGTGCAAGGCGTAGTTTACGAGCGTGATCAGTCAGATGACCTGCAATTAGAATCAGATTGTCGATCA
>JAZQOZ010000011.1:0-7707 GCA_045628085.1 Oscillospiraceae bacterium | reverse complement strand
CTGGCGGAAAGGATATCACAGAGGCATTTCGGATACTGTGATTCAGACAAATCTCGCAGTCAATCCTGTTTCGCGTACCAAAATAAAGGTATCATAACCATACCAAGTACTTGACATTTCATCCATAATACGCTATAATTCTATTGTACCAAATTAAAGGTATACTTATTTTGATACAGGAGCGATTTTATGGATTACGGATATGTCAGCATCAGCCGGAACGGTCAGAACATCAAAAGACAGATCAAGAATATTCTGTCTGCATATCCAGATGCCGTCATCATACAGGAAGCCTTTGCAGACGCCGCAGCGGATCGCCCGGAATGGGCAAAGCTGAATACTGCCCTATCCCCCGGCGATACCGTTATTCTCAATTCTGTCTCCGACATGAGCATAGATGCATCAGACTGCATCCGTATCTATGAAGAATTATTTGACCGCGGTGTTGCACTCGTCTTTCTGAGAGAACCGCATCTCAATACCGCCGTATATCAGCATTCAGTCCCCGTGACCGGAACTTCTGCGGATATCATTCTCGATGCAGTGAAACGGTATTTGCTGACGTTCGCCCATGAGCAGATCGCACTCGCTGTTCAGCAGACACAAAAAGAAGCCGACGATCTTCGTCAGCGCACCCGTGAGGGCATGATGAACGCAAAACGCAGCGGCAAACAAATCGGACGAAAAAGCGGAAGCATCATTGAAACGCAGAAAAGCAAAGCCGCAAAGGAAATCATCAAAAAGCATTCCAAATCCTTCGGCGGCACTTTGAGTGATGCAGAATGTCAGAAGCTCGCCGGAATCAGCCGCAACAGTTTCTATAAATATAAACGGGAACTTGCATCTTCTCCCGATTAGCATACATCCGGTTTTCATGTACCGGAAATTCCCGATTACGAAATAGAGCATCACAGATTATGTGTTTATAATATAGTATGGAACCAACTCCCCTCGCCTGTTCATTTACAAGAGCCGCGCAGATACATGATATATACGTAACTGTGCGGCCTGTCTTTTTCATATATTGTCGCTGTCCTCTCATTTTCAGCATTCACACACGAAACAGTTCTATTTATAAACATTTTTTGAATTAAGGGTTGACTTTAATCTGGTAATGTGTTACAATAAATTGGATTGGCATTTCAATTTGTCAATGGAAAGGATGGATTTCATGAAAACAAAGCGAATCTCTGCACTGCTTGCTGCGGCTGCTGTGACCGTCACATCATTTTTCACGGCTATTCCGGCAAATGCAGCAGAACAGTTTACAGTCGGCTTCGATGCGGAATTTCCGCCCTATGGCTATCAGGACGAAAGCGGCGAATATGTCGGCTTTGACCTCTCGCTCGCACAGGAAGTCTGCGACAGACGCGGCTGGACATTGGTCAAACAGCCGATCGACTGGAATTCAAAGGATATGGAGCTGAAAACCGGCGCGATCGACTGCATCTGGAACGGCTTCACGATGAACGGCCGCGAAAATGAATATACATGGTCAACACCCTATGTCGATAATTCACAGGTCGTTGTTGTAAAAGCAGAATCTGATATCAAGATGCTCTCCGATCTCAGCGGAAAGGTCGTTGCTGTTCAGACGGACAGCTCAGCACTTGCCGCGTTTACCGGCGAAGACGCTGATCCGGAAAACATTGCGCTCGCCGAAACTTTTTCAGATTTGCAGCAGGTCGGCGATTATAACAGTGCCTTTATGAATCTCGAATCCGAAGCAGTTGATGCGGTCTGCATGGATATCGGTGTCGCAAATTATGAAATACTCTCACGCGGAAACAAATTCCGTCTGCTGGATGAACACGTTTCTTCTGAAGAATACGGCATCGGTTTTCTCAAAGGAAACACCGATCTGCGCGATGAAGTGCAGGAAACGCTCTACGAAATGCTCGATGACGGCACATTTGCTGCGATCGCAGAAGAATGGAATCTGTCAGACAGTGTCTGTCTGAGCCGCGATAACGCATATCTGGAAGCTGATGAACTGGAAGAAACGCCGTTCGGAGAAAAATTGCTGAGCATCTGCGGCCGTCTGCTGAAAGGTGTCGGCGCATCTATGGCGATCTTCTTCATGACATTGCTCTTTGCACTGCCGCTCGGTCTGCTAATCGCGCTGGGCAGAATGTCGAAGATCAAACCGCTGAGCTGGCTCGTTAAATTCTATATTTCCATTGTACGCGGCACACCGCTTATGCTGCAATTACTCGTCGTATTCTTCGGACCGTATTATCTGTTCGGTATGCAAACCTCTGCTTCATACCGGTTCTACGCAGTCATCATCGGATTCACACTGAATTATGCGGCATATTTTGCAGAGATCTATCGTTCCGGCATTCAGGCAGTACCGGTCGGTCAGCATGAAGCCTGCGCAATTCTCGGTTATTCCAAAACACAGACCTTCTGCAAGATCGTTTTTCCGCAGATGATCAAAAATATCATCCCGTCCATCACGAATGAAGTGATTACACTTGTCAAGGATACCTCGCTTGCCTTTGCGATCTCCTATACGGAAATGTTCACGCTCGCAAAGCAGGTCGCCGCTTCCGAAACAACGATCATGCCGCTGTTTATCGCAGGTGTATTCTATTATGTATTCAATGCCGTTGTCGCGTTTGTCATGGAACGCATTGAAAAGAAGCTCAACTATTTCAGATAAGGGGGACATAGTATGGATTTCCTGAACGTCAAAAATGTCAAAAAGAGCTTTGGGGATTTACAAGTCCTGAAAGATATCAGCATGAATGTTGCAGAAGGCGAGGTCGTGTCCATTCTCGGACCGTCCGGTTCCGGAAAGTCAACATTCCTGCGGTGCGTTTCGATGCTGGAAACCGTTGACGGCGGCGAACTGACCTATTGCGGTAAAACCGCAGTCAAAGAACAGGACGGCAAACCCGTATATCTGCCGAAAGCGGAATTGAAGGAAGTGCGGCAGGATTTCGGTCTGGTATTTCAGAATTTTAATCTTTTTCCGCATTATACCGTGCTGAAAAACATCACAGATGCGCCGATACACGTATTGAAGCGTGACAAGGCGGAAGTGATGAAGGAAGCAAAGATCCTGCTTGCCAAAATGGGACTTGCCGATAAAAGCGGCTATTATCCGTATCAGCTTTCGGGCGGTCAGCAGCAGCGCGTAGCGATCGCAAGGGCGCTTGCAATGAAGCCGAAAATGCTGTTTTTCGATGAACCGACTTCTGCGCTCGATCCGGAGCTGACTGCCGAGATCCTGAAAGTTCTGAAAGAACTTGCCGCTGAAAAAATGACCATGCTGATCGTCACGCATGAGATTGATTTCGCCCGCAGCGTTTCGCATCATGTTGTCTTTATGGATGAAGGCGTGATCGTGGAACAGGGCAAGCCTGAGGATGTCATAGATCATCCGTCCAATGACCGCACACGCGCATTTCTCAAAAAACTGGAAGCATAAAAGAACCGCGTATCTGCCGATGAACAAGCAGATACGCGGTTTTGTATTGTTTCGGAATCGTGTGGCTGTCCACACACATAGAATAGACTATTCTGATGCCGTATCCAGATGAACAAGCACTGCATTGGAAACAAGCCATCCCTGCGGTGTCATGCGAATCACATTGCCGTCCGTTTGCAGATATTCCGGAATCAGCGGCTTTGCCCTGCGCATCAGCCGTTCGCGGCTCTGCGGAATGCTGTCAAGCCGGATGCCCTCTGCAAGCCGCAAACCGAGCATGATACGCTCCGATTCACTGCCGGCATTCCATTCGGTTATTTCTTCCTGCTGAACCGCCGCGGCACAAAATGCTTCCAGATCACGGCTGACTGCAAACCGTTTCCCGTCATGGCAGGAATGTGCCGCAGGTCCGATACCGTAATACGGTGCAAGCTGCCAGTATTTGCAGTTGTGCCGTGAGCGGTTTTCTGCTCCGCGTGCAAAATTGGATATCTCATAATGATGAAAACCGTTTGCCGTCAGAACATCATGCATCTGCAAATAGCGGTCAGCGAGCATATCATCATCAAGCAAGTCAGGCGGATGCAGACCGAACGGCGTATGCTCCTCAATTTTCAGCATATACGCAGAAATATGCGAAACAGGCAATGCGGCGGCGGTTTCCAGTTCCTGCTGCCAGCGTGTTTCGGTATGCTGTGTCAGTCCGAGCATCAAATCGGCGGAAAGATTGGAAAAGCCTGCATCTGCGGCGTTCCGGATCGCCAGTATCCCCTGCTCCGGCGTATGCTTTCTGCCAAGAATATGCAGGATCTCCGCATCAAAGGACTGTGTACCGAGTGAAAGACGATTGACACCTGCACGTTTCCATTCACGCAGTCTGTCCGGTATAGCAGTCAGCGGATTCGCCTCAAGGGTGATCTCAGCATCTTCCGCAAGACAGCAGCGCCGCCGGATGATATCCAGAAAATTCCGGATCATATCAGCAGAGAGAAGTGAGGGCGTACCGCCGCCGAAATAAACTGTATCTGCCGCTAAGCCTTCGGGCAGTGCAAGCAGATTCCGGCAGACGGCATCCGCATAGCGTGCGGCAGTTTCACGCGAATACCGCACGGAATAAAAATCACAGTAGGGACATTTGACCGCACAGAACGGTACGTGAATATAGATTCCTGCGTTCATTCGCGTTTGATCGCTTCAATGAGTTTGCCGAAAAACATATCAAACAGGAAACCGATCACAAATGATGCGATCAGCGGTACAACACCGAACCAGAAAACCTGCATCAGATTGCTGTGTGCAAAGTAGATAAAGATGATCAGCAGGAACGCGATCAATCGCAAAACAGAGTTGACGATCAGCGATGCCTTGCCGTTGACGCAGCGAACACCGCATTCAGGACACGGCCTGCCGGAACTGCTCATGCCGCCGCATCGGGCTTTCATCAGGGGGGTAAAGGTCTTTTTGCCGCAGTGCGGACAAGTATGCTTCATAGTGTTTCCTCCGTATCAGGCAGGATCATTCATCGAATTTCAGCACTGCCATGAATGCTTCACTCGGAACTTCGACTGAACCGAGCTGACGCATCCGTTTTTTACCTTCTTTCTGCTTTTCGAGCAGTTTCTTTTTACGGGTGATATCACCGCCGTAGCACTTTGCAAGCACATCCTTGCGCAGTGCCTTGACTGTTTCTCTGGCAATGATCTTGCCGCCGATCGCAGCCTGTATCGGAACTTCAAAAAGCTGACGCGGAATATTGTCTTTCAGCTTTTCCGCGATCTTTCTGGCACGCGGATACGCCTTTGAATCATGCACGATAAATGAAAGTGCATCAACAATATCGCCGTTCAGCATGAAATCGAGCTTGACGAGTTTCGAGGACAAATAGCCGTCCAGTTCATAGTCAAGGGATGCGTAGCCCCGTGTGCGGGATTTAAGCGCATCAAAGAAATCATAGATGATCTCATTCAGCGGCAGGATGTAGTGCATTTCCACACGCACATCATCCAGATACTGCATATCCTTAAATACGCCGCGGCGCTCCTGACAGAGATCCATGATGCCGCCGACATATTCCTTCGGTGCAAGAATGGATGCTTTCACGATCGGTTCTTCTGCCTCCGAGATATTAGCCGGATTCGGAAAATTAGAAGGATTGTCGATCATGATGACCTCGCCGTTCGTCAGCGTCACACGGTAAATAACCGAAGGTGCTGTCGTCACGAGATCCAGATCAAATTCACGTTCCAGACGTTCCTGAATGATCTCCATGTGCAGCAGGCCGAGGAATCCGCAGCGGAAACCGAAACCGAGTGCAATGGATGTTTCCGGCTCAAATGTCAGCGCGGCATCATTCAGCTGCAATTTTTCGAGTGCATCGCGCAGATCGTTGTAATGCGCACCGTCTGCCGGATAAATACCGGAGAAAACCATCGGGCTGACCTTGCGGTAACCTGCAAGCGGTTCTGCGCACGGATTCTCTGCAAGCGTAACGGTATCACCGACCTGCGTATCACCAATACTCTTGATCGAAGCTGTCAGATATCCGACCTCACCGGCAGTCAGGACACCGCGGTTGATATGTTCAGTTGCGCTCATGACGCCTGCTTCCACGATCGTAAACTCTGCACCTGTCGCCATGAGCCGGATGCGGTCACCGGTTTTCACCGTTCCTTCTTTTACACGCACGTAAATGATAACGCCCTTATAAGAATCATAATAGCTGTCGAAGATCAGTGCCTGAAGCGGAGCATTTTCATCGCCCTCCGGTGCAGGGATATCTGTCACGATCCGTTCCAGCACTTCTTCGATATTCGTTCCCATTTTCGCAGAAACACGCGGCGCATTCAAACACGGAATGCCGATCACGTTCTCAACTTCCTGCGCAACACGCTCCGGTTCGGCAGAGGGCAGATCAATTTTATTGATAACCGGCAAAAGCTCCAGATCAGCTTCAACTGCAAGATAAGTATTGGCAAGCGTCTGCGCTTCGATACCCTGTGAAGCATCCACGATCAGAATTGCGCCCTCACACGCCGCAAGAGAACGGCTGACCTCATAATTGAAGTCAACGTGTCCGGGGGTGTCGATCAGATTAAAGCGGTAGGTTTCGCCGTCCTGTGCGGTATAATCGAGCGCAACTGCACGTGCCTTGATCGTAATGCCGCGTTCACGCTCTATATCCATATTATCAAGAAGCTGTTCTTCCATATCACGGCTTGCAACAGCACAGGTCTTTTCGAGAATACGGTCAGCAAGCGTTGATTTGCCGTGGTCAATATGGGCAATAATACAAAAATTCCGTATATTGGGGTTTGCCAATGCGGTTTCCTCCATTCATTTTCATATTCACTATATTATAGCATATTATCGTGTGAATTGCAATGGGAGATACAGAAAAAAGTGACTGTATCGCTGATTGGGCGAAAAATCGGCTGTCGGCACTGCCGTCTTACAGCATATTATCGTGTGAATTGCAATGGGAGATACAGAAAAAAGAGACCGTATTGCTGATTGGGCGAAAAATCGGCTGTCGTCCTCGCTGAGTGCCTGCACTTCTTTCGCATCTCGCTTCGGCGGCATCGCTGCACTTGCATAGTTGCGGGGAATGAGATTCTCCTTGAATGCCATTGCAAGCATTGAATGGATGATGATACTGATAGACGGTCGCCTTTGAAACGCCTGTACTGAGCATATCGGAATACGCCTTGTTGATTGCCGCAGGGGTAAGCTGTTTGAGCTGGATATGCCCGATGTAGGGCGCTACTCGCTTTCGGCAGCCGGTGTAGCTGTAGATTATCGAGGGTGAAAGTCCTGTCTGCTCCTTCATGCCGATGGCGTATTCGCAGTAGCTGTCAAAGGTGATGTGCGAATCGCTGATCGTATGCTCCTCGATCTGCTTTTCAAAGATCGCGCCCTGCTTTTCCGCGTTCCTGCGGTTCCACGCTTCGGACTTGGACATATCATATTTGATTGAAAGCGTCCGGAATACCTGCTTGTAAGTCTGCGTATCCCGATGATCGAATACCCTGATGCGATATGAGGTGATCTTTCCGTCCTTGTTTCTGCGTTCCTGAATATTCATCTGACCGCCGCCTTTCTTGTCATGGCGATTCTTACTGTCTGTTTCATTTTACCTCCGTTCCGACAACGAATATATCACCATCATTATATCACTTTCACAATTTAAAATCAAGATGCAGATTGCAGCTGCGGCCATCTCAAAGCAACTTATTCTTCTTCCTGCGCGACTTTTCGACAGTCTGCCGTTTGCG
>JAZQOZ010000010.1:0-5153 GCA_045628085.1 Oscillospiraceae bacterium | reverse complement strand
TTCCATCAGCTGTTCGTTTTCCTGTGTCAGCGGATTGATGTCAGGATGCAGCTGCTTTGCGATCCGAAAATAGACTTTCTTGACCGCAATCAGGGTAGTGTCATCCACAATGCCCATTTTTCTGACCGCATTCTGTTCCTCGACCATATCGCTCAGCTGGTCATAATATGCCGCCATATGCTCTGTCAAATATTGCTGTAATTCTTCTGCATCAAACGGCTTTCCTGCGTTGAGATTCATCTGGCAGAATGCAATGGACTTTTTCAGTTCGATGCATTTGATTTTCTGTTCAAATACTGCGGTGATCAAATCACCCAATTCACGGATATACGCGATTTGATACTGTTCTGCTTCTTTGCGTACTTTTTCGCGC
Source organism: Oscillospiraceae bacterium (assembly GCA_045628085.1). Lineage (GTDB taxonomy): Bacteria > Bacillota > Clostridia > Oscillospirales > Ruminococcaceae > Firm-04. The sequence goes on along the minus strand of JAZQOZ010000010.1, from coordinate 4,780 downwards.
TCAAAGAGCAGTTCTTCATAGCGCGGATAATCTCCGTTTGCAATATGTATCAATTCCATGGCAATACCTCAAACAGGCTGAGTGACTGGTATATCTCCGTCAAATAGATGCCGTCAATCTCTGCCTTCACAAAAAAGTCCTCTCGTGTGCGGTACCACTTCTCATCGAAATGGATAACGCATTCCTCGTTTTCCATGACCGTTTCAATATAATGCGGAATACCCTGATAGCAGAATTTTACTTTCTGCGGCGTTTTCAGCAGATGAAACAGGTCATAAAAATCAAAGCTTTCTTCATCAAATGGGATCAGGTTATACAATTCGTCGATGATCCATTTCATCACGGTAAAGTTCCCAAAAAAGCGGCTGACGCGAATGCGCTGTGCAAGAAACCACTTTGCTTTCTGATAAAGTGTGACAGCTTCTTCGGTTTTACCGTCCTCTGCACGAATTCTTGCCAAACGTACTGCGGTTTCTGGGAATTGTTCATTGAGATATCTGGCGTGTTCGACACGAGGATACAGCGATTCAATGATCTCCTTGTATTTCTCGTAGTCTTTCTCTACATAGTATCCGTTCAGATACATATCTGCGACTTTGTGTGCCGCTTCTAAATCGCCTAAATCGGCCGCTTTCGAAAAATAGTGAAACGCTTTTTCGTAGTCCACTTCACCGGTTCTGCCGTAGTACCAAATATAACCCAAACAGGCATAAGCACTCGTATCGCCATAGGTTTCTGCCATTTCATAATACTTCTGTGCAAGGTCAAAGTGCTTGGTTTCATAGTAGTAGCTTCCGAGATGCATCATATAGCGAGACTCCTTTGTTTCTGCAATCAGAAAGTTCATCGCCTCAGTGAATTCAAAGATATCATCATCGGACGCAGGAGCATCGAAATTAAATGCTTCTGCGATTTTTAATGCGGAATCAATCGTCATAAGAGCCTCCTCTATATTTTCCATATTTCAATTTTATTGAAATATGCTTAGTGGTTTCTTATAAATGCAATGATGGTTTCGAGATTGTCAAAAATCCTCTTTCTTATTTTTGATGCATCACTTTGGATACACTTATGCATTATCAATTATAGCACAATCTTCTTAGAAATTCAAGAGCGAATCTGTCAAATTTTGTGTAATTTATTTGAATATCAGCACAGTAGCCGTTGACATATATAATACTGCTCACAAAAAAGCACATAAGCCTAAACTCATGTGCCGCATAGTATCATTCTAATGTTCTTCCTCTAAATTTACCAATTCGCCCTGAATTTCCTTGATTCTATCATACTCCAGTTCTGTATATCGACCGCTTTTCCCCTCGGTACGTTCCAGTACAATTTTTCGCTCCACATCATCTATTTTCCTCACACGTTCCGTCATTTTCACATACGAACCGCCTTGCTTCAGCTTATCGCTTATAAAATAAGTGAACGTCAGAAGCGGATGCTGCCCGTTTTCTAAAGCATCCGCTATCATTGCAATTTTCTGATTCAAATTATCCATCTCAACCTCAGATAGTATCTCTTGTTTTTCGACAAACCTTGCTTCTTCGACGACCATGTCCTCATAACCGTCCAACGCGGCAAAGGGAGAGAATATCGCAGCTCTTTCGTATAAACTCATCCGAACAAGGAAGGAGCATATGAAAGAATTAACGTAAGCTGCGAAAATAGGAGGGCGTATATATGAGATACATTCAGACAGAAACCACGCTTCAGCCGATAGAAGAAACTGTAACTGCTGTTTCAGTTCCCTTTATGACAGTATCGGACGAAGACAACGCCTACGCTCTGAAGGTCGCTCCGAACTGTGATTCTGCGGTGCTTCCGAATGGGATTGAGAATGGACGGTTCCTATCTGAATAATGCTTTCATCGAAAAGCGAAATGTGGTCATTTCTTTTGAGATGCGTGGCTTTGATATGGAACTCCGAAGGCATTTGGATGTTTTGTTTTGCACGATTATCTGTCAGTAATAAATAGAAGTATTGATAACACCAATTACTGTTCAAATCTTGACATTTGACAAAAAGCGATATATAATATATAATGTATAGATATATTCCAACGAACATGAATGGAGGTTTATATGAAAGGGAAAGTATGGAAAAGGCTGACGGCTGCTGCGACTGCGGCTCTATCAGCATTGTCACTTGCGCTTGGCAGCGGATTGAATCTGACAGCTCATGCAGAATGGGCAGAAGAACATTATACAAAACAGTATTGGGATACGGCGGGTATTGACAATGAAACTGTTATGTCAAGTCGCGGAAAAAACGAAAAGTTGAGCAGTTGTTCAAGTACGAAGTATGGACTCACTTTCAGTTCGAATAACTGCAAAACAAATGGTCAGTTGCAAGCAAAGAATCGTAATTTCGTAATTTCTGCAGGAGGAAAATTCACGGTTCGTGTTTCATCTGAATACAGCATCCGTGCAATCGAATTCGGCGATGATATCAGTGGTTCCTGTTCCTGCGCCAAAGACGACAATGACAATGTGGTTTACAAAAAGGTGACAGGCAACAGTGATTATTACTTGTTTGAAAACTATGATGCGCCACGTTCTTCTCTGACATTTACGGCAGACTCAGATGATGGTTTTTCTTTTGAAGATATTATTGTTTATGTTGTTACGAATAGTTATTCAAGAGAAGAAGAAATCTCTGCATATGTAAATACTCCAAAAGAGATTATCCCTAAATATGTATATACCCGTTTATCTGTTGATAACAGTCAAATTGTATCAGCATTATATCAAAATGATACACTTACAATCACGCCGATTAAAGTTGGTGAAACGGATGTATATTTGGAAATAGATGCAAGTAATACTTATGCCAAGGGTATTCTTCATTATCATATAAAGGTAAACCCAGCGAAATATACCCGGTATCTTGTGAAGGACGGACAACAAACAGAATATGTTTCATATCTGAGCAATGCATCGGATGAAATAGAGGATTTTCCGCCGATTGACGGTTATTACCGGTATCCCGGCTGGTATTTTCAAAGGGATGAAAATGCCCGGTTGACTACACTCGCGCAGGAAAAAGTGATCGAAGGCTGTTTACTATATGCTCATTATTATCCGATACAGCATTTTGAAACAAAGCCAAGCACTTGTACGGAGAACGGAATAAAGGAATATTGGTATGCAGATGCAATGTCAGATATAAATCTCATAACCAGAGGTTTTTACTGTTTTGAAGATGAAGCCTGCACAAAGCCCATTACTCAACGGGAATGGGAAAAATATACAGGTGTAATTCCTGCAACAGGTCATAAGCTGACAAAAACAAATAATCTTGAACCGACCTGCACAACAAACGGTCATGAAGCTTACTGGTACTGCGAAAACTGCAAAAAGTATTTCTCTGATGAAGCCTGCGCGGACAGCGATATCATTACAGACCTTGATGCATGGAAGTCACAATACCCTGCAACAGGTCATACTCTGACAAAGACAAATAAGCTGGAACCGACCTGCATAACAGACGGCCATGAAGCTTACTGGTACTGCTCAACCTGCGAAAAGTATTTCTCTGATGAAGCCTTCCAGAATGAAATTAAAGACATTACAGCATGGAAGTCACAATTACCTGCAACAGGTCATAAGCTGACAAAAACAGACAGAATTGAACCGACCTGCACAACAGACGGCTGTGAGGCTTACTGGTATTGCGAAACCTGCAAAAAGTATTTCTCTGATGAAGCCTGCGCAGACAGCGATATCATTACAGACCTTGATGCATGGAAGTCAGACGAAACCAAAGGCTTTATCCCCCATCTCACGCACAACTTTGAAAACGGCATCTGCACACTTTGCGGCGTTTATGAGCCTGCTAAAGCTGTTGCAGACGTTACCGATATTGACGGTGACGGCGAGACAAGCGATGATGTTTACGAAATCTCAAATGCAGGTCAGCTTTACTGGTTTGCAGGTCTTGTAAACGGAACACTTGAAGGTGTTGCAAAGAACCATTCGGCAAACGCTTATCTTGCAAATGACATCACAGTAAACGAGAATCTTCTCACAGACCTCATTAACGTCAATAATGATGACGGCACGGCAACAGTAAATGAGGACAAAACCGTAAGTGTATGGACGCCTATCGGAACGGATGATTATTCCGGCACCTTTGACGGCGCAGGTCACACGGTAAGCGGACTTTATTTTAATAACAGCGATGCAAATCGTGTCGGATTGTTCGGATACGTTCGTCTTGGTTCAAATAGTAAGATTATGAATCTTACTGTTGCTGACAGCTATTTCTGCGGTAAAGAAAAAGTTGGAGGTATCTGCGGGATAGACTATTATGTCACAATTCAGAACTGTGCCAATACAGGTATAGTGAAAGGTGAGAATTATGCCGGCGGCGTCTGCGGATACATCTATAACAGGGTAATTGAAAACTGCTATAACACAGGCAGGGTTTGGGGAGATAGTGATATCGGTGGTATCTGCGGATATAGCTGTGAAAAAAACATAATCCGGAATTGCTTTAATACAGGTGAAGTGAACGGTAATGAAAGAGTCGGCGGTATTTGTGGTAAAGCCAATTATATCGGAAGCAAAGTTCCCATAATGATTATAAACTGCTATAACACAGGTGCGGTTACAGGTACTGAATATTTCGGCAGTATCTGCGGAGTTGGTTATAAAGGCGCAGTCGTAAACTGCTATTATCTTAAATCCGATGGCATAAGCGGAAAAGGGAACGGATCAGATTCCCCAGGCTCAATAGAAGTAAAGTCTGCCGAACAGTTTGCAAGCGGTGAAG
>JAZQOZ010000009.1:0-20325 GCA_045628085.1 Oscillospiraceae bacterium | reverse complement strand
ATGCCGCAGTTCAGGTCGTGAGCCTTCATGGCTGCGTAGATTTCGTCTGTTGCTGGAAATACCATTTCCATCCCTCCTGTTATGGTTTTCTATTATTATATCCTATTTCTGATAAAATGTCAAGTAACATCTGTGTAATCTTAATGACGCAGTTCGGAATCAGGATACTATATACACTCTGTGACTGCTGGAGAGAGGAATTCGAAAACTATCTGTTTTTTTGATGTAAAATGACCGTAAATACGCTGCTTTGAAGATGCTGATTTCAAAACGTGTGCGATTTCGTGTGCAGTAATTTCATTGTACTTACCGCTAATCATATGGATTCGGTGACGGTATTATATGAATATAAAGCAATGTGCGCCCCGCAGGGCGCACATTTCGTTTGTATGAGGTTGTGTCTGGTTTCTTAATTGAGTATTTCTTCCCAGGCAGTCGGCATATCGGCAACGGTATTCTGAACATAGTAGATCAGAATGAACTGTGCATCTTCAACGGATACAATATTGTCGCCGTTGACATCCGCTGTTTTTGCCTGTTCGTCAGTCAGACCGCTTTCCAATTCAGCCATGATTGCAACATACGCATTCAGAGTAAGCTGCGCATCCTCAATGCCGATCTCGCCGTCACCGGTAATATCGCCTTTCACAGTTGTTGTTTCGGTCTGTTCTATCGGTTTGGTGGTCGTATCGGTTGTTGTAGAAGTCGTTGTGCTTTCAGTTGCAGATGTTGACGATTCGGAAGCTGTCGTCGTGGTCGTTGTTACTGTCGACATAGTCGTAGTAGTGGAAGTCGTTGTATTTGTTGTCGTTGCGGACGTTGTCGAAGATGTCGTTGAGGTTGTTCCTGTGGTGCTTGTGGAAGTTGTTGTCGCAGAAGTGGTAGATTGTTCTGTGGTGGAAGAAACCGTAGTCGTTGTATCATCAGTAGATACGGTGGTAGTTGTGGTAGTACTTACTTCCGTGACAATTGTTGTAGAAGTAGTTGTTGTTGTCGTATCATCAGTAGATACAGTCGTAGTTGTGGTAGTACTTTCTTCCGTGACAATTGTTGTAGAAGTAGTAGTTGTTGTCGTATCATCAGTAGATACAGTCGTAGTTGTGGTAGTGCTTTCTTCCGTGACAATTGTTGTGGAAGTGGTGGTTGTTGTTGTCGTATCATCAGTAGATACAGTCGTAGTTGTGGTAGTGCTTTCTTCCGTGACAATTGTTGTAGAAGTAGTTGTTGTTGTCGTATCATCAGTAGATACGGTGGAAGTTGTGGTAGTGCTTTCTTCTGTCACAATTGTTGTGGAAGTCGTAGTGGTTGATGTCGTTGTATCAGCGGTTGATACGGTGGTAGTTGTGGTAGTGCTTTCTTCCGTGACAATTGTTGTAGAAGTGGTGGTTGTTGTCGTTGTATCATCGGTTGATACGGTGGTAGTTGTGGTAGTGCTTTCTTCTGTTGCAATTGTTCTAGAAGTGGTGGTTGTTGTCGTTGTATCATCGGTTGATACGGTGGTAGTTGTGGTAGTACTTTCTTCCGTCACGATTGTTGTGGAAGTTGTTGTGGTGGTTGTTGTAGTATTACCAGTAGATACGGTGGTAGTTGTGGTAGTGCTTTCTTCTGTCACAATTGTTGTAGAAGTGGTGGTTGTTGTCGTTGTATCATCGGTTGATACGGTGGTAGTTGTGGTAGTGGTAGTGCATTCTTCCGTCACGATTGTTGTGGAAGTGGTGGTTGTTGTCGTTGTATCATCGGTTGATACGGTGGTAGTTGTGGTAGTACTTTCTTCCGTGACAATTGTTGTAGAAGTGGTGGTGGTGGTTGTTGTAACATCAGTAGATACGGTGGTAGTTGTGGTAGTGCTTTCTTCCGTCACGATTGTTGTGGAAGTTGTGGTGGTTGTTGTCGTATCATCAGTAGATACGGTCGTGGTTGTTGTAGTGGTGGTTTCCATTGCAGATGTTGTGGACTCTGTCGAAGTTGCAGTTGTTTCTTCAACTGTAGTTTCAGAAACGGTTGTCGTTCCCTCTGTAGTAGACTCTGTCGAAGCAGTAGTAATAGTAGTGGTTGATGTTTCTGCGGTGGTGTCGGTTGCTTCTTCTGTGGTAGACGTTGTCGCGGTGGATGTTGTTGTCACCTGATCAGATGTGGTTATGACTGTTTCCGCTATTGTAGATGTAACCGCAGTTGTCGTGGTTGTAGTAGTCTGCTTTGTAGTTGACGTTGTAGCGGTAGTGGTTGAAGTCGTCAGCTCGGTAGTAGTTGTTGTTGTAGTCAGCTTAGCAGTTGACGTTGTTGCCGTAGTGGTTGAGGTAGTCAACTCAGTTGTTGTGGTTGTAGTAGTTTGCTTTGTAGTTGACGTTGTTGCAGTAGTAGTTGAGGTAGTCAACTCAGTTGTTGTGGTTGTAGTAGTCTGCTTTGTAGTTGACGTTGTTGCGGTAGTGGTTGAGGTAGTCAACTCAGTTGTTGTGGTTGTAGTAGTTTGCTTTGCGGTTGATGTTGTTGCAGTAGTAGTTGAGGTAGTCAACTCAGTTGTTGTGGTTGTAGTAGTCCGCTTTGTGGTTGACGTTGTTGCAGTAGTAGTTGAGGTAGTCAACTCAGTTGTTGTGGTTGTAGTAGTATGCTTTGTAGTTGACGTTGTTGCAGTAGTAGTTGAGGTAGTCAACTCAGTTGTTGTTGTTGTAGTAGTCCGCTTTGTGGTTGACGTTGTTGCAGTAGTAGTTGAGGTAGTCAATTCGGTCGTTGTGGTTGTAGTAGTAGTCTGCTTTGTAGTTGACGTTGTTGCGGTGGTAGTTGAAGTTGTCAATTCGGTCGTTGTGGTTGTAGTAGTAGTCTGCTTTGTGGTTGACGTTGTTGCGGTGGTAGTTGAAGTTGTCGCCTCCGTTGTTGTGGTCGTTGTTGTATCCTGAGATGTGGTGGTTTCTGCCGCAGTCGTTTGCCGAGGACCGACGGGACGTATAATATCTTCCGAATTGGAGATAAATGGATCACAGTATACAAATGCATGGTGTACCCAGTCAAATTCGAGCAGATCCAGTACAGAACCGCGAGATTCTTCAGGATATTCTTCAAGGTCTTTCAGCGGAATCTCCCATTGATACCAGCCTTGACCAATCGATTTCAGCGTACCGATATCGGCTTTTTCATTGAGGATATCCACTGTGTAATCAGTTCGTGTTGTGCAGCACCACGGATCTTTCTGCTTGAAATTAAAGTACGCATGAGTAGCTGTGTCATCATCTGCCTGCTCGGAAGCAATGGGCAGCGATTTGAGCAAGACGGAGAATACTTTGTCACTGTTTTCCCAGTTCACCTGTGTATCAAAATAGATGTCAGTGAACCGGAATTTGTCATCGATTCCTTTTCGGGCTACAGGCAGTATTTCATAATCAGCAGAAGCATTGTCTGTTCCAACAAGAAGAATCGTATCAGCATCCATAGTGAAGATTAAGTCATCCGTAAACGGGATGTCCTCGATTGCAGCAAGAAATTCAAAACTGCTGTTGTCATCATTGGCTGTCAGAGAACCGACAGAAGAAGTGATTTCGTCAAAGTTCAGCGTGATCGGCTGAGAAATGGGCTGATCTGCGTTGCTGCCGCAGAAGGTGAACTGCATTTCGGATGTGCTCTGAGCCGGAGTGATTTCAGCCGTTACAGCCTTTCTGCCAACGCGATTGTAGACTTTGTCCTCCAATTTCTGAAGATCCTGAACAGCTTGCGGCGTTTCGCCTTTTTTGCTTGACTCATAGAAGTGACCGTCAAAGATGCCGTCGTAGAAGATGTTATCAAAGGAATCTATTTCTGCGTCTTTGCTGTCGCCGCAAAGCACGGAGCCTTTCAGCAGATTGTTGACACGGAATACCTGATCACAGACATCCTTCGGAATCAGATCCTGATTCGGTATCTCATAGAATGAATATGTTTCTGCGAGTGTGCCGTCAGACATTCGGCTATAAATTTGAGTATTGATGATGCTGTAGTCTTTGCATTCCGGAATGAAAATGGAAGGCTCGATTGTTACGGGGAGTTCGCTGACAGGAATCATGTACTGGTAGAAGTCTGTTGGAAATGTCAGAAGCAAAGTGCCGTTTGAGGCGGTTGCTGTTTCCGGATAGAAATAAATATTGTCAGTAAGGAAGTGTTTTTCAAAGCCTGTGTAGTCAGGGAGATATGGCTGTTCGTAATATGCATCACGCGTAAAGAAACGGATACCGCCGCAGTTATCATCCACATTCATTTCAAATGTGTATACCTGCTGTGCAGTAACATCGTCAAGCTCCGTCAAAAGCGCTGCTGCATCCTGCTGAATGGTTCCATACTCTTTCAGATTCAGCATACCGTTTGCATCAATAGATGCTTCACGGAGTTCGTTGTAACGTTCAATGTATCCTTTGGCTTCATCATGCTGACCGGATATCTGCATCTGAAGGATCCGGCGGTAGATGTCAGCGAACTTCTGAGCAGCGCTGTTCGCCGCAGCAGAGGCGCATACATCAAGATTACGAATGACAAATGACTGATTGACCCATCTGAATGACAAAAGATCAATAAACGGTTTGTAATCGTCGGGACCATTCGAATCAATATCCTTTTCTAAATCTATGAATGGTATTACGACATGATACCAGCTGTTTTCCAGCGGTGTAACGATACCGTGTTCGGAAGTGCCGCTGATCGGATCCAAAGAATTGTTGGTCGTGTTGCGGATCCATTCATCCGTTGTGCTGGTATCTGCAAAAGAAAACTGAGCGAGTGCTGTATCAGACGGATTTTCACGCTCAATGGCAGGTGTAATAGCTTTGAAATCGAACGCAAGTGTTTTCGGGCTGTTTTCCCAATCTGCCTGCGGTTCAATATTGAACTGACTGTACTCGAAGTATTTGTCAATCGGCTTTCTGACAATCGGGAGGATCGTGCAGTCAATGGAAGTCTTACAGTCGGGGTTGATTCCTTCAGTGATGTCTTTCAGTTCGATGCTCTCAGGCTTTTCCATGAGGATCAGATCGTCCGAGAACGGGATATCTTCGACTGCAACCATCAATTCAAAATTGTTTTTCTGCGGATTGTATGTAAGCGATCCGACGGAAGAAGTACGGCTGTTTCGGTTTAGAGTGATCGGCTCAGAAAGGAGCTGTTTTTCGCTGCTGTCGCAGAAGGTGAACTGCATTTCAGGCTTGAACTGGGAAGTTAGGATCTCAGTAACTACAGCCTTTCTGCCGACGCGGTTGTAGACTTTGTCCTCCAATTTCTGAAGATCCTGAACAGCATCCGGTGTTTTTCCATTTTTGCTGAAAAGATAGAAGCTGCCGTGAAAGATGCCGTCGAAGATGCTCTTAAAGGATTCAATATCTGCGTCTTTGCTGTCGCCGCAAAGCACAGCGCCTTTCAGCAGATTGTTGACACGGAATACCTGATCACAGACATTCTTCGGAATAATATCCTCATTGTGAATCGGATCACCGCTGCGTGTTTTCTCGATGCTTCCGTCGGGCAGAGCATCATACTGATCTTTATAGAGAATGAGTGTGGGCTTAAAGGGGTAAACCGGAATAGACAAGGCAGGCTCGACCTTCACAGGAATCTCATTCATGGGGATCATGTATTGGTAGCCCGATGATTTTTTGATCAGCCTGCCGGGAGATGCTGTCTTCGTTTGACCGTTTATTTCGATGAAATCCGTTAGCGGGTGCATGATGCCATCTTCAAAGTCTTCAGCAAAATAGAAACCGGCACGTTCATTTTTCAGATCAATTTCAAACGTGTAGACCTGTTCAGATGTCAGTTCGTCAAGCTCCTTCAAAAGCGCTTCTGCATCGTTCTGAATCGCTCCGTATTTTTCCGGATCCAGCTTACCGTTTTCATCAATGGCTGCTTCGCGGAGTTCGTGGTAGCGTTTAACGTAATCTATGGGATGTTGTCCGGACATTTGCATCTGAAGCATCCGGCTGTAGATGTCAGCGAACGTCTGAGCCGCACCGGACAAAACAGCAGAAGGACATACGTCAACATTGCGAATGACAAAAGATTGATTGACCCATGTGAATTCCATGATGTCAATAAATATACCGCCGTCATTTGTTTCGGTTGTCAGTTCTTTGAGCGGGATCTCGACATGATACCAGCCGTTATCCATCGGTGTGATCATGCCGGTTTCGATCGTACCGTTCAGCGGATCAATGTTGAATCTATCTGTAGTTCGCTTCCATTTTGAAGTGGTATCAATAAAATAAAGCTGCGCAGTCGCTTTGACAGAGCTGTTGCTGCATTCATCATCCGGTGTCAGCGTCTTGACATCGAATGCAACAACATCATCACTGTTCTGCCAGTCTTCCTGATGCGGAAGTTTGATGTCGGTAAACCGCCAGTTGCTGTATTTGCTGTCAATATATCTTACGAAAACGGGTGCATGAACGGAAGACGCATCTGCCGTTACGGCTGCTGCATCTGTAAGGGTGAGGCTGCTGACATTGCTGAGATTTGCAGAAAGCATCCAGCTTCCGTCATTTTCCATGATATCAGAAGAAATGGGGAGATCGTCAAGTGAAACCAGCAGTTCCCAGATACCGTTTTCTTCATCGACCGGATACAATTCGCCGCAGGAAGAAATGCCGTAGTTGAAGTTCAGATGGATCGGGGCATCCATATAGCACTCGGTCTGTGTGCCGTCGCCGTTTATTACATTCAGCATGAGATCAGCGGCTTCAGCGTACTGCGTTTGCAGCTGAATTGTGAGTGCATGGCTGAATGTATGATAATCAATACCGGTATCATATTTTTCCTGCGTATCCTTATTCAAGCCTCTCAGGAGCGCATTGATATCGTTTGAAACGGACGCAATTTTGTCCGGATCCAGCAGACCGTTTTCATCAAAGAATACATCATGGATGCGCTGGATCTCAGCAACATACTTTTGAATTTTTGAGGCGGAAACGATCTGATCTCCGGTCAGCTGCAATTCCTTGATCTTTTTTACAGTCATATTGTATTTTTCAAGTGTGTAATATGACTCTGCATCGAAGCTGTCGTTCAGCAGATTCTGAAGTTCAATGATCAGAGAAACCAGTTCTTCTCTTGCTGCAATGATATTTGCAGTATTGGCTTTGCCGTCATCGTAATTGGGATCGTCTGCCAGCATTGCAATGATCTGCTGCAAACGGTCAGCATAGGTATTCTCAAATTCAATCGTAGAGGGGAGATCTGCGGTAGCTGTTGCCCGGATTTCCTGCAATTTCTGATCGTACTGTGCAATCAGTTCGTCAGCAATGCAGAGATAATCATAGTCATCGCCTGATTCTGCCATATTCTCCAGACGGATCGAGCTTGCAAAGTGCTGATTATCATGATCTGCAATAAATGCCTTTGCTTTCTCAGCATCGTTCCATCCGAGTGTATACATCAGCAGCGAATAGACCGGATAGACAAGCATTCCGTTATTGCAGTCTGAGGATGCTGATGTCCATATTTCTTTATTGTCGTAATATTCATCGACAGCCCAGAATAATTCGCCCTCAATGCCCATTTTGAACTGCAACCACTTATTTGCACGGGTTATTGCAAGGCTGTTTCCAATAATATTGGCTTCCTGCTTTTCATCCTTTGGATAAAAATAGCTGCCTTGATTTCCGTTCAGAATAAAACCTGCAAGTCCGGGATTGCCGTGCGGTATCCAGTTGTACCACCAATAGTGCATATCCGGATCAGAGAGTTTTTCCATCGTCGCGAGATAATCCTTCGGAGATGATTCCCGTGCGCACTTGGGATATGTTGTTTCATTCAAATCGCTGAACACAGGACAAAAGCTGTTCAGGGAATAATTGCTGAGGTTCCCGTTTTTGTCTTTTTCGCATATTGTGACGCTGTAATCTGTCGTTTCCATTTCATCGGTCAGAAATGCTGTGAAGATATGCGGATCTTTCGCAAAAGCATTCTGAAATTCGCTTCCGAAATATTCCAGACCGTTATTCAGAATTGCAATATAATTTCTTCCTTCTTTCTGGAATAAACCGTTGCGATAAGTAAAAGTCTTGATGTTTTCAGGGCAGTTTGTAATGATATAATAGATATGATCAAGAGAATCTGCCAGATGTTTCTTCATTGCTTCAAATTGTTCTGATGACTGGTATTTGGTGTCATCATAGCTTAAACTGTTCAGGTATGCTTTTGCAGCGATCAGACTGTCATTCAGCGCTTTTGATGCGGTCAGTGCTTCGTAGCAGCTCCAGAAGTCCAAGCGCTGTTCCTCATCCATTTTCGGTGAGTAAAGATATGCATATTGAAGCAGGTCAAGGTCTTCTGACAGACTTTTGTCGATCAATGCTTCTAACATGGTTTGCAATCCGAACCAGCGCTTTTCATTCGATTCATAATCATACTGGCAGTAACGCTGCTGTGAACCAGAAGGCATCAGGCGAATCAGTTTCAAAATATCGCATACATCCTTGCTGATGACATCACCGGTGTCCAGTTCATTTGTATATGCCAGAATTCCATAGTATAAACGACGATTCCAGGAAGAAATGCTTGTCGGGGACGTATAGGCGCTCGCATACAATGCATAGATATCGTCAATTACCCCATCCTGAAATGTTGTCATGATTCTATCATATTTATCACGGTTGTAATTTTCGTTTGCGCTTGTATTGTCAGTAATATATTTGCTGTCATCGCCCAGTGAACCGGTATAATAACGGTAATCATAGTACATATAGGTTTTTACAGAAAATTCGATCGCGCTGATCTCAGCAGGGGATAGTTCGATCGCATTTATCTGTTCCTGTGTCAATGATGCATCCGCTTTGGCAGCTTCTTCTTTTTTCAGATTTTGGAATACTGCAACGGCTCTTTCGCATACTGCATCAATTTCGGAGAGAATCGCTTTTTGTTCTGTTTCCGTGAGCGGAATTTTCGGCTTGTTATCATTCTCAAACGCTTGCAATTCAGAAGTATTCGGATCGCGGCCGTTTTCCTTTTTGAAGTCATCTTTGAATTTTTGCAGTTCCTTTTGATAAGCGTCATACGGCGCTTTCATTTTTTCCACTGTCGGGAGAGAATAGTCAAACTCGTTAAAGAGTTTTGTGGACAGATTGTCTTCCCACTCAACAGACGATTCAATGTCATAATAAGGTGATTCTGAATTATTTACATGATCGAGTATGGACTGCGCATACTTTTCTTTCATTGCTCCAAAAGACTCTTTTGTTTCATCGCTGAACATTACCTCATTCGCGATTCCGGACCAGCCGGTAGAAAGCCGTCTTTCATCCAAAAACGCACCCAGATCATCCGCATAAGGCTCGCACGTTTTCCAGTCTTTTTCATATCCTGAGAAATCCATGTAAACGGATGCAACTGATGCCTGGAAATCATTAAAGAAGGTCGTGTTGTTGGTCTTTTCCGGTAAATCAAAATCATAGACGGTGAATTCTACGGGAACAGTGCGAGGCGTGTCTTCTCCGGACAGATGTACCTTGAATTCACCGCGATATGTTCCGGCCTGAGCATGATCCGGTACTTTCACCGTGAACCAGATGCCCTGATTGCTGCCGTTCGCAGTATCCGGCTTAGTCAGCTTGTTCAATGCAAGGTCAACAGCCATGTCCTGCGGCAGCAAAGCATCAGCATGGGATCCATTCATGTTATACAGCCAATAGAAATGATCTTTGCCTTGCGAAATCGTTACATACTGCTCAAAGAACACTTCAATGTTTTCTTTTGGGATGACCGAGTCCCCGTTGGAGAGCGCTGCGGTATCTACAGTGATCTCATCAATGCTTTTGTCACTGTGAATGATGATCTGTCCGGACTCACGCTCGTTTCTCGCAGCGGAGAATCGGAGCGTTTTGTCAGTGCCGTATTCTGTTATGAAGCTTGTGTCAGTCTGTTCGACTTCAACTGTGTTTGGTACAACATAGATTTCCGGACCGCTGATTGCTGCCACATTAATCGTACAGGCATTCAGCAAATCCGAGGGGTTGACTGCGGTTGCAAGCATCATGAATGTTGAAAGCAGTGCTGCAACCCTTTTTCGGTTCTTCATCGTATTCCTCCGTTTGATATGATTTTTAAGTCTGAATATTGAATATGTGATTCCGGTTCTGTATAACCTTCGCAATGCTATACGCCCCGAAACCACATCTACGATATCATTATAATTATATCATATTAAAAATGCACTGTCAACGCAACTTACCATCGAATTTATGCAACTTACCCCCGAATTTATGCAACTTACTTTTTATTGCGGGAATGTATGTTCTTTTGTCGATTGTTGCGGCACATATAACAACCTATATTATCCTCACTTTGCACCGGCATTTTTAATATACAATTTCGCAGAGGGAAATGATCCGCCTTGAGGATTACTTTCAGAATCCAGATCTAAAATGAGAAGAAATCAGGCAGCGCAGCTCCCCAAGCGGGGAGCTGCAATTCATTTCTGATCGGAAGAATAAAAAGAACCTCAACCGTACTGTCTGCACGGTTGAGGTTCTGTCTATTTCAGAAAATACTCATATTTGTTGGTAAATCAGTGGTAAATTGGTGAACGGCCATTTCACAAAGCACGAATCTGCGATGTTTTTCACTCCAAAGATTTCAATGTCGGGAACAGAATCACATCGCGGATAGACTGGCTGTTGGTCATCAGCATAACCAGTCTGTCGATGCCGAAGCCGATGCCGCCTGTCGGGGGCATACCGATCTCAAGGGCATTCATGAAGTCCTCGTCGATGCGGTTTGCTTCCTCGTCGCCCTGTGCGATGAGTGCTTCCTGTGCTTCAAAGCGCTTGCGCTGGTCGATCGGATCGTTCAGCTCGGAGTAAGCGTTGCACATTTCGCGTGCAGTGATATACAGCTCGAAGCGCTCAACATAATCGGGCTTATCGGGTTTCCGCTTGGTCAGCGGCGAGATCTCGACCGGATGATCCATGATAAAGGTCGGCTGAATGAGCTTTTCCTCAACAAATTCATCGAAGAACAGATTGAGGATATCGCCCTTTTCGTGACGCTTTTCGTAATGAACGCCCTTTTCATCTGCGATCTTCTTTGCCGCAGCGGTATCGGGGATCTGATCGAAGTCAACGCCGGTATACTCTTTGACTGCGTCGATCATGGTCAGGCGGCGGAACGGCTTGCCGAGGTCGATCATGATATCCTCACCGTTCTCATCCGTGCCGAACGGGATGCAGGTCGTACCGCAGACGGTCTGTGCGATATGGCGGAACATATTCTCCGTCAGATCCATCATGCCGTAATAATCGGTATATGCCTGATACAGCTCCATGAGCGTAAATTCCGGATTGTGCTTGGTATCTACGCCCTCATTGCGGAATACTCTGCCGATCTCGTAAACTCTTTCGAGTCCGCCGACGATCAGGCGCTTGAGGTAGAGTTCGAGCGAAATGCGCAGCTTGACATCCTCATCAAGAGCGTTATAATGGGTTTCAAATGGTCTTGCTGCTGCACCGCCTGCATTGGAAACGAGCATCGGGGTTTCGACCTCGATAAAGCCCTGTCCGTCGAGCCAGCTTCTGATTGCGGCAATGATCTTGCTGCGCTTGATGAATGTATCGCGCACATCCTCATTCATAATGAGGTCGGTATAGCGCTGACGGTATCTGGTATCGCGGTCGGTCAGACCGTGGAACTTTTCGGGCAGCGGCTTCAGCGACTTGGAGAGCATCGTGACCTTCATTGCATGGACGGAAAGCTCACCGGTTCTGGTGCGGAACAGCGAGCCGGTAACACCCATGATATCACCGATATCGCCGTATTTGCGGAAGTTTGCAAATTCTTCCTCACCGATATCATTCATGCGGACATAGACCTGGATCCTGCCGGTCTTGTCGCGCAGATCGAGGAAATTCGCCTTGCCCATTTTGCGCCAGCTCATGATTCTGCCGGCAACGGTGACGCTGAATTTCTCATTGATCTTTTCGTATGCAGCCTTTTTCGCTTCCTCATCAAGGTCGGCAGGAAGTTCTGCTTCAGCTGCTTCATACATTGCACGGCAGTCTGCGGTGCTTGCGGTCACATCAAACTTGGTAATGACAAACGGATCATTGCCGTTTTCCTGCATTTCAGCGAGCTTATCAAGTCTGACCTGACGCAGTGCATCAACATCCTCAGCGGTCTGCTGGAGATTCTGTTCATTGAGATTCTGTTCGCTCATGTTCAGCCCTCCGCGTGATTCTCGAAAACGCCCGTGCTGGAAATTTCAAGAACAGTAAAGGTCATGATGCCGATCGGTGCTTCGACGATAAAGACATCGCCGACGTGCTTGCCGAGGACAGCCTTGCCGATCGGGGAGTCATCGGAGATCTTGTGGTTATCGTAATCTGCTTCGGAACGGCCGACGATCTGGAGTGTTTCGATCTTCTGCGGCTGACCGTTGAATTCGGCTCTGCTCAGGATAACGCCGCATCCGGTGCTGACGACATCAGAGGAAAGTGTGGAGATGATCTCAGCGTGTTCGAGGGTATATTCGAGCTTTTTGATCTCATCTTCCAGACGCGCCTGTTCGTTGCGCGCTTCATCGTATTCCGCGTTTTCGGAAAGGTCACCGTGGCTTCTTGCTTCTGCAAGGGCATCTGCGACCTCGGTACGGCGGGTACCCTTCAGGTAGGACAGTCTTTGTTGTTCAGCATCATAATGCTGTTGTGACATTTTTTCTCTGTATTCCTGTTCCATAATGGCCTCCTTATGAATCAATATAGAATCCGGAGAGGGAGCAGTGCGAGAATGCGCTGCTCCCTTCACGTATGATTGTTAATCGGTGATTTCGCGGTGGAATTCCTGCAGGGATTTGACGCTCAGCGAGCCGCCCTGCTCCTTGATCGCAGCGATACCCTCAGCGGTTGCAAAGGCTGCTGCCATCGTGGTGATATACGGGATGCGGTACTTGATCGCCGCCTTACGGATATAGCTGTCATCGTGCAGCGAATCCGCACCTGCCGGCGTATTGACGATGAGGTCGATCTTGCCGTTCGTCATCGCATCGGTGATATTCGGTCTGCCCTCATAGAGTTTCTTGATCTTTTCAGCCGGAATGCCTGCCTCTGCGATCATATCGTAGGTCTTGCCGGTTGCGAGGATCTTGAATCCGAGATCATTGAATTTCTTTGCGATCGGGAGCAGCTCCGGCTTATCCATATCGCAGACGGAGAGCAGAACAGTACCGCCGGTCGGCAGCTTGGTCTGTGTTGCTTCCTGTGCCTTGAAATAAGCCTCGCCGAAGTTCGGGGAGATGCCGAGAACTTCACCGGTGGAGCGCATTTCCGGTCCGAGAACCGGGTCAACTTCCTGGAACATATTGAACGGGAACACAGCCTCTTTGACACCGTGATGCGGGATCTTCTTATCATGCAGGGACGGGACAGGGGACGGCTTTCCGGTCAGATCGGAAGTCATGATCTGTGTTGCGATGCGAACCATATTGATCGCGCAGACTTTTGAAACCAGCGGAACGGTTCTTGATGCACGCGGATTTGCTTCAAGGACATAAACGGTATCATCCTCGATCGCATACTGCATATTCATCAGACCTTCAACGCCCATTTCAACGGCGATGCGCTTGGTGAAATCTTTGATCGTTGCAACGTGCTTTTCGCTGAGATTGAGCGAGGGGAGTACGCAGGCGGAGTCGCCGGAATGGATACCTGCAAGCTCGATATGCTCCATAACAGCCGGAACGAAGCATTCCTTGCCGTCGGAGATCGCGTCTGCCTCACACTCCGTTGCATGGTGCAGGAATCTGTCAATGAGGATCGGTCTGTCCGGTGTGACACCGACTGCCGCCGCCATATAGACGCGCATCATGTTGTCGTCATGGACAACTTCCATGCCTCTGCCGCCCAGAACATAGGACGGACGAACCATGACCGGATAGCCGATGCGGTTTGCGATCTCCAGTGCATCATCGACTGTGACAGCCATGCCGGATTCCGGCATCGGGATGCCGAGCTTATCCATCATGGCACGGAAATGATCTCTGTCCTCAGCGAGGTCGATCGTTTCCGGAGAAGTACCGAGGATGCGGACACCGTTCTTCTTGAGGTCAGCCGCGAGATTCAGCGGTGTCTGACCGCCGAACTGTGCGATAACGCCGACCGGCTTTTCCTTCTCATAGATCTGAAGGACATCTTCCAGTGTCAGCGGCTCAAAATAGAGCTTATCAGAGGTATCGTAGTCCGTGGAAACAGTTTCAGGGTTGCAGTTGACGATAATCGTCTCGAATCCGAGATCCTTCAGGGCAAGTGCCGCGTGAACACAGCAGTAATCGAATTCGATACCCTGACCGATTCTGTTCGGGCCGCCGCCGAGAATCATGATCTTCTGGCGCTCGTTGCTGCACGGGCTTGCATCTTTATCAATATGATAAGAGGAATAGTAATATGCGCTGTCCTTTGTGCCGGAAACGTGAACGCCTTCCCAGCCCTCACGAATGCCTGCCGCATAGCGGGCATTGCGGATATCCGTTTCCGGAACTTCGAGGATCTGGCTGAGGTAGCGGTCAGAGAAACCGTCGAGCTTTGCCTGACGGAGCGTATCGTCAGCAGGAACCTTGCCCTTGCCGGCGATCAGCGCCTTTTCTTCCTCAACAAGCTCCTGCATCTGCTCGATGAACCATTTTTTGATCTTGGTCAGATCGTGCAGCTCATCGACTGTTGCACCCTTTCTGAGTGCTTCATACATGATGAACTGACGGTTGCTTGTCGGGTAAACGAGCATAGAGAGCAGTTCATCCTTGGATTTCTGATTGAAGTCCTTTGCAAATCCGAGACCGTATCTGCCGGTTTCCAGAGAACGGATCGCCTTCTGGAATGCCTCTTTGTAGGTCTTGCCGATGCTCATGACCTCGCCGACTGCACGCATCTGCGTACCGAGCTTATCTTCTGCACCCTTGAACTTTTCAAATGCCCAGCGTGCGAATTTGATTACGATATAGTCGCCGGAAGGAACGTACTTGTCCAGTGTGCCGTATTTGCCGCATTCCATCTCGTCGAGTGTCATGCCTGTTGCAAGCATAGCGGAAACGAGTGCGATCGGGAAACCGGTCGCTTTGGATGCGAGTGCGGAAGAACGGGAAGTACGCGGATTGATCTCAATAACAACGATTCTGTCAGAGACCGGATCATGTGCGAACTGGCAGTTGCAGCCGCCGATGACCTGAACCTTATCGACAATGCGGTATGCCTGATCCTGCAAACGCTTCTGAACGTCCTCAGAGATCGTCAGCATCGGTGCAGAGCAGAAGGAATCGCCGGTATGCACGCCCATCGGATCAATATTCTCGATGAAGCAGACAGTGATCATGTTGCCCTTTGCATCGCGGACAACTTCAAGTTCCAGTTCTTCCCAGCCGGTGATGCACTCCTCAACGAGTACCTGTCCGACCAGAGAAGCCTGAAGGCCTCTTGCACAGACGATCTTCAGTTCTTCGACATTATAGACCATGCCGCCGCCGGCACCGCCCATTGTGTATGCAGGACGCAGAACGACCGGATAGCCGAGCTTGTCAGCGATCGCAACAGCCTCATCTACGGAGTAGGCGACTTCGCTGCGTGCCATCTCGACACCGATGGATTCCATTGTTTCCTTGAATTCGATTCTGTCTTCACCGCGTTCGATCGCATCGACCTGAACACCGATGACCTGAACATGATACTCTTTGAGTACGCCTGCCTTATCCAGTTCAGAGCAGAGATTCAGACCGGACTGTCCGCCGAGATTCGGGAGCAGTGCGTCCGGACGCTCTTTCTTGATGATTTCGGTCAGACGGACGACGTTCAGCGGCTCGATGTAGGTGACATCGGCAACGTCCGGATCGGTCATGATCGTTGCAGGGTTGGAGTTCACGAGAACGATCTCGTAACCGAGCTTGCGCAGTGCCTTACACGCCTGCGTACCGGAGTAGTCAAATTCGCAGGCCTGTCCGATGATGATCGGGCCGGAGCCGATGATCATTACTTTGTTGATATCGTTTCTTTTGGGCATAATGCAAACACCTCACTTCAACTAGATATTATATCATAAGTACCGCCCTGAATGCAAGTGTTTTTCCGTATTTTTTCAAAATTCACAAATGTGTCTGTTTTTTTGCAGAAAAAACGGCTTGTTTAGGCAGATTGCCGTTTAGAATATTGCGGAATGTATCCGCCGGAAAAGAAAATTGGCAAAAGGGGTTGACATTGTATATATAACGTGGTATAATGTGTATATCGAATATATACATCAATGACGCAAAGCACAATCCGGACACTGTGCTGCGGTTTCCGCGGAAACACGCTGCGTCTGAATCCGTAAGGAGTAATCTATAGCTATGGATATCATTATCAGCAATGTTTCCGGTGATCCGATCTATACGCAGATCGTCACCCAGATCAAAACGATGATCCTTGAAGGCAGCCTGAAGGAAGGCGATGCACTTCCTTCCATGCGCAATCTTGCCATGCAGCTCAGGATCAGTGTCATTACGACAAAGCGCGCCTATGAAGAACTCGAACGCGACGGATTCATTGAATCCTATACGGGAAAGGGCAGCTTTGTAAAAGCACAGAACAAGGAGCTTTTCCGTGAGGAGCAGCTCAAAGCGATCGAAGCGATGCTGACCGAGGCAGCCGACAAGGCGAAACAGTGCAGCATACCGCTTTCGGAATTACAGGAAATACTCGAAATTGTATATGGAGGTTCAGCATCATGAACGACTATGTAAATGCAATCGAAATCAGGAACGTCACAAAGAAATATGACGGCTTTACGCTGGACAGCATCAGCTTTGATGTGCCGCGCGGCAGCATCATGGGCTTTATCGGGCAGAACGGCGCAGGCAAGACCACGACGATCCGCAGTCTGCTGAATATCATCCCGATCAATGCCGGCGAGATCAGGCTGCTCGGCATGGATCATGTCAAGCAGGAACAGGCGATCAAGGAACGTATTGCAGTCGTCTTTGACGAGCTGCCGTTCCATGATATTTTCAATGCAAAGGAGATGGCACGCATCTTTCAGGGGCTCTATGAGAAGTGGGATAATACGGTCTATCAGGGCTATCTGGAGCGCTTTCAGCTGCCGCAGAAAAAGAAGATCGGACAGTTTTCAAAGGGCATGAAGATGAAGCTGCAAATCGCCTGTGCGCTCTCACACGATGCCGAGCTGCTTGTCATGGACGAGGCAACGACCGGTCTGGATCCGGTCATCCGCTCGGAGATCCTCGATATCTTCCTTGAATATTTGCAGGATGAGAACCACAGTATCCTGATGTCCTCGCATATCACATCCGACCTTGAAAAGATCGCGGACAGCGTGACCTTTATCGACCGCGGACAAATTCTGGTTTCGGGCTATAAGGATGAGGTACTGGAAAATCACGGCATCATCAAATGCAGGAAAAATGAGTATAGGGACATTGCACCGGAGGACTGTGTCAGCGCGCGTGTCACGGATTTCGGTGCAGAGGTCATGGTTGCCGACCGTGCCGCAATGGCACGCAAATACAGCGGACTGCTGATCGAACCGACAACGCTGGAGGAGATCATGGTCTATTATGTCCACCGGAAAGCAAAGGAGTGGTCTGTATGACATCTGCAAAGCTGAAAATGCTGGTCTGGCGCGACTGGCGTTTATGCCGAAAAACATATCTGAGCGGACTGGCAGCCTGTATTGTCGTGACGGTGTTTTTCTGGCTCATACGGCTGAGTATGTCCGTGGGCAATCTCGCACCGGTTTTCGCAGAATCCGATTTGCTGACGGAATTCGGCAGCGTGCTGTATTATATGAGTACGCTTCTGGTCGCAACGGTTTCTATGAGCCTGCTGCTGGATGTGAAAACCTTACAATCGGATATCAATGCAAACTGGATGTGCTATTCCTTTACGCTGCCGATCGCCCCGAAAGAACGTGCAGCAGGCATCTACATCGTGAAGCTGATCAAGATGCTGCTCGGCTTTGGATTTGCTGCCCTGAATGCTTTTGTGACCGCAAAGATCACGGGTATGCCGTTCACAGCCGATATGCTCTGGCTTCTGACGGCGATCCTTGCGTGTATTCTTTTCTACGATACGGCGGTTCAGTTCTTTCTGTCGAAGGCACGCACGATCCGCGGCATTTCCGAAGCGCAGATGAAAGTGCTGTTTCCGCTTATGGCTGCCGTCATGCTGTACGGCCTTTTCAAGATCGTTCTGTATCCTTCGGAGGCGGAAACGGGTGATATCAATGTCATAATCAGTAATCTGAAAGATAAATTTCTTTCGCATGAATCCGTGATCGTTCCGGTTTCGCTGATCGTCATTGCAGTCTGTCTGGCGTTCGGCTGGTTCATCACGGCGCGGCATTCCCGCACGTACGGCGATATCAGCAAGGAAAAGGAATCCGGTTCCGGCTTTACGCTGAAAAAGAAAAAGGACGGTGAGGCAGAATGACAGGCCTGATTTACAAAGAACTGCGGCAGAACAGAAAGGCTCTGTGGGGTATTGCATTGTGTGCGCCGCTCATGACGCTGATTTTTGTCGGGCTCTGTTCGATACCGGCGATCGCACCGAATATGAGTGCGCAGGAATTACTGGCAGAGATGTTCGGCAGAGGCGGAGAAGACGGTCCGGCTATATCCATGATTCATATTTATTGTGCCGTTGTTCCGTTTGTGGTTTCCGGAGTCCTGGCGCTGATGGTTTGCGAGCAGGATGAAATAAAGAAGTGGGGCTATTTCACCGCATCGCATCCGAAAGGCATCGCAGGCGCTCTCTATGCAAAATACGTGCTGATCTTTCTCATGAGCCTGATCGCACTTGTATCCGTGACGATCAATGAGGAAGTCCTCATACTGATCGACCATCTGGTTTTCGGCACAAAACCGGAGGAGATGTTCTCCTATCAGACACTTTACGTTTTGCTCGCGTTCTTTCAGCTTTTCCTGCGGATGTTCGATATCCCGTTTATCGTCCGCTTCGGAAAAAAGCGCGGCGAATCCCTGAAAGTCGCGATCATCGGCGGACTGATGATCGCAGGATTCATTTATCTGCTGTTCGGACCGCTGCCGGGCGAAGACGGAGAATTTTTTGTTCAGATCTATGACTGGTGTGCGGCATTTGTGAACGGCAAGGCGCAGGAATATATATACTTTATCTTTGCCGGTTTCCTCTGGGCGACGATCATCGGCTATTATCTGTCCTATAAAATATCCTGCAAGCTGTATCTGAAAGGAGTGGAACGGTATGACAAATAAAAAACTTGAACTGAAAAGACTGCTGCTGTTCCTGTTCTTTGCGTTTGCGATCGCATGGATTCCGGCGATCATCCTGAATCAGACGATCGGCTATGAAAACTGGTTCAACGGGCCGTGGGTGATTCTCGGTCTGCCGCTGATCTATTCGCCTGCGCTTGCAAATATCATCACGCGCAAGCTGACAAAAGAGGGCTGGCATGACAGTCTGTTCCACCTCAATTTCAAGGGGCATATCAAGTATTATGTTCTGGCGGTATTGATCCCGTTTGTGCAGGGACTCTGCGATTATCTGACCATGACGCTTGTATACGGTCATCTGGATTTTCATGAAATACTGGAACGGCAGAGCATCTCCGAATATATCGGTTCGATCCTGCTGATGTTTGCGCTCGGTCCGATATTTGCGTGGAATACGTTCGGCGAGGAATTCGGCTGGCGTGCATATATGAATCAGAAAATGGAGCCGCTGATCGGTACAGCCGGAACGGTCATTGTCGGCGGTATCATCTGGGGTGTCTGGCACGCGCCGCTGACGATCGAGGGGCATAATTTCGGTACGGAATACCGGGGCTATCCGTGGCTCGGCATCGTGACGATGTCGGTATTCTGCATCGGAGAGGGCGTATTTCTGATGTGGCTGACGAAGAAATCCGGCTCGATCTTCCCTGCGGCGATCATGCACGCCTGCAATAATGTCGGCATTCCGCAGCTGAATACGTTTTTCCTCAGCGGTTTAGGCGATGCGGTAGAATTTAATGAGCAAATGGAGCTGACACAGGTAATGATCTGTTTTATTCCGTATCTGATTCTTGCGGCGGTTGTGACGGTGCTGATGATGCGCGAACAGAAGAAACAGAAGCTGTCTGAAAACGGAATTTCAAAGGAATAACGTCATTTGACGGGAATGGGGACTTACGGAAGAAGTCCCCGTTTCGTTTTTAACAGGACACACGATGCGGAAATACTTTTTTGAGTGTTTTGTAACTATTCAGTCCCACAAGCGAAATTGCCCTGAAAAAGATCAAGTAAAGCAGAAAAAGCAGTCTGCCCGGTTTTCGCAGCAGTAGAAGTAAATGATTTCAAAGTAAGGAAATCATTAGCGCCAGCCACAGAGCGAAAGC
>JAZQOZ010000008.1:0-2223 GCA_045628085.1 Oscillospiraceae bacterium | reverse complement strand
GGCGCGAACGGCTGCGGAAAATCAACGCTGATGCGTGCAATTCTGCAAAAATCCGGCATTCTTCCCGAGCATCCGGAACTGCAAATCAACGGTACCTGTGAGACAGCATCCGGTCTGATCGTTTCCTATGTGCCGCAGGATACATCCGCACTCTGCGGCAGAATTGAGGAATTCTGTGATACACGGCAGCTCGATCAAAGTTTATTCTGCACCATTCTCCGTCAGCTTGATCTCAGCCGTGAACAGCTTGCAAAGGATTTTTCCGAATACTCCGCAGGACAGAAGAAAAAAGTCCTGCTTGCGGCAAGTCTGCTGACACCGGCACATCTGTATATCTGGGATGAACCGCTGAATTTCATCGACATCTTCACCCGTATGCAGATCGAAACACTGCTGACACAATATCGCCCGACGATGCTGTTCGCAGAGCATGATATTCGTTTTCGTGAAAATACAGCAACCGGAATCTTCACTTTTTAATACGAATAAAAAGAAAACGCCTGCAGTATTCTGTCATGGATACTGTAGGCGTTTTTCATTCATACGGTCAGATATACTATTGTCAATTATGCCGCTTTCGTTGTTGTTGTCGTGTTCACGGGAATCGGTATGGCGGTTTCCGTTGTGGTGATGGGACTTGTTTCCTGCTTCGGATGGAAGAACAGCCGGATCTTCATTTCGCCGTCAGCCTGAATCCGCGGAACTGCACTGTTCTCATCCAGCACAGTATAATTCACCATTGCGTAATCGAATATCGCTTTGTTTGTTCCTACACCGAGGATCAGATCATCCATTGATACTTCGGCATCGGTTGTTCCGGTACACTCTATACCAAACAAAAGCTGACCTTCCTGATAATATTCCACATAATACCGTGTATTCGTACTTGGAGTCCATTTTGCGGTCAGTTCGATATCACGGGCAGGCATATATTCAGGTACATTCTCCGCCCAGCCGGCAAGCGTATAGCCTTCTCCACCGCACGGTCAGTATCTATCGTAACCTCGTTTTTCCGGCTGTTATACGAAAAATGCGGATTGGTGAAGGTGATCACATAGTACGGATCAAATTCCTGTTTCAGATATTCCTCGAAGGTTTCGTCAAACAGTTGTTCTGCAAGTATATTTGCTTTTTCTTCGCCATATCAGTCTCGTTTTCTTCATTCGTATAGCGCAGTTCCGGCTGCTTGCTGCTCTGTTCCAGTCCGGCATAAACATCCAGACCGAGAACATCGTGATTCATAATGGAAAGCGTTGTATCCAGTGAAATTTGTTCGCCGCTGCCGTCAGCCGCAAGCACGCCTGCTCCATAAAATTCAGTCAGCATGGACATGGAAACGGCTGCCGTCAAAACCAGCGATACCATTCGTTTGAAGATTTGCATTATCATTCCTCCTTTTATCCGGTCGTATCATTCAACCGGCAGTGTTTCAAATTCATCCAAAAACGGATCGTCTCTCTTGGCTATGGCACAAAGACCGCTGGCTGTAATAATATCTTCTGTTTCAAAACAGACGATTTCCAGCTTTGGCTTCTGATATTTCTCTTTCATATCATCACCTCCCCGAATCATACGGTGTATTATATAAGCAGTACATCATATTAAACATTATATGTCAAGTTTCATTTCGATTTTTCGTCAGTTTTGCAAGTAATATCAGTCTGGCAGTACGGAATATGAAAATACCGCCGTTCAGGATAGCACCCAAACGGCGGTTATTTCTGATATTGGAAACGACTTGATTCACGATATAGTCATCATTACAAATCGAATCGAAACGCTTGGAAGAGCGCTGTTCTTTTCCGGAATCCGGAAATCAACGTATCTTAGCCCTTCATAGCCTCTTCAACAGCAACTGCACAAGCAACAGTAGCACCGACCATCGGGTTGTTGCCCATACCGATCAGACCCATCATTTCAACGTGAGCCGGAACAGAGGAAGAACCTGCAAACTGTGCATCAGAGTGCATTCTGCCCATTGTATCGGTCATACCGTAGGAAGCCGGACCTGCTGCCATGTTATCCGGATGCAGGGTTCTGCCTGTACCGCCGCCGGATGCAACAGAGAAATACTTCTTGCCAGCATCGGTGCATTCCTTCTTATAAGTACCTGCGACCGGATGCTGGAAACGTGTCGGGTTGGTAGAGTTTCCGGTGATGGAAACGTCAACGTTTTCCTTCCACATGATGGCAACGCCCTCACGGACATCGTTTGCGCCGTAG
>JAZQOZ010000007.1:0-5410 GCA_045628085.1 Oscillospiraceae bacterium | reverse complement strand
GCGAAGGGATGCTTTGTCGCACCAAAAAACACAGAGCTGCTGCGTGAGGAAAACCTCAAAGCGATCGAAGCGCATCTGCTGACGGTCAAACAGCTTGCAGCATCGTGCAATCTCAGCACCGACGATGTTTTGGATATGTACCGATATCTGGATGAGAACTAAGGAGAATTGAACATGAATACATTGGAAATCCATAATCTGAATAAATCATACGGCAATTTTTCACTGCGTATAGAAGACCTGACGCTTCCACAGGGCTGCATTATGGGACTGATCGGTGAGAATGGCGCTGGAAAAAGTACGACGATTCGAGCCATTCTTGGAATGACGAAATACAAGGGCGACATCAAGATACTTGGAGAGCAGATCACTCCCCCATTGAAAAACCGTATTGGCGTGGTCATGGATGATGTCGGTTTCTGTGACGCGTTTACCGCAAAGAACATCAATACCATTATGAAAAATTCCTTTTCTGAATGGGATGAAGCGGCGTTTTTTGCGTATTTGAAACAGTTTTCTCTCCCTGAAAAGAAAGGCTTCGCGCAGTATTCCAAGGGTATGAAAATGAAGCTGATGATCGCTGTTGCGATGTCCCACCACGCTGAACTGCTGATCTTTGATGAACCGACCAGCGGACTGGATCCGTTGGCACGCGACGAGATCATTGATATTCTCAACGATTTCACACGCGAAGAAAACCATTCGATCCTGATTTCCTCGCATATCGTCAGCGACCTCGAAAAGCTCTGCGACTATATCGCATTTCTGCACAAGGGAAAACTGATGCTCTGTGAAGAAAAGGATGTACTGATTTCCGAATATGCGCGGTTGCTGACCACAGAAGAAGAACTTGCTGAGCTGGATGCTGCGGCGATCTACGGTAAAAGAACAACGGCGTGGGGAACAGAGGCTCTGGTCAACCGCAGCATGATCCCCGAAGGATTTGAAACAAAACCGATCTCGATCGAGGATCTGTTTGTTTTCATGGCAAAGGAGGCAAAGTGATATGAAAGGCTTGGTCTTTAAGGATTTTCTTGCAATCATCAAGCAAAGACGCATTCAGCTTATTGCGATTTCATGCTTTTTGATGATGATGGTGCTGATCAAGGAAATGAATCCGTTTTTGCTGTATATTCCGATGCTGCTTTCGACAATGGTAGTAAATTGTATTCACATAGATGAGCAAAGCCGTTTTCAGAATTATGCTGAAACGATGCCTGTCAGCAGTAAGCAGGTCGTTGCTGCAAAATATCTGTTTATGCTTTTGCTGGCAGTATTGGGAATGGTGATATGTTCGGTCTTTGGCAGCGTGATCTTTGAAATGAATGACCTGCTGACATGGAAGAATGTCTTGCTGCTGGCGGCTGGTTCGATGATGATGATCACAATACTGGGATCGTTGTCTATTCCACTGTGTCTGTGGCTGGGAAGCTCGATCGGCACTTTTTTCTATTTGTTCCTGATAGGAATTCTGGCTGGACTGTTTGGGGTCGCTGTCACAAAACTTGAAATCAGTTTGTCAGAAATTGCACAGCAATCCATAGAGATCCTTACCAATCCTGTTCCGTGGGTGCTTCTCGGCATTATATGCACAGCACTTTTGACATCTCTCTCATATCTTATCGCATTCCGACTCTATCAAAGGAAAGAAAACTAAGATACAAAAGGATTGTTTCAGATGTTTGAACAGAGTGTTTTCGATGAAATCCAGACAATTTCGCACAGCGGCATCCGCATCGGCGGCGATGTGATTATCTATTGAATGCAGAGCTGTATCCTGCGATGTTTTGATGCTTCCTATCGGCGGGTTCTATACCATTGATCCCCCAAAGGCGGCAGTACTTGCCAATTATATCTCACCGCATACAGTCGTACCGCTCCACTATGGCAGTCTGCTGGGAGGCAAGTGTGCTCCCGATAAATTCCGTGCTGCGCTCCGTGCGGACATCACCGCAGACATCCGCCCGAATGTACCACCTGTGACATTAAGAACTTCAACAAACTCGGTTATCCATGCCGCCTGATACCTGTCTATTACAGACTTTGGGGTATTCTCTGACTGCACATCTATTGACAATTCCACTGAATAATAGCACAATTAGAAAAGATACTGAATAAAATCTCACAACTCAGTCATCTTCTCCAAGAATCTCTGCTAAAATTTCTGCCGCAGAACGTACCATCTGAGTGCAGTATTTCCCGTACAAGCCGTTTGAGCGTGCATAGTTTCTGCCTTCATCAGAAGAAATATCACATCCCAGTATTTCACGGCAGATATATGAACCGTTACGTTTCTTAAACTCATCCAGAAACAAAGAAGCCTTTTCACTCTCGGCTGTACGGCTGTCAGAATCATTTAAGTCATACTGACCGTACTTCATACCAAGCACCATAAGCGCACCTGTACAAGCGCCGCAGGTCTCTGCTTTGCTCATACCTCCTCCGAAACAAGCACCAATTTGAAATGCCTGTTTTTCAGTAATACCGAACTGTTCAGAAAAAGCCGCAAATACAGCTTGAGAACACATAAATCCTCGTCCAAACAATTCTTCTGCCTTTGTTACATTATCCATTTTCATGTCCTTCTATAGTTAGATTTGGATGTATCTATATATCGCTGCTGTCATAAGCCGTATTAAAATACGGCTTATTGACTATTACAGCATTTACCACCATTTTCGTTTACTGCTGTTATATCTTTCAGGCAGTCCAAAGCGATTTTTGCACCCTCTGCTGAAATGGAATAGTGCATCCACTTACCCTCTTTTCTGCCGACCACAAGCCCGCTGTCACAGAGTATCTTCATATGATGAGATAGTGTCGGCTGGCTCAGGTTCATTTGTTCAAGAAGATGGCAGGCACAAAGTTCTCCACCTTGCAGAATTCTGAATATCTGCACTCTGTTCTCATCGCAAAATGCCTTGAAGATAACGGTAATCTGTTTATTTGTCATTCACATCGCCTCCTCATATTGAAGATTTTCTATATTATAACACATAAATCGAAAAATGTCAATATGTAAATAAAAAATATCCCACCGAACAAAATATCCGATGGGTACTCTATATCATGCCTTATTCAATTTTCCACTATGCTTTTGACAATCATTGTATTGCCAATAAGCTCATGCTTCATCATGCAAAGGTCAAACACGTTAAGCACTCCGTCCTCACACAAGTCAGCAGCTTTCCAGTTAGCAAGTGTTACATCAGGTACGCAAAGAAGCCATTTCTGGAGCATTACAACGTCAGCGACTGTGAATTTGCCGTCTGCATTGATATCACCGTAGACATATTCATCTTCAATTGGCTCAAATTTTCGATTATATCTCTCAGCGTAAGCCTGTGCGGTTGAATTTTTATAACCATGAAGAACAGTATCTTCTTCGACTTTTACTTCATCGTAGAATTTTCCGTCAATCATAATTCCATAATCTTTATCTGTTTCAACATAATCTGTATATCTGTATTTTGCAGGTATTGTCTTTTCACTGTCAAAGATATCGCATTCCGGATCATAGATGTAAAAATCAGTAGTTGTCTTCGCTGCTGCGACAGTTTTTTCGTCAATAAATGCACATCTGTAATCCATTCTTGCAGATGATTTACTACTGCTTAATTGACCAAATGTCATATAGCCAAGATATTGAACAGAAGACGGAACATTGATATAAGACATATTGCTTCTTGTGAAAAATGATGCTTCAGCAATACCAACTGTTCCTTCTTTAATATTAACTGTTTCTACATCTTCACTGCTTCCGACTACCCAGTTGCCTACATAATAAACTCCGTCGATTTCCTTAATACATCTGCAGTTTTCAAACGCATAACTTCCGATATATATTACAGTATCAGGGATGTCGAAGAATTCAAGTGCATGACATTCGCCCAATGCACCATATCCTATTTTTTCGATTTTTCCGTTGAATACGACATCTGTAAGGGATTCACAGCCATAACACATTTCACCTGAAATAGTTTTTATGCTTCCAGGAAATTCGATTGATTTAAGATTTGTACAAGCTAAAAATGCACCATTATTGATATGCTTTATATTCTCTGGAATAACAGCTTCTTCAAGATTGTAGCATCCGAAAAATGCACAATCATTTATTCTTTCTGTCTGTTCAGGAATTTTGATTTTTTTAATTTCCTTTGCAGGCGGACAGCCGACAAGTGTTTTCATATTCTTTGTATAAATAAGTCCGTCGACCGATGAATAATAAGGATTGGTATCAGATACAACAACTTCTGCGACAGATGGAATTAATACATCACTATCTGAAACTTTCTTTGATGATGAAATAGTATTTGAAACAATAGTTCCGCTTTGTGCTGCTCCAGTAAATGAATCTGTTACACTTACGACAGTTGTACAAACAAAATCGAACCATTCAAAGTGTTCAAATGTATCAGGTAAAATGATTCTTTTCAAATTTCTGCATCGTCCAAAGGGACTTCCTACAGACCCAACAACGGGTAATCCGTTGATTTCAGAAGGAATTTCAACTTCTGTAACTTCTCTGTCTTTGCATTCAGATAAAACAGCAAACTCATCATAAAGACGAAATTCAAGATTGTTATCTGTCACAGTTCTATATTTTAAATCCGGGTCAGGAAATTCAATGATTTCATTCCTCTGTGAAATCATTTCTTCATATGTTGCCGCTTCCATTGCATTTGCAGTAATCGAAGTTATGCTAATGCATGAACATAGTATTGCCACCGCCATAAGACAAGAGATGTTTATTTTCATGTTGCTACCTCCATTTAGAAATATTCATGTATCTGCTGATACCATAAGTATATCATATCCAAACCTAAATTTCAAGGGAACAACAGAGATTTCATGAATTTTTTGCAATAGAGTAGGGAATCTTTTTTGTCCGGATGAATTCAATTTATCACATCATTTAACGTTATCCCTTTAAATAGCCTCTCCTCATTAAGGCCATAATTTCAAAAGCAAACTAATCGACCATATGAGAGCCTAAAACTCAGCAAAAACTGAATGAAGCGCAAAAGCATTGCCGCAAGGCGGTCAATGTTCATTGCAATGATGCTGAGAACAATCGATGCTCTTGTTGTATCTTCTCTTTTTGTAAGCAGCAGACCCAGACCGAATTTGCGCTTTGCGAGACTGAACTTCCGCTCCACTTCAATTCGGTCAGTATTATCCTGATAGGCGATCTTCTTCTCATCCTTGCTATCTGCATCCTTCTTCGGTCTCCCGAGTTTCTTCCCGGAAAGCCGGATCCCCAGATTGGTGCAGTATGAAATGTTTTCACGATTGCGATAGATCTGATCGACGAGAACACGCTCCGGATAATGACCGGTGCGTTCCCTGTAGTTTTCTATCGCAGTTTTCAAAACGGCACTCTCGTTGTAGGCATCGAAGGATAGCTTTT
>JAZQOZ010000006.1:0-4243 GCA_045628085.1 Oscillospiraceae bacterium | reverse complement strand
GGTTGAAATTATATTGCAAAGCGAGTATAATGCATATTGTAAGGACAACACAGACAGACATCACGAAATGACACATCATTCAGACAGCATTGACTTTGACCTATCAGCTTGATTTTTGCCGCTGTGCAGTGTATTTGCATACTGTTTGGCGGCAGCGGAAGGATGACAAAATCTTCCGCAGAGTTCTCTGTTTCAGCATAGACAGCGGCAACTTATCCGGCAACTGTCGAAACAGCAATTCTTCAGCGAATCAATACCAATCATCATACGACAGCAAGCTCAGACAGCCAAGTTCAGACAGCCAGCTCAGACAGCCAAGTTCAGACAACCGGCAATCAACATCATTGTTCCGACATTTGATCCTGACAGCACGAACGACATCATCTCTTGACATTATCTTGCGACATCATCTCTTGACACCGTATATTGACAAAATCCCGGACACTTTTTTCATGACACCTTTCCTTAACATAATCCCCACCTTCTCAAACCTTTCGATTTCACGCACCCCCTTTCATGACAAAGGCGTATCATTGCAGTTCCGGAACAGCGTTTCGGGCGCAAGGTACGCCCTTTTGCTTTTTTCAGCGGAATGCTGCCGCACAGTTGCACAGCGCAGGCAAAAAAAGAATGAACGGACATCGTTCAATTATTTACCCGTTTCTTTTAACGATTAACAATACAACTGTTAATAATGCACAAACAAGTGCTTTAAAACTATCAATTCATACGAAATTAGGTTGAATCGCAATTATTGTATGAAAAATCGCAATAATTGGTAAAGTTAGTGTTGACATTGCATAAAGAATGTGATAAAATGGTGATGGTGAATGGATTGGGTGCCATTACCAAAAACATTGTAAAGGAGTTTTGGAAATGAGAAAGCAGATTATTAAGAAAACAACCGCAGCAGTTACCGCATTGGCAGCTGTACTGACAAGCTCGTGTGCATTCTCTGTACTGATGAGCGTATCCGCAGCAGGTAACTCCGCCTTCCCCTATACAATGTTTGCCGGCTCTGTTGCAGCCGGCGCGCTGACCGTCAATGCAAAGAACTATTGCATCAACGGCAGTATCGCCTCAAACGGTACGATTGTATCGGGCAGAAAAGGCAACATGAACGGCAAAAAGACGGAGTACGCAGGCATGGATATGCCGTTTGTCAGCGGCCAGATCGGCAGCCGGTATTTCTCCCGCGCACAGGCAGTCGATTCGCTGAACATCTCCGATCATAACGTCAATTTCAATACAACGATGGACGTTGCAGGAGAAGCATATCTGAACGGCAACATCAATATGAATGCATCGCTCAGAGCAGATTCCGACATCTGCATTACCGGCAATGTCGGAAACTTCAACAACGCTGTTCTGTATTCGGAATTCGGTGATATCACCATCGACACCAACAACGTCAGCCTGACCGGTCTGATCTATGCACCGCTCGGCGATGTTGTCATTACCGCGAACAACATCAACCTGAACAATGTTGTGATCGTTGCGGATACCATTACGCTGAATGCGAACAACGTCAACGCAAATTACGGCAGTTCTTATGCAAATGCAGTCGGTTCCGCTTCGGAAACCAAAGCATCTTACATCGCAAAGCTCAACAGCTACATGATGGATGTGGAAGCAGAGAAGGTTCTCGATATCCTCTCTCAGTATTACACCGTCACACCGCTGGATGCCGGCGAATTTGCAGCGATCAGCATGGCAGCACCGCTTGCCCCCGGCATGATCATCAATATGGACTTTGAAGTTCAGCAGTATGAGGTTGAGGGCTACGGCAATCTGTCCATTATGAAGACAGACGGCGTTCAGCAGATGAGCACCATCGTTCTGACACCGTTCAACAAGGATCTTCCGCTGATCTCCACAGACTATATGTTCAACGGCGAATCCATGATCTCCTACATTGAGTTCTACGGACTCGGCATTGACGGCGATGAGAATATGCCTGTATTCGATTCGCTCAGAACACTCCGCGGCAAGTACGCACAGTACACCGATACCGCACCTTCTCCGGGCTGGTTCGATGAAGTACGTACAATGGGCCTGTTCAAGGTCACGGGCTATCAGGATGTTGATGCAATGAACCAGATGCTCTATGACAGCATTACCATGACGATGGATGCATCTATGAATGCTCCGGTTCTGAATGCTGAGCAGTATGCAGCAAAGTATACGCTGGTTCAGAATTACGTTGATAACCTGATCGCAAATCCTGGCGTTTCCACCGCGATCTTCAATATGTGTCTGGGAGCAGACACTACGAGAACATTCTTCAATGACGTGTTCTTCGGCACAGGACTGTATCAGCCGTAAGCGATACGCGAACGGATGCGGTTCATGAATATCATGTAACATAACAAGAGCGGACGGCGAAAGCCGTCCGCTTGTTTGTTGTAAAGCTATGTGAACGCCATAAAGTTTATGAGGGACAAATCCCTTTGCCGATCAGCACGGGAAGATGCAGAAACAGGCTTTGTATCCTGTTCTTACATACCGGGCAGACGCGGAATGTTTTTGGAACGCGTCGGTTCGCCTTCGGGCAGCTTGGGTACGTTCTGAACGGCTTCGATGAGATATAGTCTATCAGCTGTTTATCCGGTTCCTTCGTTGAATCTGCGCGAAAATAGTTCATGAATTCTTTGAGCTTGTTCTGATCGAGATCATTGATATGCGGGTCGATTTCAGGATGCTTTTTGAAAAGCTGTTCTTTCTGTTTACTAAGCATTGTATTTTCCTCCGTTATTTTGGATTAAGAGCTTTTGCTTTGCTCTTTCAATTATAATACTCTGCTGATGACGAAATGGGTGCAGTAATAAAAAATAATTTTGAAATCATGTGCAGTGTATCGTGTATAAAATGAAGCGCAGCAAATAAGCGGACGGCAAAAGCTGTCCGCTTGTTTGTCGCTATTCTTGTCTGCGTTCGGATACACGCCTGAGCTGGAGAAGCTGTTCTTCTGTCAGTATGTGATGTCAATGAAGATGGCGTGATCGATGTAGAAGATGCAAATGATGTTTTGAGTTGCTACATAACGTATGTTTCAGGACAAGGCAATCTGAATAACTATACCGGAATCATCGGTACTGAGTTCGGATATTATGTTTTGTATGATGTTGATTTCGCTTAATCTTTTCATTTAGTTGTTTATTCAAACGGATGCAGTTCCTTTATATTGGAATAAGAAAGCCGCCGATGTGCAATGAACACACCGGCGGCTGTTTATCTGTTTGTCATGAAGAAACGATACAATTACTCTATTTTAGCGATCATTTTCAGGAGCGCAATGACGTCATCGGAGCTGAGTGTGCCGTCTGCGTTGACATCGGCGTTTTTCATGCCGCCCTCGGAGATTTGTACTGCTGCATCTTCGGCGCAGAGCCGTGCAAGCAATACAGCATCGGATACATCCACGATATAATCACAGTTTGCGTCACCTGCGATTTCAAGTGCGTTCTGTCCAAGTGCCAGTTGTTCAGTATCAAAAAAGGAACTTAATGTCGGGCGAATACCGGTTGCTTCATAAAGATCAGCAACAAGTGCAAATTGTTCAGCAAAGGACATACTTTCGTCTGAAGTGATCTGATAATCGCTCCATTCAATGTAATCGGTTTCATAGTGATTCTCTTTGAGTGCACAGTTTGGTGCATGATCTATGAGATATCGTTCGACCTTTTCTTTGTCAAAGCCATCTTCAGCATAGCTCATCCAGCCAAAGTATTGCTGACAATATGCGCTTTGCCCCCATGTGTAAAATTCCGTAATCAGACCGGCATCTGCAAGGTCATGCATGATGCTGTCCGCACGCTCCTGCGAACCTGCCTGTTCGGTCTTATCCCAGAGTTCATATAAATGCGGTCCGGTGCTGCTGCCGTCATTCAGAATATAAAACTCCGGTGTAAGGCTTGCATATTCATTTGGCACACGCTGCTGATATGTCGTGCTGATTTCCGGATAATACTGATCCAGAATTTCAAGCATCAGCTGTTCTGCTTCAGGTTTATCGGAACGGAGCGTAAAATGCAGCGCATTCATTCTGGGCGAAACAACATACAAGCGGCAATTATCAAAGTATACACGTTCGATCTTGACCTCACCGGTTTCCGGATCAGTCACTTCTTTGTCATGATAATCCGTTACGTATTGCATATACACCTGATATGATGCATCCGAACCGCTGAAATTGAGCATCCCCTTATCATCCAGCGGTATCATATCCTGAAATGCGGTTTCA
>JAZQOZ010000005.1:0-17089 GCA_045628085.1 Oscillospiraceae bacterium | reverse complement strand
GCGAATGCGAGGGGAAGAACCATAGGGAGAGGAGATTCTTCGCTTACGCTCATATCTCCCCTCTCCCTAAGGTTTTCCCCCTCGCGCTCCCTCTTTCCTTACCTTCTCCCCTCTGTATGCGCTCCGGTTTCTTTATGTCGGTTTTTTTGAGTCGGATTCTGAAATAATATAATACAGTAATACGAAAATTACGCGAAGCAAGGGGGTTAGGAATCAGGAAAAGGGAGCGCGAGGGAAAAACCTAAAGGGGATAGGGGGAATGCGAGCGCAAGCGAGTTTCCACCTGTCCTCTTTGGGTTGTGCCCTCGCATTTGCGCACCGCGCCCAATTAAAATAAACATCCGGATTATGGGTGAAGAATAGCAAACTTCTCATGATAACCTAAAGTATGGAATACCAAAAGATTTTCCGTGATAAACTGCTGTGGTAAAATGAGGTATATATGAAAGTTGACTATGTGCAAAAGATAATTGAATGCTGCCGAAAAAGAGAATCTATTTTGTTACATAATGGCTCTATGCGGGAATATAATAGATATCATGACAAGATACGAAAGTGTGCAAGAGCACTTATTGATGAAAACCGTGCATCGGAATTGTTGCCATTTTTAAATGATGAAAACCTTTTCATACGTTATGACATTGCAGGCGTTTTATACAACTCATATCCGGAACAATGTGCAAAAGTATGGGAAGAAATATCTAAAATGACGATTCCAACTGGTCTTCCGAAACATCTAGTAATTATCTCTCTTTCAGCACAAGGCAATCTAGAATATGGTGTACCTAAAGATTATCCGTGATAAACTGCTGCGCGCCCAACTGCATTTAACGTCGGAATAAAAAATAAAGAACAGTAAATCAAATCCAACAGTAAAGAAAAGTAAACCATATTCAAGGAGTATAATTATCTTGCCGCAACATTCCGCTTTTCACTTTTCACTTTTCAGTGTATGTTCAGGGTGAAAACTGCCAAACCAGATAGCATTTATTGCTCGAATTATGGTCAGATTGCCCTGCTTTTTCTATGTTCCAATAGTGCTTTTCACTTCTCCGTGTATGTGCAGAGTGAAAAGCGCTTTTTTTGTGGCAATATATTTGTATTATATATGTCCGCAATATCATCATCTGCCTCAAAAAAATTTTCTGATGTCTGCAACCTTTTTGTATGTTCCGGTGTATTATATCATTACGGCGTATACCGCACAGCACGCAGCAGATCGCCGATCAGGGCGGTGCGGGGTATTTTTCTGTCTGCGCGGATATCCATTCAATCCTGCTGATTCAGTTCATCGAGCAAATGCATTGTTTTATAGGTTTTATTGCAGGTCTTGCACTGCCAGTCACAAGTATCTTTTTTTGCGCCCCTGTGCAGCAATTCCAGAACATTTCCGCATATCGGGCATTCGGTTTGTTCTGCATTCCAAAGGCGTTTCAGGAACCGCAGTGCCTCTGTTCTTGTCTGAAAATGCAGTTCTTCCAGCTTTATTCTTTCCATAATTTTCTCCGCAGATTCAAATTCATCGGGCGATCTCCCCGACCGTTTCAGTATAGCACATCTATCCTGAAAAATCAAGATCCACATCCAAACATTTCTGAATGCATTGCAGAAAAGCATGGATGCATTTGAACAATACCTGTAATTATTATGCCCTGCATCACTGCGGAATCAGCGGTGCAGGGCTTTTTATTCTATCGTTATATGCTCATTTTTTCTGCATTTGCAATGTCAGACACTTTCTTGCTCAGAATTCGATCTTTGCAGTGAAAACCGTATCGGTGCAGGAGAGTGAGAGCTTGTAACCGCTGATCAGTGCCGCACGTTCTGCGATCGCAAGTCCCAGACCGTGACCGTCCGGATTGCTTCTTGCCGCATCGCCGCGGACAAACGGACGTTTCAGCTCTTTCGTGTTTACTTTTTTGGCAACGGTATTGGTCAGCGTGATGCCTTTTTTATCCGCCTCAGCCTGAATCGAACCGCCGGCAGGCGTATATTTGACGGCATTGGAGATCAGATTTTCGAGAATGGTTTCGAGTGCCGCCTGATCTGTCCGGATCTCAGCCTCGCCGCTGACATTGTGCGTGATCTGCTTTTCATCCAGCAGGAGCGCATATTTGCCGAATGCATCCCTGACTGTATCCGTCAGCCGGACTGTTTCCTGCTTATGCGCGGTTGTTTTATCCATGTGATTGAGGTACAGCGTCCGGCTGATGAGCGAATCCGTAAAGGAAACATTTTTGAGGATCGCGCCGAGATACTCCGTCTGTTCTGTTTCGGAGAGACTGCCGTTCAGCAGATTTTCGGCATAGCCGCTGATCGCCATGAGGGGCGTTTTGATGTCGTGTGCCAGATGATCGGTCAGGTCGCGCTGATAGTCCTCAAACGCATATTTCGCTTTGTTGACCGTGTTTTTACGCCAGCAGAGGAGCAGTGCTGCCAGTATGACGGCCAGTGCAAAAACGATCGTCCAGCGCCGGAAAAATGCGTGCAGTGCAGGATCATTCCAGTCAATCGTGAAGCAGGTCGTCAGCCAGTACAGGTCTTTGTTGATATAGACAGGTTCAATTTGGGTATATGTCTGTATACCGTTTCCATTTTCATCGAATCCCTCATACTCAGACTTATAATTATTGATTTCCCGATACTGAAACTCGTCCTGATACTGCTCCAGCGCTTTTGCAGATTCTCCCTGCGGATAACTTAGCATCGCACGCGGATATTTGCCCTTTTCCGAGATGCTGTGCAGTGTCACAAGCTCATAGTCCGGATCATTGATCGTAATATTGATCTCTTTCGTATTGCTCCATTCCTTGCTGGAATCGTCGATCAGGGCTTCATCCGTTTTCGGTTCATAGATCAGCCCCATCACGCCCTGATGCGGAATGAAGCTGTGATGCACTTTGTCCACATAGGCAGATTCGATCTTCATTTCCGGATAGTAT
This sequence comes from Oscillospiraceae bacterium, assembly GCA_045628085.1. GTDB lineage: Bacteria > Bacillota > Clostridia > Oscillospirales > Ruminococcaceae > Firm-04. The sequence goes on along the minus strand of JAZQOZ010000005.1, from coordinate 14,147 downwards.
CCGCTGTGTTCCTGAAGAAAAATGTCCGACATATCTGCATAAAGCTGATCGACTTCCGGCATAGAAAGCGCATCCGGATCGCAGATATACCATCCTCTTGCGGGATCATAGTCATCATCCGAAAAAGACATACGCGACATCAGCGTAAACTGATTGGATGCGGTGATCTGACCGTCTTTTCCGATCAGTGCCGTACCGATATGACAATTTCGGGAATAGAGCGGTGACAGATGCACACTTTTATCCTCTCTGCCGAGCGGATCATACACGCAGATATCCATGTACGTATACAGTGTCATTTCGCACCGGATCTCCTGCATCAGCATATCGCCTTCTGATTCTGCGGCTTTCTTTTGGATGTACCGCTGTATCTGGGTGTTTTGTGCATTGAGCTGAACCCATGCCTGCATTCTGATATATTCGCTGAGGAACACCTGAAAGCCGACGATAAATGCTGTTATGACCAGCGCAGAACAAATCAATGCTTTCAGCAGCAGTGCGCGCAGGGTTTGTCTTTTTTTCTGTATTCTGATTCGTTTTTTCATGACACATCCTCCTTAGTTTTCAGTCAGTTTGTAGCCTCTGCCGACAACTGTATGGATCTGTTTTCCGGCGCTGCCGAGCGCCTTCCGCAGCCGCTTCACATGGTTATCGACCACGCGGTCAATGCCGAAATAGTCAGCCCCCCACACATGATCCAGCAGCGTATCACGGTCGATCACCCAGCCTTTATGCTCCATCATATAGCAGAGAATAGCAAAGCCTTTGGGTGCAAGTTCAATTTCCTGATCATCGACATAGCAGGTCAGCCGGAGCTTATCGAGCCGGATCGCACCGCAGGTCAGTATGGTGTCAGTCTGCTGATCTGCCCGCTTGACGAGCGCACAGCATTTGGCATAGAGTGCGGACAGAAGAAACGGCTTGACAATATAATCGTCACAGCCCAGCGCATAGCCGTGGAGAATATCCTCCTCGCGTCCTCTTGCTGTTATGAAGATAACGGGAATACCGCTGTTTCTGCGAATGGTGCGGCAGATGGTAAAACCGTCCGTATCGGGCAGCATAATATCCAGCAGGACGAGCGAAAAACGGCTCATATCCCCCTGAACGAGTTCAAAAGCAGCTGCTCCGTCCGATACGGCAGTGATCTCAGCCCCCTGATTGGAAAAGTATTTCTGAATGACCGCACAGATCTGCGTGTCATCCTCAATGAGTAAGATATGCATTGCCATGCACCTCCCTTCTGTGCTTTCATTATAGCATCCGGATGTGTCATTTGTATATCATTTCGGGGTTATTGATGTGTCATTCTGTTATCGGCAGACAGCAGGGATCAGAATACGGGATCAGCCTGCACTATTCTATATTTCATATTCCATATTATACGAAATCGAAACGAAAATGTCAATTCTATGCCCGAAAAAGAAAGCCTGACGGCGTGATGCTGTCAGGCTTCCGCATAATATTTGATTATCTGCCGAGCTGTTCTGCGTATGCAAGTGTGATTTTTCCTGCATCGACAGCCTTTTGCAGATTGCCGTTCTTTTTGGCGGTTTCGAGAAGCTGCCGGTATTCCTGCTTACTGATCTGATAATATTCTACTCTTGTACCCCATGCAGCAGATATCGTTACAAGCCATTCCGCGATGCAGATCAGCTCTCCGTTTTCAGCGATACCGATATAGAGATCAGGCTTGCTGTTACAGGGAGAAGTGTTCTCATCAACTGTAAACAGTTTCCGGCAGTTCAGTGTTTTCACGTTCAGCTTTGTCATGTTCTCATCTCCTTCTGTAATGCAAAAACGGTGATTCTTGTTATATATTATAGCACATATCAAAAGCGAAGTCAACAGGTGCATCGGAAAGTTCAGTCTGTATCATTCACTGCAAAAGAAACATGATCCCGGAATTCATCATAAACCAGATTGAACAGGATGCCCTCATATTTACACGCATAACGCGAATCCGAATCAAAGCTGAACATAAAAGTTCCGAGATTGATCGGCATTTCACTGCAAAGCATTCCGTTGTTTCGGAGCAGTTCAAGGAAATAATCGAGTTCATTTTCACTTTGTACCGGTACAAAAGTGAAATAACAGTCCGCATCCTTCAGAATATTGAATCTCAACCATGTTTGTGGACATCCTTTCTCTTGAATAACCGCTGTGTTATCTTTTGCTGGTCAGCCGCAGCCGCAGAGCAGTGATGATGCTGCTTTTCATTGTTTTCAGCACATTCATTTTGGACTGTCCCTGTTTGTTGTCATAGCGTAAAACAAACGGAACTTCATCAAATTTTGCGCCCACCAGGCTAAGTTTATACAGCACTTCCATCATACAGGAGAAATTTTTCTGCTGAATAAACTGACTGCCGTATATCTGATGTGCCTTGGTAATGATATCATACCGATACACACGATATCCGCAGGTATAGTCTTTCACATTTTTGACGTTCAGAACAAGCTGATAGTAATACTTGGCAGCGTCACTGAGAAATACTCTGTTTTTCGGAACACCGACAATTTCCGCATTTCCACAGTATCGGGATGCGATCACACAATCTGCGCCTGCTTCAATTTTTTGAACCATGGAAATAACATACTTGGGATCATGCGTATTATCTCCGTCCATCAGTACGCACAGATCGCCGCTTTTCCCGCATTTGCGAAACACTTTGAATGCTGTCGCTACTCCGCCGCCAAGATTTTTATTCACTTTATGATAAACGGCTTTCACATTCTTTGACTGCGCGACAAAATCTCCGATAATTTCCGCCGTGCGGTCTGTGCTTTTATCGTCAATGGCGATAATCAGCAGCTGATATCCCATTTCCTGAAGTGCAGCTTTTTCATTCTGCCACTTTTCGATCAGGGCAGCAATGTTTTCTTCTTCATTGTAACACGGCAGACAGGCAAATATTCTTTTCATGCCATTCACTCCTTTCGTTCAACCATACGGTAAAGCATTTTTCGGACTCCATATAACAGAAAAAACGATATAACAAGAGAAAATCCCTTTGCAAGAATGAATGCGTAATTTTTCCCGCACAGATCAATGAGCATTCCGTTTACAAGCCATACAACAATATTCTGAACAATCAGACCCAAAACAAAAGTCCCCGCATAAACCAGAAATGTTGAAAGCGAAACATTCGCATCAAAACTCTTTTTGGTTACACATAAATAATGAACAACTGAACCGATCAGAGTCGCAATGATATTGGACACAAGGGCTGATGAGCATAAAAAATTCAGCAGCAGCAGTCCGATGGCGGTCTCGATTCCTGCACACATTACGGAAAATGCAAGATATGAAAGCACAGACCGATATTTTTCAAATGTTTTTTTCATGTTGTTTCCATCAAGCCGCAAATGATATCTGCAATTCGTTCAGAGGCTTTTCCGTCTCCGTAAGGATTGACTTCTGCGATCATGGAACGATAACATTCCGGCTGATCCAGAAGTTTGCGGCATTCCATATAGACTGTATTTGTTTCCGTTCCGATCACTTTGGTGATGCCGGCGTCAACGCCTTCCTGCCGTTCAGTCGTATTCCGTGCGACCAGAACAGGTACTTTCAACGAAGGCGCTTCTTCCTGAACACCGCCGCTGTCCGTGAGGATCAGATAGGATTTTGCCATAATGTTATGAAAATCAATGACATCCATCGGCGGCACAAGCCTGATTTTTTCACACCCGTCAAACACACTTCGTGCTATGCTTTGCACTGTCGGATTGAGATGAACAGGGTAAACTGCCCTGACATCATCATATTCATCCAGAACCTTGCGAATGGCTGTAAAGATCTGCCTCATCGGTTCTCCAAGATTTTCGCGTCTGTGAATGGTGATGAGCATCAGCCGCGAACCATTTGACCATGTCAGCAAAGGATGCTGATAAGCAGGATCTACAGTATATTGCAAAGCGTCAATGGCAGTATTGCCTGTGACATAAATTGCGGAATCATCTTTCTTTTCCGCAAGCAGATTTGATTTTGCATTCTCTGTCGGAGCAAAGAAATAAGATGTCATCGAATCAATAGACTGGCGGTTGAATTCTTCCGGATATGGGGCGAAAATGCGATATGTTCTGAGTCCCGCTTCCACATGACCAACAGGAATTTTCATATAAAAAGCTGCCAGCGCGGCAGAAAACGCCGTTGTGGTATCACCATGTACCAAAACCAGTGCAGGCTTTTCCGCTTCATACAGTTTCCGGATGTCATTCAGTATCTGCATTGTAATGTCAAACAGATTCTGATTTGCTTTCATGATGTGAAGATTGTGATCCGGTGTCAAGTTAAAGGCTTGAAAAACCTGCTCCAGCATTTCCTCATGCTGACCTGTGGCACAGATCGTCACATGGAAATCCGGACGCTTTCGCAGAGCATAAGCAAGAGGGCACATTTTGATTGCTTCCGGTCTTGTGCCGATGATAAGCATGATATTCTTCATCTAATTCCTCTTTCTTTTCTGCTTGATAGTTCAACAGCTGCATTGTCGAACCTGATGGATACATCTGAACCCAATCATATTATACCATATTTTCAGATTTAGTCAAGCGTTATGAAAATAAACACTTGCAGACAGATGCAACAATGTTGCCGCAGACAAGATCCATGCGCTTTCCAAACAGACTGAGGCTGCACAGCTGAAATGCTGCGCAGCCTCATCATTATGTGTGACTTGATCGTACTGTCGGGTTTATGCTTATGCCTCTGCCGGACGATAAATATAAGTGATAACAGTAGAACCGTCAACAGCAATTACTTCTGTATAACCGGTTTCGCCCTGTTCGCATTCATATCCCTCGATCACAAGGGGCATTGCAGTTGTGTTCTCAAAAGGCAGTCCGTAATATACCTCTGTGGTGATCTCTTCTGCTCCGTCCTCGGAGATGATGTGATGTTCAACGGTATATTGTACCGGTTCGCCCTCGATCCATACTGCATACAGTGTCACAACATCGCCGTCAGCTGTTGCAAGATTGGTGATATATGCTGCATCGCCGAATTCTGCATTGATTTCAGTACCGGTTGAGCCGCCTGTGCTTGTGCCTGTACCTGTGCCTGCGCCTTCGGATGCCGCACCTGCGCCTTCAGATGCTGTACCTGCGCCTTCGGATGCTGTACCTGCGCCTTCGGATGTTGCCGTTCCCGCGCCTTCGGATGCTGTACCTGCGCCTTCGGATACTGCTGTACCTGCACCTTCGGATGTTGCTGTACCTGCGCCTTCGGATACTGCCGTACCTGCGCCTTCGGATACTGTACCTGCGCCTTCGGATACTGCTGTACCTGCACCTTCGGATGTTGCTGTACCTGTACCTGTTGTGCTTTCGGATGCTGTACCGGAGCCTGTGTTTTCAGGTGAACGCGACCAGCCTGCAAAGGTGTATCCTTCTCTTGTAAACTGATTCTTGTCCAGTCTTACTTTTGCACCGATTTCAACGGTCATATCGTCCATTGAACCCTCGCCGCCGTTGGCATCGAAATGTACTGTATACTTGCCAGCCTCAAATACGCCTGTCAGAGTGATGCTGTCTGTCTCAGCGATCAGTTCACCGAGCATTGTCGGCGTATCCTGACCGTCCCATGTCCAGCCCTTGAAAATGTAGCCTTCGAGATCAGTCTGAACTTTATCAGAATTGATCACACTGCCGTATACAAAGGTATCGGTTTGTGTTCCCGCAGGAGTAATAAATTCAACGGATGTGATGATCGGATCATAGTAGATGTCAATGGTCGTGGTATCTTCATCAATATCAAAGTCCATGCTGGGCATTGCCAGTGTATTGCCTGTATATGCCTTTTCGGGGATTGATACTGTAGAACCGACCTTTGCCTCTATATCCTCTGTCTCGGTTGCTTCGGTGTAAGAAGTAAGGCCATCGCTGTCGGGTTCGCTGTATTCGTAGTAGTGGTACACGACCTTAACATTCACAAACGGTGTTGTGGTAGTTGTTGTAGTAGTCGTTGTGGTTGTTGTGGTTGTTGTGGTAGTAGTCGTTGTAGTCGTTGTTGTGGTAGTCGTGGTTGTGGTAGTAGTTGTAGTCGTTGTTGTGGTTGTCGTGGTGGTTGTCGTGGTGGTTGTTGTGGTCGTTGTGGTGGTGGTCGTTGTTGTAGTAGTCGTTGTGGTTGTTGTTGTGGTAGTTGTGGTCGTTGTGGTCGTCGTAGTCGTAGTAGTTGTTGTGGTAGTAGTTGTGGTCGTTGTCGTGGTCGTCGTTGTTGTGGTCGTTGTCGTTGTAGTCGTTGTCGTTGTAGTCGTTGTGGTCGTTGTCGTTGTGGTCGTAGTGGTCGTCGTCGTGGTCGTCGTAGTAGTTGTTGTGGTGGTAGTAGTCGTTGTTGTTGTTGTAGTGGTAGTCGTTGTCGTGGTCGTCGTTGTGGTTGTTGTTGTGGTAGTTGTGGTGGTTGTTGTTGTGGTCGTTGTGGTTGTTGTAGTCGTTGTTGTCGTTGTAGTAGTCGTCGTTGTCGTGGTTGTTGTCGTGGTGGTTGTTGTCGTAGTGGTCGTCGTCGTCGTGGTTGTCGTCGTCGTGGTGGTAGTCGTTGTAGTGGTAGTCGTAGTAGTCGTTGTTGTGGTGGTGGTAGTAGTAGTTGTTGTAATAGTTGTTGTTGTGGTGGTGGTAGTAGTTGTTGTCGTGGTGGTCGTAGTTGTTGTGGTAGTTGTTGTGGAAGTAGTAGTTGTAGTAGTTGTAGTAGTTGTGGTGGTTGTAGTTGTGGTGGTCGTCGTTGTGGTGGTCGTCGTTGTGGTTGTTGTGGTGGTTGTTGTGGTTGTTGTAGTTGTGGTTGTGGTTGTTGTAGTGGAAGTAGTCGTTGTGGTAGTTGTAGTCGGCTCTGTTGTTGTGGTGGTAGTTGTCGTTGTGGTAGTAGTGGTTGTCGTTGTCGTTGTGGTAGTCGTTACCGGCGGATCAAATTTCTCGCCGAAACCGTTTGTCGTATCACTCTTATCGTAAGAATTGATGTAGAGGTAAAGCTTATTGTCCTCGCCTGTTTTGCCGTTCTCGACCTTGAAGCTGTATGTGATATCTCCAATGTTCGGCTTGACTGTGTAGTCTCCGTCGATCAGCTTGCAGTCAATATAATCGCCGTATTCGCTGATCTCGAACTGCGACGGCAATCCGGAAATTGTCTCTTTGAACTTATCCGTGCCCTTAATGCTGTATTTGGTTGAGCCTCTTTCATCTATCACCTTGCCGGCAAAATAGATTCTGACATTGACCGGTGTTACAGGCTTGTCGCTGATTGCCTTCGGCTTATTGTTATAATAGTAGATGTCGTTTCCGCAGCTTACAACGCCGTCCTTGACTGTGAATGTCAGCTTGACACTTGTATTTGCATCGGAAAGCGTATAGCTGTAGTTATCCTCAATGTCAAGGTATTCCGTGTTGTCGCGTGTTGTCCATTTGGTTGTGGAAATAACCTTGCCGTAAGCGCTCTTTGCAGTCAGAGTCAGGTCTGCACCCTTTACGAACTTACCGTCAACATAATTGTCGATTCTGTTGACAGCAATGCTGACCTTATCGGTTTCCTTATTCTTGAGGAGCAAGCTGTAGACAGGATCAGTTTCGCCGACGATGTAGCATCCGCTGCTTGTAATATTGATCTCAACAGGATCAGGGCACGCTTCGTTTGATGTGTTGCTGTCGCCGCGCGAAGTGATCGTATATCTTCCGTACGGGAGCGTGAATTCTGTGGAACCGTATATCAGATTGTTCTTCGGTTTATAATACTCGCCGTTCGCGTTGTAGCCCGTGATGTTGAATTCGCCGTAACCGAGTGTCTTTCCGTTGACTGCCGTTCTGTCGATATAGAAGCGCTTGTTTCCGAGCGAGCTGCTGCCGTAGAGGACGATCGTGCCTTCATTGAGTGCATTGTTATAGGTCTTGCCATCGTACATACCCGGCATGAACGTATAAACCATTCCATTTGAAAGGACGATCGTTCTGTAAACCTTCTTGAGCTTTCCGTCAGTGTTTGCAGTTCCGAGCTGATATACGCCGTCAGACATGATATCATAAGTATAGCTTGTGTTGTAGGTCTTTGCGGTCAGGAACTGCTTTTTGGTCGTTCCGCTGCCATTATATACGTATTCACGGTTGGAATTGAAGCCGCCGTTCGGAACAGATATGAAGCTGCTCTTGTATTTGCTATAGCGGCTTGTCGTATCCATGCCGTCAAAAGTACCCTTATCAGCCTGAAGAACAAGCGGTTCATTTAAGCCGACAGTTTGAACTACAAAGTGTGCGCTTTCGCTGATATAATCGAGATATACAGTTATATCATTCGATTCGGGAATCAGCGTGACAGCCGCATCCTCCTCAGTTTCGGGCTTGAACTCAAAACCGTCATAGTATATCTGATAATCTTCCAGCTCAAGGAAATCGCGTCTGCTGTTAAACAGGACATCCTTGACTTCCTCATCGATCTCGTCCATTGTAAGCGTCTGATCAGTTTTGCCGTCTATATAGACAGTGTCATAATATCCGTATTTGAAGTCGTCAAGGTATACATTGACTTTCAGCTGTTTCGGAGATGCATCGAATTTCGCCTTGACTGTAGTATCCTCGTCCGGCATTTTGAAGGTATACTCATTTGTGGATGCATCATCAAAGACGAACTCAGAGAATGTATAGCCTCTCTTATTGCCCAGCAGATTCACTATGGGATAAAAATTGCCTGCAAGGTTCGCGCCTTCTGCGAGCATGAAATCGCAGACGCTGCTGCCTTCTTCGTCGGTTACTGTGAGCTTGTGTGTCTTCTTGACGATAATGATGTCGATTTCAGGTGTCTTGCTCTTGTAGTCTTTTTCAAACGGGTTGCCGCCGATCACGTAGCCTTCAGGGACATAGTAGCAAGCCTTCTTGTAGAACGAACTGCCATAAATAAGGGGGCTTGCATAGAATTCGCTGTCATCCCCGATTTCGATCCCGAACGGATTCTTCGTCAGATCGATCACATCATCATATCTCATATCCGTTCCGTCAGCGTATTTCGATACTGTAAAATGATCGACCGTGTAATTGATGTTTTCGTAGTCTTTGAAACCGTTGACACCGCTGTAAATTGCATAATCAGGTGTCGGGTAATAGAGATTGTCTCTGCTGCTTGCATGAATGTTGAAAGTGGTTGTACCTGCCGGAGTGAATCTGTAAACATTGACATTCAGCTTCGCCTTGTTGGGTTCCCATACGCCTGTCAGGGTGTAGACCTGTTCCTCGCCCTCCGGCTTTGTCGGGAATACATCGAGCTTGCTTACGATATCGCCGTCCTCAGTCTTCCAGCCCTTGAAGGTATAGTGCTTTGCCACAGGATCAGCCGGCCACTTTGCAGGATCAATCGCCTTGCCGCTTTCGCCGTAGACAGACTTCGGATTTGCGATATTCTGTGTCGGATGTGCGGATTTCAGATACACTTTCATTCCGTTCGGATTGATGTAGTGCAGTGAGACCTCACGCTTTACTGTAGATGTAAAGAGCGTGGTATTATATCTGATCGTCATGGTTGCCGATTCATCTGCGGCAGTCGGTGTGATCAGAACCTTGTTTTCCTTGCGGTCATATTTGAAATCAGGGTTATCAATAGTTACTGTGTAGAATTCGTCAAAGCCATCCTTGAGATACTTTTCGCGGATCGAATCCTCATAAGCAGCGATCATATCCTGAGTTGCAAAACGAAGGAGGAATTTGAAGGACGTTACAGCCTTCTCTACTGCGTCGTCGATTTCATCAAAGACATTGAAATCTTTTGTGATCTCGCCGCTCTTCATCTCCATCATCTGGCAGTCGAATATCTTGTTATCAAGCTGTATCTCTTCTTCAGCAACAGCTTCATACGCAAGCTCATCGTCTTCCATTTCAGAGAATTCAAGAAGAACATTTTCCGGACCATAGCTCCACAGCGGCCATTCATATTCGCCGAATGTCTTTTCCTTTGAACCGATGAACTTGATCTTTCCTACAAACTTAATGTCAAGGAACAGAGAAAGATCAAGGAACAGTGCGCCCTGAGCGATCGTTTCAGAAGGCTTGCTGCCTTCCTTTTTGTACTGATACCAGAAATAGCCGTAAACCTGGAATTTCGCTCCGACAGTGAACTCGACTCTTGCACTGGCTAGTTCGATCGGTCCCAAATTTAGGCTGACGCCGGGATTGAATGTAATACTTGCCTTTACGCCGATCGTACCGACAACAAACGCATTGATCTCGGTCGTGCCGGGGTTTAAGTCTCTTTCGCTGAAATTGATATCGAAATCGAGCAGGTCGATCGTGATGGTATACTCTCTCTCGAACTCGTATTCATACGTAATACCAAGAGAAATGTATGCCATGACTTCGAGGTTGAATACGATCTCGGCATCAATATTGCCAACGCCGTAAAGTGTCAGGAATGTGATCTTTGCGAGTTTCTTGGTATAAAGCGTGATCCAGCCGTCTTCATCGACGTCCTTCATCATCTGCTGATACTTCTCAGCGAGGAAGTTTTCGTCGTCATCGTCGTCATCGTCATCGTCATCGTCGTCATCGTCGTCGTCGTCATCGTCGTCATCATCGTCGTCATCATCGTCGTCGCCGTCTTCTTCATCATCGTCATCATCTTCAACTTTGTCGATGATGCCCATATCCTTAAAGACATCCTGAAGAAGATCCTTGTTTTCCTTTACATTATTGTTGATGAGCGATGTGATCTGCTTTCCGAGATCCGTATCACCAACATTTTTGCCGGAATCGAATTCAAACAGCGGATCATCGTCATCGTCGTCGTCATCCTTCTTGCCGTCATCATCCTTCTTGCCGTCATCGTCCTTCTTGCCGTCGTCATCCTTCTTGTCATCGTCGTCATCATCATCGTCGTCATCCTTCTCTTCGTGCTTGGTTCTCAGAGTCGCAACAACTTCGATATTTGTGTAAGTACCGACTGTGAGTGTGAAGATCAGATCGGCGTAGTCGATCCAGTACGGAATGTGTAAATATTTCGTATACAGCCAATCCGCATCCAGAACGATCTCGGCATCAATTTCGATTTCCTGAAGGAATTTTGCCTCAAATTCCAGCGTGAGCTTTTCTTCCTTATTGCTCTCCTTATAGAATTCAGCTTCAAATTTCACTGTCAGGAGCGCGCCGACACCGTTGCGATGAAAATGTTCAAGGTCACCGAAGAGGATGTCCGCATCCACTTCCTTCTTGGTGACTTCAAACGTCCACGAATCCTTCTTGTCATCATCAAGCGTGAAAAGTCTGCCGTTGTTCTTGAGAGAAGCGTAATTGCGTGAAACGATCTCCGCTTCAAACTCCTCAGAGATCTCAGTGAATCCGTCAGTCTTGATTGCAAGGTCGGCAATATAGTCTGTTGCTTCATCTACGAATCCGCTTTCCTCAGCCTGCTCAATAATGCTGTTTTCGAGTTCGGCTGCATCCTCAGCTGTCATTTCATAGACCGCTTCCTGTGTATAGGCGAGGTCGAGTGAACTGGTGATCTCATCGGCACTGGATTCTTCATATTCGATCTGATAGATACCCTGTTCAGAATCCAATTCAACGGAAGTGATCTTTACATACTGCAAATCAGTACCGGAAGCATCCTGCGGCATATTGTCGATATCGCAGAATACGAAATAGTTGCCCGCTCTGATCTGTTTTGTTCTGTCGAAATGGAATTCCGCATATTTCGGATCGCTGTAGTCGAGATCCTCAGCTTTCAGAGTGAGCTTGTTGCCGTCATTTTTGACAAGGTCTTTCTCATCGGCATTTAACGGATATACTGTCGGGATTTCGATCACGTCTTCAAAGTCAGCCTTTGTATAGGTATACTCCGCACCATTGCGGCCTGTGATCTTTACATACGCAGTTTTATCTGTCGTATTCACAGGCTTGTCCATCGGCGGTTCTTCGCCGGTGTAGATCGCAACAACTGCATCTGTCGGGAGTATTTCCTTGTCGTAAACGAAAGTACCGCCTTCGGTCTTTGTGGTTTCTGTTTCAGAATCGCCCTCGGTGTCGATGGTGACATTGAAAAGCGAATCATAGGCGCGGCCGGAAAGCTCAGATACATCAGAAGCAGGGATACAGATCATATCCGCGTTGAGCTTTACGTTGTTTACCTCGCGCTTTTCCGTCACGATGTTCAGTTCACGGACAGTCATGGACTGTTCAACGCCGTCCTGAACAAATACGACATCGACCGCTTCATTTTCGAGCAGCACAAGATATGCATAATTGTACTTGAGTCCGGTTTCGGGTGCGATCGTGAAGATATTATTGCCGTTGTCAGTGACCGTATATTTGACGGAATCACCGGTCGATGCATCGAGATACGAAAGCACTTCGCGGATTCTTTCCTCTGAAGATGCCTTGACCTGGAATGTGAAATCCTCTGCTGCATCAACGACTGTTGAATACTTCACAGCGCCTTCAAGCATACTTGCATCATGGTCTGACATATCAGCATAGAGCGTCATGTTGCAGTCAACAAGGTCTTTGCTGTTTGCAGGGCGAGTCAGCCCCGCATCATAATACCAGCCCATGAATGTGCTGTTCGGCTTATAAGGCGTAGGCAGGCTGCTGATCGTTCTGTCCGAAGTGAACAGACTGTCTTCCGGCAGGCTTAGTCTTTCCGTATTTTCCTCATCACCTGCTCTGAACTTGACATCATAGTATGTTCTGAATCCGGCTTGGGACTGTCTGTAAGCATCGACTGATGTGCTGAGGTAGTAAAGAGATGTAACCAGATCAGCAAGCTCCGGTGTTTTCTTCTCATCATAAGCTCTGAGGAGATAGTCGTTGACAGTATATGTTGCGACAGACTTTCCGGCTATCTTCATATCGTATGCCTTGCTGAAATCCTGCATGGATACATCCGTAATATCAATATAATAGTAGTCGGTGCCGTCATAGGCTTTCGTGCCGAATTCAACTGCTTCACCGTTTATGGTCGTATCTGCCGGCGGGGCGGATACACCGTCTGCAAGCGTAAAGTATTCTCTTACGGTGAGGTTTGAATCTGCGAGAAGCGTCGTCGAATCATAGACAAGACCGTTCTCTGCAAGCAGGTCTTTGTCGAGGTATCTCTTTCCGAGAATACCTGCTTCATCAAGTCCTGCCATCTCCTTATCTTCATCCGAAAGATTCCGGTTTGCAAGCGAGTCTGTATTCTCCTCGAAGTAAACCTGTGCCATCGCGCCGTAATTGAGCATAGACACGATGAGATCTCTTTCTTTGTCAGATAATTTGTCTGCATGGAGCATCTGTTCTGCATATTCCGCTACAGAATAGGTAAATGCTCTGCCTGTTTCCTTGTCACCCGAATAGAACTGGAATTCATATTCATCTGTCATGTCAGATGCAGGGATCTCAACAGTACCCTTGAAGGATTCTGTTTTCTCATCCCATTCAAGCGCCTCTGCACTCCATTCTGATGATCCTTTTCTGTATTCGAGTTTCGGGCTTTCTGTGTCCTCCAGTTTCGCGTAGAAATCAAGTCCGATCACATCATCCGACATGATCGACAGATTCAGGCTGACTGCAAGGTCGTCAAGATTTTTTTCAGCTGCAAATACGCTTTCAATACCGTTTGTTACAATGCTTGAAAATGTCATTACAGCAGCAAGTGATCCTGACAGGATTCTCTTGTAAGCGTTTTTCATATTTCCTCCTGTAAATAACACTATTCGATCGGTAATGTTTCGTATTCGTCAAGGAACGGTGACTTGGGATCACTGATCTTGGCACTCAACAAGCTTGTGGTGATGATATCGTCCCCATCAAAGGTGATGATCTCGATATCGGCTTTGACATACTCCTGCTTCATAGCGCTCCTCCTTTCCTTCAGTCTGGAACAAAATATACCCAGAATGTGCCGCAACTGCACAATACGCTCAGTATATATATTCAGTATATCACATTTTCACAATTATTTCAAGCATTTCCAGATGTAAAAATTGCACAAAAAATTTGTAAACTTTCAGAATAAACCGGCGGTAATTATCCTTTGCGGAGAAAATATTGGATGATTTCGTTTGGGCAAAAAAAATCCCCTTAGATGTCACACGTTTTGTGTGTCTGCTCTAAGGGGATGATATCATTTCTCTCGGCGGATGCTTTATTCTGTAACTGCTCCTTTTGCTTAAATTCACAGTCGCAGAGGCTCATTGTCAAGCAAAC
>JAZQOZ010000004.1:0-42647 GCA_045628085.1 Oscillospiraceae bacterium | reverse complement strand
GCCGGATCGCTGTCTTACTCCTGCGCGGCGTGCAGATAGGTTTCCGGATCTATATATTTGTCATTCTGCTGCACCTCAAAATGCAGATGCGGTTCGATGCGGCTCTCTGATTCATTCGTATCCCCGACTGCACCCAGAACCGTTCCGCGTGCGACCACATCTCCCGACTGCACATTCAGCCCCTCATTCAGTCCGCAGTAGCGTGTAACCGTTCCGTCCTCATGCAGCACCGTGACGCATATCCCAAGCAGAGCATCCTGCACGATGCCCGTCACTGTGCCGTCCGCAGAACAGCATACTTCTGTCCCGTATGGAACGGCATAATCTGCCCCGTTGTGCGTTGACCAGATGCCCGTTGTCGGCGATTTGACCAGTTCGCCGCCGCTGAATCCCTGCAGCAATGCACCCGATACCGGCGGTACGGGCAGTTCTTCCGGCGCTTCGGTCTCAGCCGGAACAGGCGGTTCGGTCTGCGGTTCAGTTGTGCGCTTCAGGATCGCGGCGGCTTCTGCGGCGGCTTCCGCATCCGGCTCAGTGACGGATTCCGTCCGCGGCGGCGCTGTATATTTTGTTGTACGTGTTGTACGCGGGGGTGCAGTCACCTGCGGTGCTGTCGTGACCGCAGGCTGCTCCGTCCTGACTGCGGAATACTGATGCTCCGGTTCAGCGGGCGGCGTCAGCTTTCCCGCTTCTGAATAGGCATACCAGCAGGCAGCACCGACCATTGCCGTACTGAGCGCCAATGCGGCATAAAATCCTTTGCCTGCCGCACCGGCCTGTGTTTTCTTTTTCATAGATATCGCCTTTCTTTCATTGGTTAAAGCCTCGTCACCCGATCGGCTTTCACGGCTAGTATGCGCGCCTTTTCCGGGTTTATTCATTTTCCGTGTGATCCATGCGCATTATTTTTAAGCATTTTCCGTCACAAATCCAGCAGGATATATATATTCCTACAAAAATTGCAAAAGCACCGTTTTTCTCTTGATTCCTGCGGATTTTCGCTGTATAATATCTAAGCATTCTATAAAAACGGAGAGATGAAAATGGAACAAACCGCACATACCCTGACCGCTGATAAGCTCAAACCGAAACTTTTCTCAGTCCTCAAATCCTATTCCAAAGCACAGTTCGTCAAAGACCTCATTGCAGGCGTGATCGTTGCGATCATAGCACTGCCGCTGTCTATCGCGCTTGCGCTCGCATCGGGCGTCAATCCCGAACAAGGTCTGTATACCGCCATTGTCGCAGGATTTCTGGTTTCCCTGCTCGGCGGAAGCCGCGTACAGATCGCAGGCCCGACCGCCGCTTTCGCAACGATCGTTGCCGGCATCGTTGCTACAGACGGCATGGACGGTCTTGTCCTTTCAACCGTTATGGCAGGTATCCTGCTGATCATCATGGGCATCTGCCGTTTCGGCAAACTGCTCAAATACATCCCCGGTACGATCACCGCCGGCTTTACATTCGGTATCGCCGTGACGATCGTGATCGGACAGATCAAGGATTTTCTCGGTCTGACATTTCAAAATGCACCGATCGAAACAACGGATAAGATTCTCGAGATCATCCGCTGTTTCGGGACAGTCAACGTATCTGCCCTGCTGATCGGTCTGCTCTCGCTTGCCGTTCTCATCCTCTGGCAGAAAAAGCTGGAGAAAATTCCGGCTTCGCTGATCGCAGTCATTCTCTGCGCGGCTGTCGTGAAACTCACCGGCATCCATGTCAACACGATCGGCGACCTCTATACGATCTCCAATGCACCGCCGAAATTCACCATGCCCCATATTACATTTGCAGGCATCCGCGCCATGCTGCCGAATGCGTTTACCATCGCCATTCTTGCGGCGGTCGAATCCCTGCTTTCCTGTGTCGTATCGGACGGTATGATCGGCTCAAAGCACCGCTCGAATATGGAGCTGATCGCGCAGGGTATCGCCAATATCGGCTCGGCACTGTTCGGCGGCATTCCTGCGACCGGCGCGATCGCACGTACCGCCGCAAATGTCAAAAACGGCGGCAGAACGCCGATCGCCGGTATCGTTCATTCGATCATTGTCCTCGGTATTCTCGTCATTCTGATGCCTTATGCATCCCTCATCCCGATGCCGACCATCGCCGCGATCCTCTTTATTGTTGCATATAATATGTGCGGCTGGAAAAATATCCGCACCATGCTCAAAACCGCCCCGAAAAGCGATATCGCGGTTCTCCTGACGACCATTCTGCTGACGGTTATTTTTGATCTGGTCGTTGCGATCGGCGCAGGTCTGGTGCTGACAGCCCTGCTGTTCATCAAGCGTATGGCGGATGTCACCGAGGCGCACGAATGGGTGGATGCAGATGATGAGGAAACCGATCCCGACCATATTCTCCGCAAGAAGATCCCTGCACGTACAAAAGTTTACGAGATCAACGGACCGATGTTCTTCGCGGCATCCGAAAAATACAAGTATATGCTCGATCATCATGATCTTGACGTTCTCGTGATCCGGATGCGGAATGTTCCGGCGATCGACTCGGCAGGCGTGGAAACACTTTCCGAGATCGTGCGTGCCTGCCGCAAGCACAAAATTCAGGTCGTGTTCTCTCATGTCAATGAACAGCCGATGCACGCGCTGGAAAAAGCCGGTCTGACTGCCGATGTCGGCGCGGATAATTTCTGTCCGCACATTGATTCCGCACTTCTGCGTGCAGAGGAACTGGAAAAAACCGTCCGCGCAAAAGCGTGAGATCCATATAGTATTCATGGAAAGAGGCGTTATTATGCAGACACAGTCCGTTCAGGCAGGAAGGCACAGCGTCCTTCTGAATCCGCAGCAGCTTTGCAAAGCCGCCGGTGCTTTCTGCAAGGCACAGCCCGTTCTTGTGATCGCATTTTTTGCGGCACTCCTTACCATGTTCATTGTGCCGCCCGATGCACAGTATGCAGGCTACTGCAACCGCACCGTTCTGATTCAGCTTTTCGGGCTGATGACTGCTGTTTCCGGTGTCCGGAGCATCGGCGTATTTGATGCCGTCACGGAAACACTTCTCCGCAGGACCGGCACTGTCCGGCGGCTCGGCACTGTCCTCATGCTGATCTGTTTCTTTACATCCATGCTCGTCACAAACGATGTCGTTCTGCTGACATTTGTTCCGCTGACACTGATGCTCCGCAAACAGCTCGGCGACGAAAAAAGCCGCATCCTCACGATCGTACTCGAAACCGCCGCCGCCAATCTCGGCAGTATGCTCACGCCGGTCGGCAATCCGCAGAATCTCTTTCTTTACGATTATTACAAGCTCGATGCAGGCACGTTTCTGCGCATTATGCTCCCTGCCGGTGCAGTCAGTCTGCTGATGCTCCTGCTGCTCTGCCGTCTGCTCCCTGCTGCCGCCTGCGCCGCTCCGGATGCAAAAGAAAAAACGCAGGTCCACAAGCCGCGTGCCGCCGCATATTTCGTGTTATTCGCACTGTGTCTGTGCTGTGTATTCCGTCTGATCCCCGATCTGCTGCTCCTTCCGGCGGCGATCCTGACAGCGCTCATTTTTGACCGTTCTCTGCTGAAAAAGGTCGATTATGCGCTGCTTGCGACTTTCGTATGTTTCTTTGTTTTTGTCAGCAATATCGCAAGGATTGATGCAGTCAGCCAGACGATCTCCGGCTTGCTGACCGGTCACGAAGTTCTGCTTTCCGCATTGCTTTCCCAGTGCATCAGCAATGTTCCGGCTTCTGTCATGCTTGCCGGATTTACCGATGCCGGCACGGAGCTGCTCCTCGGCGTGAATATCGGCGGTCTGGGTACGATGATCGCCTCACTTGCAAGCCTCATTTCCTTCCAGTTTTACCGGAAATCCGAAGGTGCGCAGACAGGACGCTATTTCGCCGTTTTTACTGCGGTCAATTTCGGTATGCTCATTCCGCTGCTGCTCCTCGCGCAGATCATAATGTAACAGTTGATCCCTGCGGATATGCGTTTTCCGCAGGGATTTCAGTATATCCGGAAACCTGCGGCATACAATACTGTTACGATTGCCCCTGCCTGATTGAAACGCGCAGACTATATCCCCATGCACAACCATAGAACCGGAAAGCGATAACGGCTTTCTGCCCTGCCGACTTGACAAATTGCGCTGTTTCGGGTATAATCCAATTAAGCACAGATGCTCCTGTGCGCTATTATTATCATAGAAAGAAGTATGTTATCATGAATCATTCCTATAGAACCGAAATGGTCTGCTCCCGTGAGATCCATTTTGATCTCGAAGGCGATGTCGTTACAAATGTATCCTTTATCGGCGGCTGCAACGGCAACCTGAAAGCGATCTCCAAACTCGTTGACGGTATGACCGTCGCGCAGATCGAGGAAAAACTCCTCGGCAATACCTGCGGCAACCGCCCGACTTCCTGCGCCGACCAGTTCGCAAAGGCTGTCCGGCTGGCTTATGAACAGTCCAAAGCATAAACGGCTGTTTCTTCTGTAGACCGTCAGCATTACAATGCCCGAAAAAAATGCCGTTCTCTGAACCCCCATGCAGAAAGGAAGTGAAGACGCATGACAACGCAGCAGCTCACTTATGTCATTGCCGTCGCGGAATGCCAGAGCATTTCCAAAGCGGCTGAAAAACTCTACGTCACTCAGCCCTCACTCAGCCAGTATATCCACAGCATCGAAAAACAACTCGGCATGAAGCTGTTTGACCGCTCGCTCTCCCCCATTCAGCTCACGGATGCCGGAAAACTCTATGTCGAATGGGCGCGCAAGATCCTCGCTATGGAAGAAAGCATGAACAATGCCATGTCCGATCTCATGGGACTTGAAACCGGTTCTGTCCGCATCGGTGCATCATCCTTCCGCGTGCGCTGCCTGCTCGCCAGAAGTATCGCTTCGTTTCATGCCAAGTATCCCTCTATTCATCTGACCATTCAAGAAGCCGATATGAAACAGCTCCGCGACCGCCTGCTTGCCGGCGAGATTGATTTTGCGATCGGTACGGGCGAATTTGACGAGAAACAGTTTCATGTCGAATCCCTCGCCGATGAACGGCTCTATCTTGCCGTTTCGCCTGCGCATCCGATCACCTCGATCCTGCCCGAACCGCTTTCTGCCGATGATATCATCAAAAGCACTGCCCGCTATCTCCGGCAGCAGCCGCTTGATCTCACCGTTGTCCGGAAAGAACCGTTCGTTGCGGCAAATGCCGGTGAATACGATATCGACACGCTGAAAAATGTCTGCCGGAAATGCGGCTTTGAAGCCAATATCGGCTATACCGTTCAGACCATTGAAACCGTTTTCTCCTTCGTCTGCTCCAATATGGGGCTCGCACTGCTCCCCGATTCACTGATCTATTACGGCAATTTCCGCAATCACCCGTATTATTATTCTCTGCCCGATCATCTCGCACTTTCCCAGATCTCACTGATCTCCCGCAAAAATGCCTTTCTCCCGAGAGCCTCAACCGAATATGCGCTGCTGCTGAAACAGCTCGTTGATGTCGGTACATGGCGCATGGGCTCGAATACGCCTTCCGGCAGTATGTTTCCGCCGCAGAATCGGCTCCAGCCAAAAGGGGGAATAATATGATTCCGGAAAGTTTACAGCAGCAGATCGCTGCGGATGCTCTGGATTCCTGCGGCAGCGGTATCCGCTGGCAGTCTTTGCTCCGTCAGAAGAAACTCACGATCGGCTTGATCGGCGGCTCGGTCACGCAGGGCTATTCCTCTGCCGGATTCAGCCCGAATGCCTATCCCACGCTCTTTGCGGAAGGTCTGCGCAGCCGCGGTTATGATACTGAGATCTTTGTCTGCGCGGAAGCAGGCATGGGTTCTATGGAAGGCAATCTGCTCGCTGATTCGCAGATTCTCTGTCATCACCCTGATCTCGTTGTGCTTGAATTTGCGATCAACGAAACAACGCTGCGACCGAGTGTCATGGCATTTGAAAGTCTGGTGCGCAAGCTGCTCTGTCAGCCCGAACCGCCTGTTGTATGCCTGCTGCTCATCCGCAGTATGAACGATTATTCCTGCGAGAGCTTTATGCTGCCGCTTGCTGCACATTACGGTCTGCCCTGCGTCCGTCTGCGGAAAGGGCTGAATCCGGTACTCGAACGCGGTGCGCTCAACTGGGAAGATTACGGCGATGCGGACAGTCATCCGAATGATGACGGTCATCGCCTGCTTGCGGAATGTCTGCTGCATCTCATTGATTCTGCACGCAGTCTGCCCGATGAACAGGCTGTACCGCTGCCCGAACCGTGGTTTGATGCACCGTTTCAGGCCATGCAGTATATCCGCCCCTGTGCGGATCCTGCTGCCGTTCAGACGGATGCACCGATCGCTGCGCGGCAAAACCGGTCTTTCCCTGCGGCATGGCGGCTTTCCGCCGATACCGGTGCAATGCAGATACATACTGAATGTGAGGCGCTTCTCATCTTCTACGAAACGCATCACCTGCCCGAATACGGTGCCTGCCGCATCACGATCGACGGCGAACCGCTGAATCCGCCGATCCTGCACAGCAATTCTATTTACGGCTGGGGCAATGCAAAATATGTCATTGCCGTTTCGCCGCAGCCGCGTGCCGTGCATACTGTGATACTCGAACCGACCGAGGGATGCTTCTTTGTGCTGGGCTTTGGAAAATGCTGAAAATACGTATTATTTAAATTATGAAAGGAGCGTCCTCTCGCAGGGCGCTCCTTTCTGTCAAAAAAAGAAATCCTGCACCATTCCGGTACAGGATTTCCCGAACAGATATTGTAAAATTGCGCATCATTCGTCCAGGACAAATTCATAGCGATGCGGTTCTTCAGAACGGATATAATGGAAACGCACAACGCCCGAATCCAGAAACGCATCATATTCTTCTTTGGAACACGGTACTTTTTCAGTCCGTGACTTATATTGGAAAGTGAGATAATATGTGATGCTGCGTTCGCGCTCGCGTTCATTCGCTGCAAGATCCAGCGAACCGTATACCGGCTCTGTATGGTCTTTTCCGTGCAAAGTTACTTTGCGCGTTTCGACCCATGCCTCATACTCATAATAATACTTTGTATCCATGCGCGTTGCATAGACCGGTTCATCGTAGTATTCCGTTCGATAGCGGAAAGCAGCAAGCGGAATTGCAGGTTTTGCAGTCAGCAGCGGCAGATTCAGCATACCGAACTGACCGTTTCCGTAATCTGCCCAGCCGCCGCCATCCCCGCCGCCGTCCCAGCCGCCGCCGTCCCAGCCGCCGCCGTCGTTATTGTCCGGTTCCCAGACTTGCCGCGACCGCTGTTCATAATGATCAATATATTCATGTTCTTCTTCGGCAGTCCGGAGCAGGCGTACATCCGGAGGCAGTTCCCAATCGCTTTCCTGGATCGTTTTCAGTTCTTCAACATATATGTTGCTTTCCCATGCTGCGGTTTGCAGTTCTGCTTTGTGCGTGATCTTATCACCCAAAGCATGAGAAAGTTCCACACCGATGATAATGAAGACCGGAAGTAAAAAGGCACACAGTCCGATAATCAAACCCAGCCAACAGCCTTTGCTGCTGCGCTTGCTTGGCGGTACAACCCGAATCAGCTGATTCTCTGCGGATGGAACATCGTGATACCGTTCCCTGCTTTCTGAACGCGGCGATCCGCAGTAGACGCAGTTCTGAACGCTGTCATCATTCTGCTGACTGCAAAACGGACAGATCCAGTTCTGCTTGCCGATGCGGACAGCACTTTCTCCCGATACTTCATCGACAAATTCGATCGGGCAGTTATCATTCAGATAGAATTTGATTTCCCGATCTTTCGGCTTGCCGCAGTTCGGGCATTCCTTATGGTCGCCGCGAATCTGATGCGAACCGCAGTACGGGCAGTCCCAGTAACCCCAGCGGTTTCGTTTTTTTCCGCATTTCGGGCATTGTATCAGCGTACCGCTGATATTCTGATGATGACATTTGGGGCAGTTCCAGTTAGAATGTTCCATGATGTCCTCCTGTTTGCCAAATATGATGGTTAGAAGGTCAGATCACACTGTTCTGATGGATATGCACGAACGGACCGATCTGCGCACCGTCCTCGATCTGAGAATCATAAGCCTGCACAGCATTCAGCACAGCATTGTTACCGATCTCGCAGTCCTCGATCACACAGTTCGGGCCGATCACACAATTACCGCCGATGGTTGTCTGACCGCGCAGGATCGTTCCGGGCAGGATCTCTGTACCGGCACCGATCTTCACGCTTCGTTCAATGATGATGCCGTCGGTGCAGACAAATCCGACACCGTTATCCATGTGATCGTTCAGAACTGCTAACCGTGCGACAGTATTCAGTTCCAGCAGACCTTGCCGGTTATTTGCTCCGAGAACCACGTTCTCATTTGCGGAGCAGTAAGCACCTGCACGGAGATTGTTGTTCAGGGCGATCGCGACCGTATCGGTCAGATAGTATTCCTGCTGCGCGTTGTCATTGCCGATCTGGCTGAGCAGGTCGATGAGGTCACTTGTCCGGAACCAGTAGCAGCCGGAATTGATCTCGGTGATTTCTTTCTGTTCAGGGGTTGCATCTCTTTCCTCAACGATGCCGGCGATACCGGAATCTGTCCGCAGGATTCTGCCGTAGCCGGAGGGCTTTTTCACGTTTGCAGTAATGACAGTGACGGCATTGCGCTCGGTGATATGACGTTCGAGCGATTCAGCGATCGTCTTGCTGTCGATAAACGGAGCGTCACCGCATAAAACCAAAGTATTGCCGTCCGTATCGGCATTCAGAAAAGGGAGTGTCTGCATGACCGCATGGCCGGTGCCGAGACGTTCAGCCTGATATGCAGTTTCGCAGCGATTGCCGATGTAAGCCTTGATCTGTTCCGATTCGTAGCCCGTTACAACACAAATATTTTGCAGTCCGGCCTGTTCACACGCACCGAGAACCCATTCCAGCATCGGTTCGCCGAGAACTTTGAACATCGGCTTGGGGATCGGTGCTTTCATACGTTTGCCCTGTCCGCCTGCAAGTATAACAGCTTTATTCATGGTTGCTATGTCCTTTCAATTATCATTCATTGTCATGCAGATTGCCTGCATATCGTTATTATAGCATATTATCGCGGAAATTGCAATGGATGAAGATGAAAAAAGCAACATGAAAACTGCATGAGGACAAAAACGGCTGTCGGCACTGCCGACTTATAGCATATTATCGCAGGAAATGCAATGGGCAAACGAAAAAACACATCCGTTTGTTCAGCAGTTCGGCGAAAGCGGAAAATAATACATAATGAAAGCAGAACGTAACCGGCGAGCAGACTGGGATTTCGGCGAACAAAACGATCCGGTGGATCGTTTTTTCGAGAGGGGCGCTCTGCGCGATGCCCAACTTGTTGATGCAGTTTTATTGCAGCCATATTCTCCATACGATAGAAGAACGAATGATCAATAATGGTGGAATGTTGCCCAGCATTTTTTCAAAATGCGGGGGAACTTCCCCCAAGCCCCTATCTTCCCGTGCTGGAAGTCAAAAGGTATTTCGCACTCTGCGGAGTGCGACCAAAGGCTCTGCCTTTGGAAACTGCGAACTTTTGAAAAAGTTCGATCAAAACTTTTATTTGTGCTCGCCGGCTGCTCCCTGAAAAACAGAGCTATTTGATTGATGTTTTTACTTCTCGTTGTGCATTGTTTTTCGCATACCATGTTAAATAATTATAAAATATATGGAAAGTTGCACGCAAACGTACAACTTTTGCCGTTTTCCGCACCGTTTATAGATGCCGGCTGCTCCCTCACCCGTGCATCATACTTCTTTCCGAAAGGTGGTCATGCTTCTGGAACAGCTCAAATCCCGCCGCTCTGCCTTTTGCAGATGGTACCTCGCACTCGGCAATGTCCGCGAAGCCGCCCTCCGCGCCGGCTGTCACCCCGATACCGCCGCCGATGACGGTCTGCAAATGCTCCATTCACCCCCGTGCAGACGCTATCTCGCTCAGCTCGCCGCACAGCCGCCCCTCCCCTTGCAGCAGCTCGTTACCGCCGGTCTTACACGCCTTGCCTTCGGTGACGCGAACGATGCCGCAAAACTCGTATTTTCTGATACAATCACACCGGATGATTTGCAGGCTCTCGATCTCTTTCATGTCACTTCTATCAAAATCGACAAGGGCGGCGGCATCGAGATCAAACTCGCCGACCGGCTGAATGCCATGATCAAACTGCTCGAATGTGCCGGTGCTGCCGATTCTGCCGCAGCCGCTGCTGCGCTCATGCAGGCACTTCGCGGCAGTCAGACGGAGGAGGTGGATATGCTTGAATCCGACTCTGCCGATCATTCCGGTTCCGTTCTCTCCGAAACAGCGTAAGGCGATCAACTGGTGGAATGATCCGCATACACAGCATCTCGATGCTGTCATCTGTGACGGCGCTGTGCGCTCCGGCAAAACAACTGCACTTTCCCTCGGCTTCGTCCTCTGGGCTACCGTCTCCTTTCATCAGCAGAACTTTGCGATCTGCGGTAAAACAAAAACATCCCTCCGGCGCAATCTCATCCTGCCGCTGCTTTCCCTCCTGAAAGCCGTCGGCTTTCATATCTCCGAAAATTTCAGCAGCGGCTATATCGAGATCGCTCTCGGCAGTAGATACAACCGTTTCTATACATTCGGCGGTAAGGATGAAAGCTCCGCTTCCCTCATTCAGGGCATGACGCTCGCAGGCGTTCTGTTCGATGAGGTCGCGCTCATGCCGCGCTCCTTTGTCGAACAGGCACTCGCAAGATGCTCCGTTCCGCATTCAAAATTCTGGTTCTGCTGTAATCCCGCTCAGCCCTCACACTGGTTCTATCAGGAATGGATCCTGAAAGCACGCGATAAACATTCGCTCTATCTCCATTTCACCATGCAGGATAATGCTTCGCTGACACCTGCCATTCGCAGACGCTATGAACGGCTCTATTCCGGCGTGTTCTATGACCGCTATGTGAAAGGAATCTGGACGGCGGCGCAAGGGCTGATCTATCCGATGTTTTCGCCTGCTGTGCATCTCGCTGATCCGCCCGATCATGCCGAACGGTTCGTCATCTCCTGCGATTACGGGACGATCAATCCTGCGTCTTTCGGGCTTTGGGCTTTCAGCGGCGGCAAATGGTACAGGATCGCGGAAAGCTATTACGATGCCGGAAAAAACGGTCTGCCGCGCACCGATGAGGAACATTATGCCGCGCTCCTTGCGCTCGCCGGCGATCATCCCATTGAACAGGTCATTGTCGATCCCTCTGCTGCAAGCTTCATCGCCTGCATCCGCAGACACGGGAAATTCACTGTCGTTCCGGCGAAAAATGATGTGCTTTCCGGTATCCGCCGCACTGCCGATGCACTCCGAAACCGCGAGATCCTCTTTTCTCCGGAGTGTGCCGATACGATACGCGAATTTTCACTCTATGTCTGGGACGATCAGGCTGCCCGTGACTGCCCTGTGAAGATGAACGATCACGCTATGGACGATATCCGCTATTTCGTTATGAACGTGCTTGACCGCACGAAACAGGACTCGTTCTTCGTCGCTGCGGTCAGACGATGACGCATCATTTTTATTTCATGGAGGTGTTTGATTGGCGTTCCCGTTTTTGTTTCCCCGAAAAAAACCAGATGCCCATTCGGAGAAAATCCCCCTCATGCTCACGCCGCCCAGAGCTGCTCCGGTTTCCGGTCTGCCGCTCCGCATTCCCGATACCGTTCCGGAACAGGAATATCAGCTCTATGACGCGCTCCGGTTCGCCGTTCCCGTCATTGATGCCGCGATCCGCAAAATCGTCAGGCTGACAGGCGGCTTCCGGCTCACCGCTGATGATCCTGCCGCACAGGCCGCGCTCGACCGCTTTTCCGGTCAGGTATCCGTCAATGTCACCGGCAGATCACTCCAGCTCTTTGCAGATCAGATGCTCGACAGTCTGCTCACTTACGGCAATGCTTTCGGTGAGATCGTTCCCGATGAAAACGGTGCGCCGGCTGCGCTGATGACCGCGCATCCGGGCATCGTCAGAACCGATATTTCAGCAAACCGGTGCTGCGGATTCTCCGTCCGGAAAAACGATGTATTCGTTCCGTTGCGGTATCCGGAACGTATCCTGTTTGCGGCACTCGATCCGCCTGCCGGTGCGGTTTCCGGTGTGTCCGTGCTGCGCGGTCTGCCTGCCGTTTCCCGTATCCTGCTCCGTATCTATGAGTGCATCGGTCAGAATTATGACCGCGCAGGCAATATCCGCTATGCCGTCACCTATCACCCGGACAGCGATTCTGCTGCTTTTGCGAAAGAACACGCAAAGTCGATCGCCGAAACATGGCAGCAGGGTATCCGCGCTGCACAGTACGGCGATGTGCAGGATTTTGTCGCGGTCGGCGATATCGGCATCAAGGTCATCGGGGCGGAAAATCAGCTCTTTGATACGAATATTCCCGTCCGGCAGCTCCTTGAACAAATCGTCGCAAAGCTGTCCATTCCGCCCTTCCTGCTCGGTCTGCAATGGTCATCTACCGAGAGAATGTCCGCACAGCAGGCCGATATCCTCACTTCTGAGCTCGAGTATTTCCGCAGACTGCTCTCCCCTGTCCTGCTCGCTGTCGGTACTGCTGTCCTACGCGGCGCAGGTTTCTCCGATGAACCCGATATCTGCTGGGATATCATCAATTTGCAGGACGAGACCGAACTCGCCGATGCAAGACTCAAAAATGCGCAGGCAGAAGAAATCGAACTGCGCAATTTGAAAACAAAATCAGAGCAGGGCAGATGAAGCTGCTCCTAACTTGTCGATAAAGTCCCGTATGGTGAATTACTTTGTAATTCGCATAGGGGTGTCCTCTATCGCAGGACACCCCCTAATTCACACCCTGCGGAGCTCCTAAAGTATAGGGGAGTTTCGCTGTCTGCGGACAGCGACTTAGGGCTCTGCCCTAAGAATCTGCCAAAGGGATTCAATCCCTTTGGAATCCCGTTTTTGCTCGCCTTTTGTTCCCTGCCTATGTGAAACGCTCAGAAATCTGCCCTCTGCACACTCATTGAAATGGAAAACAATATCGGCACCGCGCACTGCGCGGCGCTTACGGGTGCCCTCTATCGCAGGGCACCCCTCTCTGAAAAACGATCCACCGGATCGTTTTATCAGATTCACCCCTGCGGAGCTCCTAAAGTATAGGGGTGTTCCGCACTCTGCGGAGTGCGGCAAGGGCCCTGCCCTTGACCTGCGAGCTTTTGAAAAAGCTCGACCAAAACTTTTATTTTTGCTCGCCGCAGGTTTTTCTACAGATTGAGCAGGACGGTTGCCCTGCTCCGCTTCAGACGGGGGTTCTCCCCCGCAGAAAGGAATTTATATGTACGATTCTGTCAGACTTGAAAAAGGTATGTATCACCTCGCAAACCGCTCCTTCACACAGGCACTTGAGGAGGCTGATCCCTCTGCTCAGTATGCAGGCTCTGAACTCGCAAAGCTCGATGCCTTTGAACGTCAGCTCAAACGCTTCGATATCCGCGTTTCCGGCGCTGACTGCGATACCGTCGAGAAATTCTTTACGACTACCGAAAGCGCTGTCCTCTTCCCCGAATTCGTCCGCAGAGCAATCAAACGCGGCATGGAAGAATCTATCCTGCCGGAACTGACCGCCGCAACATCTAATGTCAATGCATCCTCCTGCAAAGGCTTTTCGATCGACGAAACAGACGGCGCTTATTCCGCTACAACTGCTGAGGGCGTTTGTCTCAAGAAAACCGTCATCACCGAATCTTCCGCAATCGCGCTCGACAAGTACGGCAGACTGATCTCCGCATCCTACGAAACGCTCCGTCAGAAGCGCATCGACGTTTTTGCCGTCATGCTGCGTGCAGTCGGCCGAAAACTCGCCGGTGCGATCGCAGGAAAAGCACTCGATGTCATCAGCGATTCCGTCACGCCCGTCAGCTCCGCAGGCGCGACGATCGCGTATGCCGATCTCGCTACCCTTTACGCGCAGTTCACGGACTATAATCTCACGACCGTCATCGCATCTCCGAAAATCGTCGCAAGCATCCTCGCTATGACCGAAATGCGCGGCCGTACTCTCGATGCAAACGGTCAGGTGCATCTGCCCTTCGGCGCAAAGCTCCTCAAAGATTCCTCGCTCGATGATGATACTGTGATCGGTATTTCCCGTGACTATGCGCTCGCCTGTATCACCGGCTCCGATGTGCTGCTCGAATCCGACCGTCTCATTGACTGTCAGCTCGACCGTATCGCCGTTTCCATCCGCATCGGTTTCCAGCCGATGATGTCCGGTGCGGCGGCAAGTCTGAGCATCGAAAGCTGATTATCCCCCCCTTTTGACATTTGAATCTGATATGGGCGGGCGGCGGGTGAAAGGAGATCTATGGAACAGAATAACGATATGCTGCTGGAACAGCTGAACACATTTACACGCAGAAAACATACCCTCGATGAGGTCTATCTCTTTGATCTCATCCTCTGTGACAACGAGATCGACCGCGACGGCGACTGCTTCTCCGATGCCGCACTCGCCGAACTGCAAAAGCGGTTTGTCGGCGTGACCGGTATCTTTGACCATAATCCAACTTCTGCGAATCAGACTGCAAGAATTTTCCGGACGGAACTCCGCACCGTTCCCGACCGTTTCACCAAAAACGGAAAACCCTATCGCTGTCTCGCCGCAAATGCCTATATGGTGCGCACGGACAGCAATGCCGACCTCATCCGCGAAATTGATGCAGGCATCAAAAAGGAAGTCAGCATCTCCTGCGCCGCCGGTGCGCGGATCTGCTCGGTCTGCGGCGCAAATCATCTCCGGAAACCGTGCAGACATATCAAGGGCAGAAATTACGGCGGTACACCCTGCTATACGACACTCGATGAGATCAGCGATGTGTATGAATGGAGCTTTGTCGCCGTTCCGGCACAGCGTCATGCCGGCGTGACGAAAACACTCGGCGGTACTGCCTGTGATGCCGAAACGGTACTGCTCCGCGATGCCTATCAGGATGCGCTCAGTCAGCTTGACCTCGTTTCCGATTTTCTGCGCAGAGATGTCATCCGGCTCTGCTACCGCTGGGGCGAAAATGCCTGCTCCAAAGCACTCGCGGAATCCGTTATCCACATGGATCCTGCCGATCTGCTGAAACTCCGGCAGTCCCTTATGCAGAGCGCTGAGCCGCTTTCCGTCAAGCCGCAGCTTTCCGCTGAACGGAACACCGGAAAACCGTCTTCCATGCAGGCTTTCTCCTTCGCAAACAGCACAGATCGGGGGAATGCAAATGAATGATGCAAAAGTCATGCAGCTTTTTCAGTCGCTTTCGCAGTTACAGGATGTTGAAATGTGGCGCGATATCGCCGAAGCCGAGATCCGTACCGTTCTCGCAGAACTGCGCCCTGCCGCTGATCCCGATGATGTGCGCCTTTGCCTCTATGCCGCTGCGCGCACCAATTTGCAGTACCGGCGCATTGTCGCCGCAGGTCTGGCTTCGCCCTCTTATGCCGGTACAAAAGCAGATGATATTCCCGATCGCGGCGGATGCAGTCTCGCTGAACGGCTCGTCATCGAATACCGCGCAAAATGCGCCGATCTGCTCCGCGATGATGCGTTTGTATTTCAGCATACGGGGGGATGTGCATGACGGACAATCTGACAGGCTGTTTCATTGACGCGCTGAATGCTGCCGGCATTCCTGCTTTCCGCGAATATCCGCAGATTTTGAAGCCGATCCCTGCCGTGCCGTTCTTTGTCACCGCTGCCTGCACGGATGCAGAACTGGATGCGGCAGTGCCCTCTTTCTTCGGAGATGCCGTTCCGGCAAAGCTGACCGTCCGTCTGCGACTGCATTGCAGAACCGATGCGCGATTCTCTGAATATGCCGATCTGACTGATGCCTGCATCCTGCATACCGTTCAGCAGAATCAGCTTGATCTGCGAAAGATCCGTTTCGGTGAACTGCACTATGTCCGGCAGATCGACAGGTTCGTGCGCGATACTTTGCTCGATTTCGCCGGAACGGGCTTTCTGACTGAGGAGGATGCTCAATGACATTCGATACACAAAAAGAGATCCTGATTTTACAGCTCGGTGCGCTGTCCGTCCCTGTCACGGATTATCAGATCAAAACGGAAGTACCCGTTCAGCGCGATACACTCTGCGACGGCAGTACCGATATCCGACTGCTGCCGCAGATCCCCTGTATCCTGAATGTGCAGGGCACTGTCCTGCAATCGGAATGCGGTACGTATCTGCTGGCTTTGCAGTCTCCCATGCAGACACACCGTTCCTTTGATACGGTCTTTGCAGGCGTTTCGTTCACCGGTCTGCGTATTACCGATGCAGGCTGCTGCGTCAAACAAAACGGCAGAACGGCTGTCCTCTCTGTTTCACTGATCGGGGGGATGTCGGAATGAATGTCTGCTGCCTGCTCCGCTGTCCGGACGGTTCTTCCTATGAGGTCACACGCTGTCTGCGCTTTTCGCTCCTGCGTGAACGGTATCAGGCATTTGCGGTCCTCTCGGCACATTTCCTCACCGACGATTTTCCGGATACGCCATCCGAGGCGCTCTTTTCTCTGGACGGTCAGCTTCTCTTTGACGGTATCATCGAACATTCGGAATGTTCGCATTCTGCCGGAAAATATGTCCTCAGAATCGACTGTCGCAGTTTCTCTGCCGCTTTGATCCGCAATCAGCTCGTTCCGGGTATGCATTATGCCGTCACGCTGCGGTCGCTCATGGAAACTTACGCGCTCCCGAATATCACCTACGACAGCTCTATGCCGGAGATCTCCTATATCTATGTCCGTGACAACGCCGCGATGTGGGATTCCATTATGGCGTATAATTATAAGCTGAATCACGGTTTTCCTTATATCCGCGTGCCGAATATGCTCCTGATGACACCGCAGACCGGCTCGGATGCTGTCCTGCTGCCCGATCATGCGATCCTTTCCGACCGTCATGGCAGTGATTGCAGCGAAATGCTCAGCCGCATCGACATGGCGAATGCCGCCGGTGAATACGGCACGTTCACGCGCAGCAATCCGGAAGCCGCAAGCAGAAATATCGTCCGCGTCAAGCAGATCCTCCTCGATAAACAATATGCCTATAACCCCGATGATGCGCTGATCTGGCGGATCGCGCTCAGCAACAGACGGCTCCGGACACGTACCGTCTCCTATTCCGGCTACTGCGGCGAGGATATCGAGGATCTTGTCCGGACGGGCGATCTCTCTGCGCGTGTCAGCAGAATCCGCCTGACCGGTGACCGGAACGGCATACGCACTGAGGATACTTTCTACTTTGATCCGTTTTGTAATCCGGAATAACAAAACTGTTATCAGTTCGGGCTTGCTTTTTTCGGAAAACTATGCTATAATATTACAGAATGCATCCGGTATGGATGCCGAATACCATAAGAATCTGGGAGGATCCGAAAATGATGAGAAAGCTCCGTTCTGCCGCAGTGCTTGTACTTGCGGCTGCACTTTGCAGCGCTTCTGCACTCTGCACCGGCTGTGCCGGAAAAAGCAGCAGCAGCAGCGACAATATTCCTGATATCGGCGGCAGTGTCTATATCCCCGAAGTACCCGAAAGCCGTGTAGACGAAAATACACCCGGAAACGATTTTGCCGGTGCTATCGGTGAGACAATCAACTATGCCGATAAGCTCGATATCACACTTAATGATGTCATTGAGATCGACAACGTCAATAAGCAGGAATACCGCGTTCTGCTCGCCGAAATGACCATTTCCAATAAAACAGCCGAAAAGATCGACTGCTCCACCCTGACGCATTTTTCTGTTATCATCGACGGTACTGAGGATGTCAATGCTGCACGCGATATTCAGGCTGCCGTTCCTGCAAGAAAGTATTACACCAGCATCAACAGCCCGATGGAAAGCTTCAATCAGGCGATCGAAGGCGGTCAGACAATCACCGGATACGCCTATATCTTTGCACCGTCTGCATGGAAAGAGATGCAGCTCGTTTATGTGCCGTATATGTATTATAACACCGACCGCGTTTTATTTACGCTCGATGAAACACAGTTTGTCCACAAATCCTATTGATCTTTTACCGCCGTTCCGGTCACTTTCCGGAACGGCGATTTTGTTTGCCGTACCGCAGAACGCGGCAGACGGTCTTGAAAATATTTATAGCCGAAAACCGCTAAGAGAGGGGTGGCTCTTAGCGGCTTTCGGCATATTATCATGAAAAAGGAAATAACCGTATCATCATGCTGCATTCTTCTGCGCGATCACATTCCGCTTCAAAAGGGAAAGATCTGCCGCATTGAGAATACCGTCATAATTCATATCAGCAGCCAGAAGAACCGACTGTTTCAGATCGGCATTGCCGCTGATGCAGCGTGTCATAAGACGAATATCGGCATCGTTTACATAGTTGTTGCCGTCAAGATCGCCGCTGCCTGCATAATCCGGAAGCGTGACTTCAAATGATACTGCATCCGATGCTGCAAGCGTTCCGTCTGCCTTGTTGACCGCCGTTACCCGAACGTAATAGGAGCCGGGTGCAAGTGCGTGCGAAAGACTTGTTTCCGTATAGGCTCTGCATTCGTTGAACGGGTTTGCATCCTCGCAGACACCGACACAATACGCGATCTCTTTGCTGTCTTTGTCATAAATGCGGATGTTGTAATAGGTCGCATTTTCGCAGTCCTGATAGGAGATCGTGACCTCATCCATGCTGCTGACGGATACAAGCGGTTTTTCCGGCAGTTTTTTCGCAGGTGCCTGCGAAGAAATCGCCGATGTTGTTGTGATCGCCGCTGTGGATGCTGTCGCAGTGGACATTGTTGTCAGCATCGTGGTCTCCGGTGCTGCGGTCGTGGTTTCAGCTGTGGTCGCTGCGGTCGTCGTGACCGGAGCAGTCGTTACAGTTGTCGCAACGGGCGGCTGTGTGGATACAACGGCTGCCTGCAATGCCGGAGTTTCTGCCGCATTCAGCATCACCCAGCAGTTCTGCCAGTCGGAATATGTGCCTTTGGTCAGCGTATTGCCGCTTGCGAGCTTGCCCCAGTTTACAATATTGACTGTCAATGAAGGATCAACATAGAATCCCTCGAACGGATACAGATTGCCGAGCCGGCTGAAATAACCGCCTGCTTCGGGCGCATCTGACGGTGAGGAGATCGCGCCTCTGTAAACGCCGATATCATAATGTCTGACATATTCCTCAATGCCGTTTCTGCCGATGCCGCCGCAGCGGATCAGATCAGCGCCCTGCGGGATCTCTGTTTCGGCATCGCGGAGCTGTCCAAGCTCATCGGTATTGGCACAGTGCATAAAAATGACGGTCATATAATCAAGCGAGCCGTCTGCATAGTGGACAGGTTCACTGCTCTGGAACAGTACAAGTCCGTAATGCTTCTCTGAATATACAACTTTGCCCGTGAACGGTGCAACTGCATATTCTTCATATTTTCCGCTGCAATCCATGTGATAGGATGTGCCGTGAGATGCGCTTTCAAATGCAAGCTGTGTGACGCACATTGTTCGGAGCGGAAATTCCGCATATTCGTACATCTCGTTTGCGCTTGCCTTCAGGGAATCGGAAAAGCCTGAAAATGAGATCAGTGTGGTCAAACCTGCCAGTGCGGCAGAAATCAGTTTACCGGAATTCTTTTTCATAATCTTGTTTCCTTTGCATTTTTCATTTTGGTTGGTCGGTCATCAGTTTATCGGGGAACTTGTATTGAAATGTCAAAGTTGTATGGTTTGCGCCGCTGAATCAAATCAGCATAGTCTGTCTAATTACACCCTTATACTGTTGGAATGTGCAATAATAAACAAAAATATGAATTCTCTTTGTTTCTTTATGTGCTATTATACTCCGTTTGGAAAATATTGTCAAGTAGTATTCAAGAATTTATAAAATATTCGGTGAACCCCTACAAATACAATGCCCCGTATTTATGCAAGATGATGAAAACGCATTCGATTGTACGGCCTGTCAGGCTGCTTGTATGATATAGACAGGAATGCACAATATTGACTTATCATTTTTTGCGGTGAAAGATTAACAATGTGCAAAATATGCGAAAACCTCGTAAACTCGTGAAAATCATCGCCAATAAATGCAGAAAATCTTCATTTAGTGTAGTTATTTATTTAATACGATGTGTTATAATCAAAATACAGAACACGTTTTGTATAGTTCTGGTGTATTTTTGTAAGGGGGAATTATCATGAATCTCAAAAAATGCAAAAAAAAGATGCTGACAACTTTGCTTGCCTGTTCGACCGCATTGTCGTCAGCAAGCATCCTGCCGATGCAGACTGCCGCGGCGGATGATGCCTCGTACATCTTCCACGACACCTTTGAATCGGGTGACGGCGGCTGGGGCGGCAGAGGCGGCTGCTCTGTCAAAACAGACAGCAAGATGCCATACGCGGACAATTCCGCTCTGTTTGTATCGGGCAGAACGGCAGAATGGAACGGGGCAGAAAAGGACATTTCCTCGATCTGTGAAGCCGGCAAGACCTACAGCTTTTCGGTATGTGTATGTACGGGAGATGATGTCAGCGCATCACAGGTGTCCTATCAGCTTTCGCTTGCGTACAAAGATTCAAGCGGCACACAGATGTACGATCATCTCGCAGCTGCTGATGTCCTGACCGGTGCCTATGCACAGCTTGCCAATGCGGAATATACGATCCCGTCCGGCGCGACTGAGCTGAGCCTTTATGTGGAAACGGTCAGCGGAAGCAACACCTTCTATATCGACGAAGCGATCTGTGCCGCAGCCGGTACGCAGATCGAAGGCCCGAAGGAAGTCAAATTCACGCTCGGCGATGTCAATCTGGACGGCGTGATCAGCGCGGCCGACCTGACGCTTGCAAAACGCAATCTCGTTTCCAATTTATCGAATAAAATGATGCAGAAAGCTGCGGATGTCAACCAGAATACGCTGTTTTCCGAGGAAGAAGTCGATTGGTTTGTGCAGTATCTGACCGGTCAGACAAGCGTTTATCCGGAAAAGGTCGATCCGCCTGCACCGGAGATCAAACCGTTTAACTATGATGCAAATTTGCAGTATCATCCGTTCAATGAGGGCGTTTATCTGAGCCAGGCTTCACATCCCGGCAAGGTCGTTGAGGAGCATTACAACGGCCCGAAGGGACAGAATACACTGTATGTCTATCTGCCGCCTGATTACGATGAAAACAAAAAATACAACATTTTCTATCTGATGCACGGCGGCGGCGAGAATGAGAAAACGCTGTTCTTCCAGAATGATACGATGATGCAGAATATTATGGATCACATGATCGAAAACGGCGAAATTGAGCCGATGATCCTTGTTACGCCGACCTTCAATCAGAGTGAAGCGGAAGGATTCTGGTCGGAATTCCGCGACAAAGTTGTACCGTTTGTCGAGGGCAAATATTCCACCTATGCCGAATCCACTTCTCTGGAAGATTTGAAGGCTTCCCGTTATCACCGCGCATACGGCGGCTTCTCAATGGGCAGCGTTTCCACATGGGCTGTCTTTACGCACTGCCTTGACATCGTCGCATATTATATGCCGCTTTCCGGCGACCACTGGGGCGGTACAAATACCTCTTACGACAAGGCGAAGGCCATCGCGGATGCAGTCGATAAGGCAGGCTTGAAGCAGGATGAATTCTTCATCATGGCCGCGACCGGTACAACGGATATCGCTTATCCGAATATCGGACCGCAGATCGAAGAAATGAAGAAGATGAGCCAGTTTGTGTATACATCTGATCTTTCAAAGGGTAATTTGTATTTTATTGTTGCTGAGGGCAAGGATCACTGGTGGGGCAATGTCCGCCACTATGTCTATGATATGCTCCCGTATTTCTTCCACGAACATCAGCAATAAAAATTATGAGCCGAACAGAATGCGATCTGTTCGGCTCAGTCTTTCAAAATACTATGTGAACGCCAAAATATAAGTTTTGATCGAATTTTTGTTTTTGCTCGCCGGTTACATTCTGATAATTCCCGGCGTTTTTCCCCTTTACTTTTGCAGACAGGATGTGTTATAATAGAAAAAACGTCTTTTTCAAACACAAAGGAGAACGATATGCTGAGACTCAGACCTTTCAGAAAAAATGATGCAAAAACGATCATTACATGGACAAGCCAAGAGGTTGAATTCTTCAAATGGTCAGCCGGTATCTTAGGTGACTATCCCGTTTCTGAAAAACGATTGCTTGAAGCAACTTCAGGCAGAGAAGATAACGACAGGTATTTTCCGTTTACTGCTTTTGATGAATCCGGTCTTGTCGGCTTTTTTACCGCCAGAGTCCGTCCGGAAGATGACGATACAAAACTCCGCTTCGGATACGTCATTATCAATCCTTCAAAAAGAGGAATGGGTTACGGGAAAAAGATGCTGCTGCTCGGCTTGAAATTTGCATTTGAAATATATGGCGCCGATTCGGTCAGTCTCGGTGTTTTTGAGAACAATCCACAGGCATATCACTGCTATAAAAGCGTTGGATTTGAAGAAAACGGTATCCGTGAAACATACAGTCTTTGCGGCGATATCTGGACAGATATTGATTTGGAAATACAGAAAGATTCATACAAACGCTGAAAGCCGGATAACAGAATATACGAAAGCCGCTAAGAGTCCCCCTTGCTCTTAGCGGCTTTCTCATAAAGATGAAATTGTTTTAGTCTTCGTCAGGCATATCCCAGTTGTGCCAGACGTTCTGCACATCATCGTCATCCTCAAGATGCTCAAGCAGAAGTCCCATTTTACGGAGAGATTCTTCTTCCGTCAGCGTTACATAAGTGCTCGGAACTTCCTCTGCCTCTGCCGATGCGACAAGATAACCCTTCGCAGTCAGTCCCTCACGCAGCTCACCGACGATCGCCGGATCACAGACGATCTCAATGCTGTCCTCCGAATATGTCATATCATCGCCGCCAAGCTCCATGACATCCTCCAGTACAGCATCCTCCTCCAGTTCGCCCTCATGCTCGATCACGACAATACCCTTGCTCGAAAACAGATACGAAACACAGCCCGTTGTTCCGAGATTGCCGCCGAATTTATCAAAATAGTGGCGGATATTGCCTGCGGTACGGTTCTTGTTATCCGTCAGGCATTCGACGATAACTGCGACACCGTTCGGGCCGTATCCCTCATAGGTCAGGGATTCATAACTGTTCTTGTCGCTGTCGCCGGCTGCCTTTTTAATCAGACGGTCGATATTGTCATTCGGAACGTTATTCGACTTTGCCTTTGCGATCAGGTCGCGCAGCTTGCTGTTATTATTCGGATCAGGGCCGCCCTCTTTGATGACGACCATCATCTCTCTGCCGATCTTGGTAAAGATCTTTGCCTTTACCGCATCGGTCGCTTCCTTTTTCCGCTTGATATTATTCCACTTGGAATGTCCGGACATAAAAGCGCCTCCTATTCTGAAAAATCATGTTCCTGCGGATTTTTCTGCCATATTACAGCGAACAGTTCCCGCAGTCTTGCTGTTTCGCCGCAGAGATATAAATATCCGAACAGGCATTCAAAGCCTGTTGCTTTCCTGTAATCTGCCGGTGTTGCGTGCTTTGGTACGCTGATGCCGCTTGCATTTCTGCCGCGGCGGAGAATATCCGCCTCATCTTCATTCAGCATATCTGCGATCCTGCCTGCTGCATCCGCCTGATAGGCTGCACGAACGTGCGCAACTGCCTGCGTATGCAATTCACGCGCCGGACGGTTCGCTTCAAGCAGAAGTGCCTCACGCACCATCACTTCATATACGCTGTCGCCTAAAAATGCGAGCGTCAGCGGACTGTACTGTTTCGCCGCATCGGGTGTCAGGGGCGTTTGCGCGCTGAGCATATCAATCGACATAATCAAACTCGAAACCGTTGATCGAAACGGTCACGCCCTCCTTTGCACCCATTTCCTCCAGCTTGTCTATGATGCCGCTGCTGCGCAGTACACGCTCGAAATATTGCAGCGACGACCAGTCATCCGGATTGATCGTGCGCATGATCGGCTCCATAAACGGCGCATCGACCTGATAAACACCGTCTTCGTCGATCTCGATCTCAAAGCGCTTGCTTTCCTCCGGCAGCGGTTCCGGTGCTGCCTCTGCTTCAAACCGTTTGACCGGCGGCAGGGTTTCAAGCGTTTGGGCGATCTCATCAAGCAGCGGCTTTGTTCCCTGTGCCGCGGCTGCCGAGATCACATAAAAAGGCAGTCCTTTTTCTGCGATATAGGCATGAAGACGCTCGATCTGCTCCTCGGATGCAATATCAGCTTTATTGGCTGCAACGATCTGCGGACATTTGCTCAGATCTTCGGAAAACTCTCGCAGTTCCTTATTGATCTTCTCAAAATCCTCGATCGGATCACGATCCTCACAGCCCGATACATCCAGCACATGAACGATCAGACGGCAGCGCTCAACGTGCCGCAGAAAATCATGACCAAGTCCGGCACCAGCTGCCGCACCTTCGATCAGACCGGGGATATCCGCCATAACAAACGATCTTTCATCGTCAAATCTCACAACACCGAGCACCGGCTCCAATGTTGTAAAATGATAATTTGCAATTTTCGGTTTCGCAGCAGATACGACCGAGATCAGCGTCGATTTGCCGACATTCGGGAAACCGACCAGTCCGACATCCGCCAGCAGTTTCAGCTCCAGCTTCACATCGAATTTTTCACCGTCATAGCCCGGCTTTGCGAAACGCGGTACCTGTCTGGTCGAGGTCGCAAAATGCTGATTGCCCTTGCCGCCTCTGCCGCCTTTTGCAAGGATCACCGGTTCATCGCCGGAAATATCTGCCATGACTCTGCCGGTCTCTGCGTCACGGATCACCGTGCCGCGCGGCACTTTGATGACAAGATCAGGGGCACTTTTTCCGGTGCAGCGCTTTGCAGCGCCGTTCTGACCGTTTTCTGCCACATATTTCCGCTTATAACGGAATGAGATCAGAGAAGAATCGTGGTCATCTGCCACAAAAACAATATCGCCGCCCTTGCCGCCGTCACCGCCGTCCGGACCGCCTGCCGCGACATATTTCTCGCGGTGAAAGCTGACACAGCCGTCGCCGCCTCTGCCTGCTGCTATATGGATTCTCGCCTGATCGACGAACATTGACATTGAAATCACCTCATAAGAAATCCCCCTGCGTTAAACACAAGGGGACCATGCGGTACATCAGATATCCCCGACCGGCGAACCGGTCACGGGATACCATGCATTCTTACTGCTGCTCAGCAGCATAGACACTGACGCGCTTGCGGTCGCGGCCGAGACGCTCGAAACGAACCTGACCGTCGATCTTTGCGAACAGTGTATCATCCGAACCAATGCCGACATTGTTGCCCGGATGAATATGTGTGCCGCGCTGACGAACAAGGATATTGCCCGCCAGAACGTACTGACCGTCACCGCGCTTTACGCCAAGGCGCTTTGCTTCGGAATCACGGCCGTTCTTGGTAGAGCCAACGCCCTTCTTATGAGCGAAGAACTGCATACTGATACGCAACATTTGGATTGCACCTCCGTTATCAAATGTGGTGGCTGCTCTCAGCACTCAAGCCTTTTTGAGGGTAACGGTCATCATACCGTCAAAATCCTCTGCGAGTGCCTGCAAATGAATCAGCAGCCCGTGCAGGAGTTCCGATTGCACAGGATCCGGCGCATCAAGCCGGAAACCAAGTGTGTTCTGCGCAGTTTTTGATGGCTGCTCCGTAATCGTAACGGCAGCGCCGAAGCACTCCGTCAGCGTATTACAGGTCAGCTGAACCGCCGAAGATACCGCCGCACACAAAATCTGACCGCTTGGATCATCCTCTGTATAATCAGCGTGTCCCTTCACAGTGCAGCTCCGGAACATACCGTCCTTCTGCGTGAACGAAGCATGGAGCTTCATATCCCGTGCTTATTTGCTGATAGATTCGATGCGGACCTGCGTAAACGGCTGTCTGTGGCCCTTTGCGCGCTTCTGACCGCACTTCGGCTTGTAGGTGAAGACACGGATCTTCTTGCCCTTGCCGTTTGCAAGAACGGTTGCCTTAACGGCTGCACCGTCAACAAGCGGAGCGCCGATCATCAGACCGCCCTCATCGCCGACTGCTGCGACCTGATCGAAGGTGACGGTATCGCCGACCTCAGCTGCGAGCTTCTCAACGCGAACGACGCTGCCCTCTTCAACCTTTACCTGCTTACCGCCTGTCAAAATGACTGCATACATGGTATTTTTGGCACCTGCCTTTTCCATAAACTCGCTGCGAACGGTGCGCATACTACCCGAAACGGATATACTGCGGCTTCAACCGTCCAACAAGCGGCTTTACTATTATACAGGATTTTCGCATTTTTGTCAATAGCTGACGAAAAGCCGCCGCTATAAATTTGCGGCAGCTTTCCGGAGTGAATTTGTTGATTTTTACGGTTTCTGACCGAATTGTTCCGCTGTAATGAGCTTTGCGATATATTTCAGTATCTGGATCGT
Organism: Oscillospiraceae bacterium; assembly: GCA_045628085.1. Lineage (GTDB taxonomy): Bacteria > Bacillota > Clostridia > Oscillospirales > Ruminococcaceae > Firm-04. The sequence goes on along the minus strand of JAZQOZ010000004.1, from coordinate 16,200 downwards.
ATCCGAACTGGACAGGCCTTCCGTTCCGTCACAGTCTGCATTCAGCATTCCCTGCTCATTCACCTTTGCATCCGCATCCTCTGCAAGCAGGCGTGCAAGCAGAACGGCATCGGATACATCCACGATCTTGTCGCAGTTGACATCACCGGTCATTGCGTCCGGATTTTTCTTGCCGGAAGAAGATGCGGTCGTTGTTGTCAGAACGGCGGTCGTTGTCGTCCGGGCAGCAGCAGTCGTTGTCTGTGTCGCAGTCGTTGTCTGCGGCGGCAGTTCCGGATCATAGGCATCCCAGTCCGGCAGTTCATCGAGCGTAATGCAGTAGTCACTCGTATAGATCTCTTTCAGTTCATCCGCACCGGTCAGCTCCGTCAGATAGCGCTGATACCACGGGCAGAAATACAGCCATGCCGCTTTGTCCTTTTCCAGATTCTCCAGTGACGGGATCGTATCATTTTCGCTCATGACGACCATTTTCCGTCCCTCGGTCTGTGCGACCATAGAATAAAATGATGCGGCGATCGCACTGTAATTCGGATCGTTGTTATTGATCGCATTGTACTTGTCAATACCCTGAAAATCGACATAATCATCACCCGGATACCATTCCGATGCATGGGCGGAAGTCGAACTTGTCCATACCCAAAGCAGATTATGCAGACCGTATTCCTTTGTCAGTTTGTCATAGAGATAATGATAGAGATCGACGCAGGCTTCCGCGCCCTCTGCACCCCACCAGAACCAGCCGCCTTCCGCTTCATGCAGCGGACGGAACAGAACCGGTACGCCGGCTTCACACGCCTTGCCGAGCTGTTCTGCAAGCAGCGCGATATCGGCATTGATGACCTCATTTTCCCATGTGCCTTCCTTGACCGCATTTGTCGCGCTGAACGTCGTGAAATTGCCGCCGTTTGCCGCAGATTCCACATAAAATGCAACATCCTTGCTGCCCTTTTCGGTCGGCACATTCCAGTGATATGTCACAGTCGGGATGCCGCCCTTTTCCTTGTACCATGCCACAATACGCTCCGGCGCATCATCAAAATACGGCGAGGTCGTATTGTAGAACAGCAGGTCGATGCCGCGGATCGCAGGCTGTTTTCCCGTTGTTTTTTCGATGTATTCAAACTCCGCTTCGTTATCCACAAAATAGTCGATCGGCTTATCCTGCGATTTCAATGCATCCTTGTTGTAATTATGCGAACCGCAGTATTCCTGCTGACCGGCAAGAACGTGCTTGCCGTATACGGAACGCAGATAGGCATAGAGTTTCCGCGCTTCCGGACTTGCATCCGGATCACACGGCGCATCCGTCGGTTCAAAATTCGTCAGGTACGCCGGCGCATCGGATATCGTCAGATAATCAAGGAACGTATAGCCCCAGTAGCTCTTGATCTGGATCTCGTTCTCGCCCTTATTCAGATGCACATAGCCTGCCGGCAGCATCTCCCATCCCTTTCCGGAATTGAACGGGAACAATATCTCGCCCTGTGATTCGCCGTTTACAAGCAGATACTGCGTTTTATCCGGCTTTTCCGGATTGCCGAAACACTGGATATAGCAGATATTCAGTGCATAGTAGCCGTCTTTTTCCACATTGACCTTGACAGTCGCAGCGGCATCCTTGCGGTCGATGTAAACATAGCTGTCGCCCGACCACCCTTTCATGTCGCAGACATTGCCGAAGCCGTCCTCGTCGATCTGCTCCCATGTGATCGGTTCACGGTTTTCACAGTCCGTGAGCGTTCCGCTTTCAAATTCGACCTTGATCACTTCGCCGTCTGCGGCGGACGCTGTGCCGCAGGGCAGCGATAATGCGCCGACAGCGATCACTGCCGCTGTCAGCATTGCGGTTTTTCTGTTTCTTTTCATTTTTTACCTCTTTCCAAAACATAAAAAAGATATGTCAGCAGCCGGATATCCGGCTCCATAACCGAGTTTTCACCTGACCGTGTCTGTCTGCCGGTCTATATATTTTCTATTATTTATATTATTTCTCCAGCTCCATCATCATATCCACTCTGCGCTGATGTCTGCCGCCCTCAAATTCAGTCGTCAGGAATACTTCGAGGATCTCCTTTGCAAGTCCCGAACCGACAACACGCTCACCCATGCACAGCACGTTCGCATCATTGTGCAGTCGGGTGAATTTTGCACTGTATGTCTCCGTGCAGACTGCCGCACGGATGCCCTTCATCTTGTTCGCTGTCATGCTCATGCCGATGCCCGTGCCGCAGACCAGAATGCCCGTTTCTGCTTCGCCGGACTGGATCATGCCGCAGACTTTTTTTGCGATCACAGGATAGTCACTCGGCGATTCATCCGTTCCGCAGTCAATATACGGGATGTTCTTTTCTTCCAGATATTCCTTGATAATATGCCGCAGAGATGCAGCAGCGTGGTCGCTTCCGATCGCGATCATTTCAATCACTCCGTTCAAAGATTATTGTTTTATCCGATTTTGACCGCCTGCAGGTAGCTGACGGTCAGTTCATCCGGCGATACCGCTTCACTGTGCATTGCCGCCATTGCGATGCCGCAGGCAGACTGATTGCACAGATGCATCGGTGCCGTGAGATATTCAGCCGGCGCATATTCACGCAGAATTGCTATGCCGTCACCGATCACCATGACCGGTGCCTGATATGCCGCGATCTGTGCAGCGATCTCCTCCGCCGGCAGCACCGCATCCTCTGTCAGCCGACGGACTGCCGCGCCGTCGCTTTCAAAAAATGCGCAGTAGCAGAGATTCTTCCGTGCAGCAATACACGCACAGAGAATACCGTTTCTGCCGCAGAGATTCCATGCAAGTCCTTCCAGTGAGGAGATGCCTGCACATTTCTTTCCGCCCGCAAATCCGAGCGCCTGCATCGCCGCAATGCCGATACGCAGTCCGGTATACGAACCGGGACCGTTTGCCGCTGCGAAAACATCCACATCCTGCACGGTATGTCCGGTTTCCGCAAGCAGTTCCTTTGCCATCGGCAGAAGGATCTGTGAATGCGCACGCTGTGTATAAAGCATCCGGTATCCGAGCAGAACGCCGTCTGCCGCAACCGCACAGGATGCTGTTCTGCCCGATGTGTCAACTGCTAAAATCATCAAGCTGCTCCTCCCCTTCCACGGTGATCTGTCTGGGCTGATCGCCGCTGCCGGTAATCGTGATCTTCAGGAGCGGCTGCGGCAGTTCCGCCGCGATATTCTCCGCCCATTCGATCACAAATACCGAATCCTCCTGCGGATAATCCCAGAAACCGGTCGTTTCAAGCGCTTCCGGCGAGGTCACACGGTACATATCAAAATGATACACCGAAACGCAGCCTGCCGCATGATACTCATTGACCAGTGCAAAGGTCGGGGAACTGACGATATCCGGCAGTCCGAGGCCTTCGGCAAGTCCGCGTGTAAAGGTCGTTTTTCCGGCACCCATGCCGCCGAAAAAGGCAATGCAGGTGCCGCGCCGTACAGATGCCCCGATGCGTTTTGCAAGCGTATGCGTCTCTGCCGGCGAATTGGTGGTAAACGATAACATGATAGCTCAGTCCTGTTTGATAGAATAATATACGGTCACACGGCAGATCTTCTGCTTCTGATCCCGCCGCACTGATGTTTCGGGCGGCGCGGTGCAGTCTCCGGTCAGTGCCGTTTTCAGCCGTTCGGCAAGCAGCATCGCCATTCCGCAGATCTCGCCGTCCCATTGCAGCGGATAAAATCCGCACTGTTTCAGCATGACTGTCCAGATATCCGATTCTGCCGTTTCCTCCGTCACGCGGAAGGAAAGCGCCGCTGTTTCAGCTCCGCCGCCGAACATTCGCTCTGTTTTTATCTCATAGCGCCGCAGCCTGCTGACGATCTGTTCCGTCAGGCTGTCAAGCTGTTTCGTCCATTCGGCTTTCATAAGCTGCCGGAATGATGCCCCCGTGTGTATCTGCACGAACTCCTCCGGAACCTGAATCACCGCATCGGTGCGTATCTGCCTGATGATCTGCGTCTGCTCACCATTCTGCACGGTTTTTTCGGATTCGACCGTCTGCGGATACCGGATCTGCAATTCCGGAAAATGCTCTTTCAATATCCGGACTGCCGACGCATTCATTTCCACGGATAACCGTTCGGATGAACTGAATGCATGGTGCGCTTCTCCGTTTTCATCTGCCGTTTCCGTATCATTCACCGTTCCGAGCGTTTTTGTCAGGCAAAAGCTCTGATCTTCTGCTCTCAATGCTCTGGCAAACAGCTCGCCTGTCAGTGAATCGGCTGTCAGCTGCATCTGCGGTCACCTCCGTCAGCTCTCTATATTACCCATTATAGCAATATCTCTTTGGAAAGTCAAGCCTTGTGTTGAAATTCGGCTTGACATCAGTTCGCTGGTGTGATATAATTCATACAGACAGATTGGCACGGGAGTAATCTCGGGAAGGAGTATTTCATTATGGCAGATTATATCATTGCAGCGGCTTCTACCGCTGATTTGCCCGACGAATTTTTCAAAAAGCATAATATTCCGCTGATTCGCTATACTTATTCGATCGGCATGGATGTTTATGAGGATGACTGTCTGGAAGAAACGCGCAGCAAAGCCTATCAGGATATGCGCAGAGGCACGGTCTATTCCACATCCATGATCACCGAAAATACTTATGCTGAATTTTTCCGCGGTCTGATGCAGACAGGCAAGAATGTCCTCTATCTGGATATGTCGCAGAAAATGTCCAGCTCCTATCAGACCTCGCACCGCGCCGCAGAGCGTGTCCGCGCAGAATTTCCGGAACAGGAGCTTTATCTGATGGATACACGCTGCATTTCCGGCGGTCTCGGTCTGCTCCTTTCGGAGTGCGTTGACCGCATGGAGCAGGGCGCTTCGTTTGATGAGGTCATCAACTGGGGCGAGGAACATAAACTGCGCATCATGCACCGCTTTACCGTTGATGATCTGAATTATCTCAAGCGCGGCGGCAGAGTTTCCAATGCATCTGCCATGATCGGCTCGATGCTTTCGATCAAGCCTGTGCTGTATGTTCCGGATGACGGCAAGCTGACGGTCAGCTCCAAAGTCCGCGGCAGAAAAGCTGCGCTCAGAGCCCTGATGGAAGGCATTGCGCGTGATCTGACAAAGCCGGACGGTATGCACGTTATCATCAATCATGCGGACTGCATAGAAGATGCAGAATGGCTGCGCGATGAAATGCGCAAAGCCTATCCGACACTCGGCAAAATTGATATTCTCAGTCTGGGCATCATTATCGGTGCGCACTGCGGCCCCGGTCTGCTCACTGTTTTCTATTTCGGCGATGCACGTAAGCCGTAAGCGCAGTTCTTAGAATTTTATAAAGACCGCTGCTTTCCCCTTGCACTGCAGTGCAAAATATGATATAATAACGCTGTAAGATCGAATCCTGTCGAATAACAGAAACGGAGTTATATCATGGCACGCAAGCATCTAATCGTTCTCGCAGCTGTCGGCGGCGTTTTCTGCCTCGGTCTGCTCGGTACTTCCGCAGTCCTCGGCGCTGTTGCGTATAAGCAGCACAATACGATCAGCAATCTGCGCAGTGCGCTCGAACGCGAATACCGCGATCCGGACAGCATTGAAGTTCCGCCGAAAGAATATGAACCTGCTGAGGTCGATTATTTCTATGAACGAAGCGGTCAGAAAATTTTGCTCAGCGATAATACGTTCGGTCAGATCTGGCTGCCGGTGCTTTCGGATGTTCCGCTTTCAACGCATCCTGTCGATCAAATGGTCGAAACCGATTCCGGCAGAGTGCTTTCCTACGATGCCGACGGCAATCTCAATGCACTGACCGGCATCGACATTTCCTCACATAACGATGTGACCGACTGGGCGGCGGTCAAGGCGGACGGCATCGACTTTGTCATGCTGCGTGCAGGCTACCGCGGATACGGCGTGGATACCGGAAAGCTCCAGAAAGATTCCCGTTTCCGTGAATATGCCCATGCGGCAAAGGAAGCCGGCCTGCTTGTCGGCGCTTATTTCTTCTCGCAGGCGATCACCGGAGAGGAAGCCGCTGAAGAAGCGATCCTGACCGCACAGCAGCTCGAAGGCTGTGAACTCGATTTTCCCGTCGCATTTGACTGGGAAATGATCTTCCATGACGATGAGGGCGCTCGTACCGATAATGTCCCTGTTGATACGCTGACAGACTGTGTGCTTGCTTATTGCCAGAATATGGAGTCCTTCGGATACCGGACAATGGTTTATCAGAATAAGCGCACAACGCTCTTTAAGCTCGATCTGCCCCGCCTGAACGGCATCCCGTTCTGGCTTGCGGAATACAGCGACGGCCCGACCTATATTTATGATTATGATATGTGGCAGTACAGCTGTACCGGTACTGTCGCCGGCATTACAGGCGAAGTTGACCTGAATCTCTGCTTCAAGGATTTCTCTCAGGAAGGCGATCCGCTGATCTCTCTGCCTGCGCCGGATGATGCGCCGAAGGCTGTTTCCAGATCAATGCCTGCTGATGATCCTTCCGAAGAAGATCCGTCTGCGGAAGATGATGCATCGTCAGACGATCACGCAGATGATGCTGAAACGGATGAGAATGCAGAAAACTGAATCAATATCAAAACCGCGAGATCACATTGTCAGTGATCTCGCGTTTTTTGTATGTTGAAAATATGTGAAAGCCAAAATAGAAGTTTTCCAAGCGTAACCGGCGCGCCATCATAAAAGTTACGTTCAAGCCTTTTCAAAGTCCTGCGGATCAAGGGCAGCGCCCTTGCCGCGCTTCTGATTGTTCTGTCTCACTTATTGTTATCTTCAGCAAAACGGGGAACGCAGCTGTTTCTGCGCTCCCCGTTTTCTATTATTATTCAGAACGAAGTGCGATAACCGGATCTTTCTTTGCCGCAAGTCTTGCAGGAATAATGCCCGCGATCAGCGTCAGTATGACAGAGATCGCAACCAGGATCACTGCATAAATCGGACGCAGGAATGCGATATCCGGTGCGCCGGATGCCTTTTCAATGATCATATTGATCGGGATATCAAGCAGTACCGTGATCACGACACCGATGATACCGGCAACCAGTCCCACTATAAATGTCTCTGCATTGAACACATGGCTGACATCACGCTTGGATGCACCGATCGAACGGAGAATACCGATCTCCTTCGTGCGCTCCAGAACAGAGATATATGTGATAATGCCGATCATGATAGACGATACGACCAGCGAGATCGAAACAAATCCGATCAGTACATAGGATACCATGTTGATGATCTTCGTGACAGACGAAAGCAGAATGCCGATGTAGTCGGTGTATTCGATCGCAGTTTCGTCTTCATCATCCTTTGCCTGCTTGTCATTGTATTCCTGAATAAAGTCCTCAAACTTTTCCTTTGCCTCAAAGCTATCGGAATAGATCGAGATCGAATTCGGACTGTCCGGATCACGCAGACCGAGCTTTTGCAGGTTGCCGTCATAGGTATTATCAGTCGAACGTGCGAGGATCTGCTCCTTGAATACGGAGATCAGCATTTCTTCATCCATCGTTGCGAGGGCTTTCTTCATGCTCTCGATATCCTTTGCAGGATTGAGCGACTCTGCCATCGCGCTGACTTCTTCCTCACTCATGCTGCTGAACTTTTCACGGATCGCATCTGCTGTGAGATTGGCTTCCATCATGCCCTTGTAAAGCTCCAGAAGCGTATCATCATCAAGACCTTCGAGCAGTGCCGGATCCGGTTCTGTGCCTGCCTGTTCCGCAAGCATCATCATCAGAGCGCCCTGACCTTCCTTTGATGCGGCAAATGCCTTTGCATCGTCAAGCGTGATGTTTTCCAGCATAGTCGGCGCAACTGCTGCGACAAGTTCTTCATCGTCCATGTCATTGAGTGCCTCAATGAGATTTTCCGGTGCAATGGAGTCGCCGTAGAGCTTTGCGAACAGGCTCTGAAGCTGTGCAAATTCCGATTCGTTCAGATTGTCAAGATACTCATATACGTCGTCGATCGTGATATCCTCATGATCTTCAAATTCAAAGCCGGTGAATACGTCGATATCCGGATCATCCTGCTGCTCCTTGACGATATCGGTATCTGCGATCTCGTCGATCAGATAATCAACAAGCTCCTGTGTATAGCAGATCGTGCCGGGCATCAGGGCTGCGGTCGGCGTACCGGACTTTTTGCGGACGATACCGGAAATATGTACCTGAACACCGTCCTCGATCTTTTCCGCCATGTATTCATCGCTGCGGCTGCGGTCTTTCCAGCAGTTTTCGGTCTCATCAAATTCATAAAGATCCGTCTGCGGAATGACGCGGAACTGCATATTCATCAGATCGCTGTAATCATAGCTTACGGACTCGAATTCGATCTCATCGCCTGCCATGAGATTCTCAAACATTCCGGAGATCTCATTCGGATCGCGCAGACCGAGACCGTAAAGCGTCATGCCGTTGACTTCGTTATGATCGTCAACAACAAGAATGACCTCATTCATGTTCTCCGGCCAGTGACCGCTGAGAACATCGTACTGCTGATCGAGCAGCTGACTGTCACCGTAGATCAGTGTCCAGATATCCATGCCGTTCGTACTCATGGACATGATCTGCGAATAAGATGAAGACATACCGGTCATATCATAACCAAGCATACCGTAATAAGCATCGACCAGCGGATTCGGGTTGACTGTTCTGATGCTGTCCGTTGTATCTGCAAGATATACAAGCGGCTGAATATTGTAATTATATTCGATGTTATAAGCATCCAGACGGTCTTTATTATCCTCAATGTATTGCTTGAAGCCGATAATATCATTCTGCTTGACTTCAGATACCATTGCGTTGAGCATTTCCGCTTCCTGTCCGGTCGAATAGACCTTATCCAGCGGATGCTCCTCTTTGCTTTCCGCCTGTCCGGAGATGTTTTCGACCAGACTGGTAAGGTCAACAGACTGCGAAAGGATCGTCAGCGGATAGGATGAAAGCGTATTCTCCTGCACCTCATTGATGTAGGTCTGGAAACCGTCTGACAGGGAAAGGATCAGCGAGATGCCGATTATACCGATACTGCCTGCGAATGCTGTCAGCAAGGTTCTGCCCTTTTTCGTCATCAGGTTGTTCAGCGAAAGTGAAAATGCCGTTGCCGAACTCATGGAGACCTTTTTCTTTTTTTCCTTTTCCTTTTCGCCGGCGGATTCTTTCTTCTGCTTGTCGGCAAGATATTTTGTCCGGTCAACGACCGCCATTTTCTCGTCATAGGGCTTGGTATCGCTCTGCACCTTACCGTCCAGCAGGCGGATGATGCGCGTTGCATACTGCTCGGCAAGCTCCGGATTGTGTGTGACCATGATAACAAGGCGGTCTTTTGCGATCTCTTTCAGCAGATCCATGATCTGCACGCTTGTTTCCGTATCCAGTGCGCCGGTCGGTTCATCGGCAAGCAGGATCTCCGGATCATTGATCAGCGCACGCGCGATCGCAACACGCTGCATCTGACCGCCGGACATCTGATTCGGCTTCTTATGCGTCTGGTCGCCCAGACCGACACGCTCCAGCATTTTCTTGGCACGCTCGCGGCGTTCCGATTTGGAGATGCCGGAGAGCGTCAGAGCCAGCTCGACATTGGCAAGCACGGTCTGATGCGGGATCAGATTATAGGTCTGAAAGACAAAGCCGATCGTGTGATTGCGGTAATGATCCCAGTCCTTATCCTTATATTCTTTGGTCGATTTGTTGGCGATCGTCAGGTCGCCTTCCGTGTAGCGGTCAAGGCCGCCGATGATATTGAGCAGCGTTGTTTTGCCGCAGCCGGACGGGCCGAGTACCGCAACAAATTCATTCTGCCGGAATTGGATGTCAATTCCTTTGAGTGCCTGAACCTCTGAATCACCCGAAAGATAATTCTTCGTAATGCCTTTCAGTCCGAGCATGATAACACAACCTTTCCATGTCAGTCAAATTATGTGAATATATGCAGGGATAACCCCAAAATATGATGATAAGTATATCATGGGAATGTGACTGTTTTGTGAAACAAAATGGATTTCGGCGTTTTGTGTATTCTGCTGATTTTAACAGTTGATTTTTGTTTATTATAACCGCCTGCATTTGCTTGTGCGATAATCCGACAGCGGATGTCCGGAATCCTTATTGACTTTGCCGGAATCGACAGCGTATAATTATTGTAGAGAAAACACTGCCTGTCTCGTGGGGGGAAACGCAAATGATACAATCTGATATCACCCGTGCGCGCGCCGCAGAGATCGCCGCACAGATGACCGCAGAGGAAAAATTCGGTCTGCTGACTACGCATCAGCTTGCAGCAGAGCGCTTCGGTCTGCATGAATATTTTATCGGAACAGAGATCGCAAGAGGCTTTGTCGGTCGGGATGAAGCGGACTATTCGACTGTTTTTCCGCAGCCCGTCGGACTCGCCGCGACCTTCGACAGTGCGCTCCTGCGGCAGCTCGGCGAAATTGCCGGAACGGAATGCCGCGCCTACCATAACATAAAACGAAACACCGCACTGTTCGTCTGGGGACCGACAGTCGATATGGAGCGTGATCCGCGCTGGGGCAGGACGGAAGAAGCCTACGGCGAAGATCCGTATCTCGCCGGAACGCTGACCGCCGCACTGACTTCCGGCATGATCGGTGAACATCCGGTCTATCTGAAAGTCCTGCCGACACTCAAGCACTTCTGCGCTAATAACTGTGAAGAACAGCGCGAATACGGCGATTCCACCCTGCCGCCGCGCCTGAAATATGAATACTATTATGCCGCGTTCATGCCTGCGATCCGGTACGGCGGTGCAAAAAGCATCATGACTGCTTACAATGCAGTCAACGGCGTGCCGGCACTCTGTAATCCGGATCTGAAACGTATCCTGAAAGAACAGTGGGGCTTATGGCTCACCGTTACGGACGGTGCGGACTTCGGTCAGACGATCCCGGCACATCATTACGGCGCATCGCATTCCGAAGTGTATGCAGAGGCGATCCGTGCTGGCAGCGACATCATGACCGATGATGATGCGCTGACACGCCGTGCGGCTGAATGTGCGCTGCGCGAGGGATTACTGTCAGAAGCAGAGCTTGACGAAACAGCGGCACGGATCCTGTATGCGCGGATGCGGCTCGGTCAGCTCAGTACGGACTGCCCTTATGACAGTATCACTGCCGATCAGATCGACACGGACGCAAGCAGGGCGGTCAATCTGCGTGCCGCAGAGGAACAGTTCGTCCTGCTGAAAAATGACGGTTTTCTGCCGCTGCGTCAGCCGAAATGCATTGCCGTCTGCGGTCCGCTTGCCGATGAAAACCTGCGCGACTGGTATACGGGATATTTTCGGGATGCCGTATCGGTTCTGGAAGGTATCCGTGCAGAATATCCGGACGCGGAGATCCGCACGGACAGTCTGTGGGATATCGTTGCGGTGCAGGCTGCAAACGGCAGATACCTCTCCGTTCATCCGGACGGAAAATGTGCATTTGATGCTGAGGAAATTGCAGAGAACGAACAGTTCATTTTGCAGGACTGGGGCGATAACTGGCAAAACCTGTACGCGCCGAAATATCAGCGCTATCTGCACGTTTCCGATGACGGTACACTGTGTCTGCATCGCCGTGAAATATACGGCTGGTTCACCTATGAAACATTCCGGCTGCTTGAAACGCCGGACGGTACGGTGATCGAATCAAAATTCCGCCGGAACCGCATGGAAACAGATGCGGCAGGTACGATCCGCTTTACCTGTCAGACGGCGCTCACGCCGGAACGGGTATTCCGCATCCGGACGATCAGCCGCGGCGCAGACCGTGCCGATGCACTGGTGAAAAATGCAGATGCGGTCATATACTGCACCGGCAATCATCCGGTTCAGACTGCAAAGGAATGCTTTGACCGCAAAACTCTGGCGCTGAATATTCAGGCTGATATGGCAGAGCATCTTTTCCGTCTGAATCCGAAAACGGCAATGCTGCTGATCTCGGGTTACCCCTATGCGGTGAACCGTCAGCAGGAAATTCTGCCGGCAATTCTATGGAGTTCCCATGCAGGCGCACATCTCGGTACAGCCGCCGCAAATATTCTCTCCGGAAAATATAACCCTGCCGGACGGCTGCCGCTGACATGGTACCGTTCAGAGCATGATCTGCCGGATATCGGCAATTATGATATCCGCAGCACCGGTATGACATATCTGTATTTTCAGGGAAAACCGCTGTATCCGTTCGGGTTCGGTCTGTCCTATTCGGATTTCCGGTATGAGGATATGCAGGTCATTCCGGCGGAAAACGGCGGTCTGACCGCAGCCGTCACGCTGCAAAACATCTCGGATATCGGCGGCGATGAGGTGATACAGGTTTATTTTTCCATGCCGGATTCTGATGTACCGCGTCCGGAGAAAAAGCTGTGCGGATTTGCGCGTGTGCATCTTGCGGCAGGAGAACGCAGGACCGTTTCCGTTTCGATCCCTGCGTACATCCTGCAAATTTACGATACGCACAGTCAGCAGATGATAACGGAAAGCGGCATATATCAGTTTCGGGCAGGCGGTTCTTCCGATGCGCTGCCGCTTGCGGCGGAAACAGCACTCTCCGGTGTACCGATCCCGCAGCGAAACAGCCGCTTTGATGCCGAACAATATGACTGTGCCCACAGCATTTCGATCGGATACTGCCGTGAACTGTGCCGTCATGTGCTGAATGTGCAGGGATGGTTCGGAACGGCGGTGTATACGGGTGTGCCGTTTGCAGGAAAGCATATCCTGAAGCTGCGTGCTTCATCGTTTCTCCACGCAGGTACGATCGGCGTACAGATCGGGACGGCATCATTTGATATGCAGATCGCGGTCAGCAATCGCCGTTCGGATTATGCGGAATATTCCGCAGAGCTGCCGGACGGACTGCCGGAAACCGGTGTTCTGGTACTCAATATGCAGGAAGGAATGTCACTTCTGGATATTGCGCTGTTTTAGGTATCCGCTGCGGCGGTCGGCAAGGGCGATGCCCTTGACCTGCGAATTTTTGTTTTTACGCGCCATTTTCGCGCCGCAGGTTTCCAGATAAAATGACGGGAGTACAGCTTTGACTGCACTCCCGTTCTTTGTCTTTTATTTTTGAGCAGCCATATCTCCCCTGGGAGATGCAGGCTGCATATTATCCGCTGTCAGCATCCTGCGCACCTGCGGCACTTTGAACAGGATCACTGTCATCAATACGGTCAGGATGATCTCCGGAACCATGTATGCTCCGTTATATACGATACTGTAAATATACTTGTTTTCTGCAATGAAATCCAGATCGTCCCAGATCTTTCCGGTCGCGGCAAAAACGTATACGCCGCTGATCACATGGCTCGCAAAACGCAGCAGCATCGCCGCAGCAACACCCGTGATCCAGCCGCCGAGTCCCTTTTTCCGGAATATCCCTGCCAGCCCGATCACCGTGTATGCGATCAGATAATCAAAAAGAATGCAGGCGGTCAGCATTCCGGCGGTCAGTCCCCAGCCGAACAGTCCGTCCCGAACCGTTCCCTGAATAAACTGAAATACTGCATACAAAAACGATACGCCCATTCCCCTGCCGATGCCGTACTTGATGCTGTATACACAAAGCGGCAGCATGGATACCAGTGTGATCGAACCGCCGAACGGCAGAAGCCGCTGGAACGGCGTGATCAGGCTCAGCACGATCGCCAATGCAAGCATCAATGCCCCGTCAACAAGTATTTTTGTAGAATTGCGTTTCATAGATCCTATCCCCTGCTTCAGATTCAACCGAAAATAAAAATGCCGCAGAACTTCTGCGGCATTTGAATTCTGTATCAGGATTCATGAAACATTCCCTTCGGCGGCATTATCCGCATCAGGTCAACGGGTCGGCATTGTAAATGCCCTCTCAGCCTGCCGCACAAGCTCCCCTATCCGATTGTAGTAACATGATAACATTTCAGAGCGGATTTGTCAAGCCCTGTTTTCCGTGTTTGGAGAGATGCACAAATTTGCTTCGGTCTTTCTGCCGGTTTTACTCCGAAAGATAATTGCGTACAAGAACCTGCATCAGCTCATCGCGGTCGATATGCTGGATCAGACTGCGTGCATTCTTATGTACGGTAATATATGTCGGATCTTCGGAAAGAATATAGCCGACGATCTGATTGATCGGATTATAACCTTTTTCATTCAGCGCATCATAGACCGTGCGAAGTATTTGCAGCATTTCCTTTTCGCGTTCCTCGCTCAGCGAAAATGTGATCGTTTTATCAGACATAGTAATAACTCCTTTCTGTCCTTCATCTTCCTTTCCGTTCTCCCACTTCTATCACTCTATCGTTTATTATACCGCAATTCTGCACTTTCTTCAAGCATTTCAATCAAAAACTGGCAGATTGCCGATTCTGAGAGTGCATTTATATCTGAAATGCACAAATCGAGCAGTTCGCCTGCACAGCATATCTGCACAGGCAAACCGCCCTTTGAGCGTTCTGCCGCTTAATTGCAGCAGCCGCGTTTCTCAAAGGATGCGCAGTCCACACATTCCTTTACGGTCGGCTCTGCCTCGTGCGTGTCGATGCAGACCTGATCGAGCATACAGTAATTCTCGCCGCAGCAATGATGCGCACACTGATCTACCGTACAATGGATATTCGGATTCTTTCTGTCGTTCATGGCAAATGCTCCTTTCGGCACAGCGCTTTTTGCTGTGCAAGATGATTATGACCAGTTTTCAGTCTTTTATGCATTCAAGCAGATTTCTTACGTGTTTACGATCATTTTATATTGTTTTTCTCATAAAGACAAACTACATCGGATCGCCGTGAAATCAAGAGGATACGCGAGAAAACAACCGGAATTTTTCATATAATCAGCCTATTTGCTCTCCCATGCGGAATTTGTCGCATTTTGCTCCTTGCAAATTCTTTTCAAATATGTTAAAATACAATCATAGAGCGTTGCAGATGCTAACGCAGAAAGGAGGATTACTTATGGGATCTCTGATATTCTGGGGCGCACTTTTTGTTATTCTGCTGATCGCTGAAATCGCCTCGATGCAGCTTGTCAGTATATGGTTTGCAGTCGGTTCAGCCGGCGCATTTATTGCGGCAGTCGCCGGTCTTCCCTTTACCGCACAGCTTGCAATTTTTGTTGTCGTATCGCTGCTGTTTCTTCTGCTCACACGCCCTCTGCTCAAAAAGCTGCGCGTCAAACAAACACCGCGTACCAATGCTGATCTGAATGTCGGCGAAACAGCGGTCGTTATCGAGGAAATTGATCCTGCACTCGGAACAGGCAGAGCAAGACTCGGCAGCGTTGACTGGATCGCTGTTTCAGAATCCGGCGATATCATCCCAGTCAATACGGTCGTTATGGTCACCCGCGTTGAAAGCGCAAAGCTCATTGTCCGAAATGCATCTGAATACGCACAGCCCTTTGCACACGATTATTGATGCAGAAAATTTTGATTCATAAATATGGAGGTATTTTATTATGCTGGCATCTCTGATGGCTTTTGCAGGCGGCAACGGCGCACTGATCGTCGCGCTCGTCCTGATCGTGATCTTGCTCATTATTGTTGTATCCAATATCCGTATCGTTCCGCAGGCTAGCGTTTATGTTGTAGAACGTCTGGGAACTTTCTCGCAGGAATGGCACACCGGCCCGCATATGCTGATTCCGTTTATTGACCGTGTGGCGAAAGTCGTCACCATCAAGGAACAGGTCGTTGATTTCAAACCGCAGCCTGTTATCACCAAGGATAATGTTACCATGCAGATCGACACGGTCGTGTTCTTTCAGGTAACGGATGCCAAGCAGTATACCTACGGTGTCGAACGCCCGATGGCTGCGATCGAAAACCTTTCCGCTACAACACTCCGTAACATCATCGGTGAAATGGAACTTGACTCGACACTCACATCCCGTGATATCATCAATACCAAGATCACCGCGATCCTCGACCAGGCAACCGACCGCTGGGGTATCAAGGTCAACCGCGTTGAATTGAAAAACATCCTGCCGCCGCGTGAAATTCAGGATGCGATGGAAAAGCAGATGAAGGCTGAACGTGAACGCCGTGAAAAGATCCTTCAGGCTGAAGGTGAAAAGAAATCTGCGATCCTCGTTGCAGAAGGTGAAAAGGAATCCAAGATCCTTCGCGCACAGGCTGAAAAAGAAGCGCAGATCCTCGCAGCAGAGGCACAGCAGCAGGCACTTCTGCTCCGCGCAGA
>JAZQOZ010000003.1:0-3794 GCA_045628085.1 Oscillospiraceae bacterium | reverse complement strand
AAACCCCGACTTGCACACGGGTCATAATAATCACGGATTTGATCCAAATTGATCTCTGTATTTGAGTAATTTGGGATTTTCAAAAATCCAATTTATGATTTTTTCGACCTTTTCCAGATGGTCTGACGGCGAGTTTATAACGAACGAATACAGATTCAAATAGTTCTGTATTTCTTCCCGACAGAAGCCGCTGTGAGCGTTCAAAAACATCTTCAATAAACAATGAATTCGATTCACAGGATCAAGAGGATTCTCGCTGTCCGCCAGACCTTTGAGATAAGACGAGGAGTAACTGACACTCCTGAGTTTTAGTTTTTCAACCAGCTTTTTATGCGTCTTCTCCTTATCGTGTATGAGCGTTGAGCCAGGTGCGATATGATCTTTGAACGTATCATAGCTGCGCTTCTGTGACGGCTTCCCAAGACCTTCCACAAAGCATATTGTATGCTTCTTGTCTGTCGCTACACCAATACAAATCTGATTGCGTGACAGTCCGCGCAGCAGGTTACCATTATCATCACGAATTCGGTCTCGAAGCATGAGCGAATAATAGGTTTCATCAAGCCAGACTGTTCCACTTAAAACAACGTCATTTTGCGAATTTTCAAGTATCAGAAACAACTTCTCAAGCCAGTATTTTGAAGTGGAAATTGCATTTCTGTTGTTCCATGAATCGGCATTCAGGCTGATGTATCGGAAGATGTTCAAACAGTATTCTATCCATTCGCAGATGCCGATTTTTCGTGAATCAAATAATGTTCCTGTAGTGGGCTTGAAGCGTTTGCCGCAGCAGCATTTGTATCTTCTGATTCCGTTCGCATCAAAGCCGTTCTTTATGAAGTCGCTTGAACCGCAGTATGGGCAATGGGACGGCTCAAACGAATTGATCATTTCTGCCTCGCCCGTTTCATCAAGTGGCTGATGGCGTTCTTCGTATCGTGTTTGATGGTGCATTTTGATAAACCTCTGTACTGGCGTGGGATTGGGCGTATCATCCCATGGAGTTATTCTTCGGGATTTACTTCTGTTCGATTTTGCTCTTTTTGACATGGCTGAACACGCCTTTCATTTTTCTTTCATTATACCATGTCTATGACCCGTCTGCAAGTCGGGATTTTTTCGATTTAATTCGGATTGTTTGGAATTATATCAGACAAGTAATCATGCCGAAGATATTGTTATTTCAGCAATAATTCCTTCATCAGGCTGAGGTCAGCAGCATTCAGTTGTCCGTTGCTGTCCAGATCGCCGTTTTCCCAGTTGACGAGCTTCGTATCCGGTATTGTAATCAGCCACTTTTGCAGCAGAACGATATCTGCAATATTGCATTGTCCGTCAGCGTTGACATCGCCTTTCGTTGTCTGTGGTGTCCATTCTGCGATTGCTTTCACAGACGGAGTCCATGCAGGTTTTGTTTCCCCCTGTTTCAGCGGAATGCAGGCGACAGAAATCGCTGCATCCTTGGTATTTGTCAGATGAATTGCTAGTTTCTTGTATGCGCTGTTATCCGTCAGGTTCGGTACAACAGGAGATGTCGGCAGAGGTTCAGCGTTCATCAACGTAAATTTTGCACCATCGCTGATAATACCTACCCACATTTTCTCTGAATCGACCGTTACAACGGCACTTCTGCCGTCATCGGAAACGTCGATCTGTCCTTTCGTGTGTGCAAACCAGTATATTTCACCGGCATCTTTCAGAGAAATCTCATCCTGAATAATCACGCATTCCTTGTCCTTGATCATTTTCAGTCCGCGTATCACGCTTTCTGCGCCGCTCGGCTCGTATGCGTCGGTCAGATCCGTAACAGCGTATGCTTCGTTTCCGCTGTTGAAACCGGTGATCAGACATTCTGCACCTTCCTGTTGATCAAGTTCTTTTGACGGATTGATCGCAAGTGTATTATGACCTTCTGCTCTGATACGGTAGGAATACTGACGATTATCCAGTTCATAATTTTCATTGCCGAGATCTGTAAAGAATCTTGCTCCGTTGTACTCAAGATAGAATGTGCCTAAATCATAGTGACCGTGATACTTATAATTGTTTTCACCGGCATGAAGTGCCGCCACAATTCCGCTTTCATCCCATGTATTCCGGAAACTTGCATTCGATGCGCCGATCTCTCCCCAGTCCGTCGGACTGTCTTTCGGTGAATCGGGGGTTTTGTCTTCATCAATCCATAGCAGATCCAGATAATTGAAGCTGTCATTTGCAATTTTTTCGATTCGGATAGCAGAAATATCAGGCGACTGAAGATATTCACCCAGCCACAGGAGAACTGTCCATCCGGTATCACGGCTGTCACCGTCATCACCGAAACTGAATGATTTTGGCGTATTGGAGCTCATATAACGGATAAACTCAACCGATTTGCGAAGTCCTTCATAATCAGCAAGCCCATAGTCTGTTCCTGCGGAACTCATCAATGCTGAGGAATGCAAGCCAAGATAATAGGTTGCATAATCCCAATATCCCAATCCTTCTGTATATGTTCCGTCTTTTGCGCTGTAATTCCGGCGGACAAAAGAAGAGGCTTCCTTGAAACCGTAAGTGAGAATCTGAGAGGCAATGTTCCTTGCGTCAGCTTCATCTCCGACTGCAAGTGCCGCCATGTCCGTACTTCCGGTGCAGACGAGTTTCCAGTTGTCTCCGGGATAATCCTGATACCAGCGGTAAGTTCGGGTTCGCGGCTTATCCTCATAATCATCCATGACCTGCATAAGTCCTTTTTCAATCAGATTCTTTTTGATAAATGACCTTTGATTCTCATTCATCCAGTTATAGAGCCAATCATAGCCGATCGCAAAACCTGTACTCATTTCTGCAACATCCAGAAAATGGCTTGGATTCCAGTCCTTGAAATTGCAGGCAGCTTCAAGTTCTGTGTAGCATCTCTGCGCATATTTTTCCTCGCCGAAAATATTGTATGCCATTGCAAGTGCGGCGACACGGCGCTGTATTCTTTTCGATGTTTCGAGCAGACGGATACCGTCCGGGATCTCATACTGACATACTGATGCACTCATAACTCTGTCTGCTTCAGCGCGCAGTTTCTCAAGAAGGACAGCCGTCACGGAATCATCTCCGATATGTGCTTTCAGCTTTGCAAACTTCTCATCTGTCATGATGATGCGCGGATGCGCATACATTCCGTGTTTTTCGATCATATCGGTGATAACCTGTTCACCGTCAATGAATGTGCCGAAATCTTCTGTCGTGGAGCTGCCTGAACCGTTGTCCGCCGCAAATGAAGTGACCGGCATCATGCCGATTACCATGACCAGTACAAGCAAAATGCTGAACAGCTGTTTTTTCATAGTAACCCTCCTCATATAAACAGATATCAGTTAGATCCCTGTATTTCTATTATATCACAATCATTCGCATATTTCAAGTTAAAATATAAACTCAGCCAATCAAGATACTCCCCTTTTATTCATAGAAAATTATATGACAATGCGTGCACCCAAATCATTATTTCCGGTGTATTATAATATAGGCGCAGCGCATAAGGAGAAAATGAATTATGCCGCCGCTCGGATACTGAAAACGAAAATGAAGGAGAACGCCATTATGGAAAAAGAAATCGAACAGAACGTCCCAAATACGGAGGACAAAATACCGGATATAATTCTTACACCGCTTACGGTTGAAGAAATTGCGCTGGTGACCGGCGGTGCATACGATGTCTCGTTTCATTCAGCGGAACTCCCTGCTTCATCGCAGAATACAGGGATCACGATGCTTGGATCAGAGCAGTAAAGCGGAAGTCATATCAATCGTGAATAAGC
>JAZQOZ010000002.1:0-8432 GCA_045628085.1 Oscillospiraceae bacterium | reverse complement strand
AAAAATGTGATTATACACATAAAACTAATGAGAGTAGGAGTATTTGTGTTAAAGGTGGTATAGCATGGAATCAACGAAAAATGGTGCAATTTATCTTCGATTGTCAAGAGAGGACGGAAAAGAAACAGAATCAGAAAGTATATCCAATCAGCGAAGAATGCTGATGCAATTCGCTCAAACCCATCATATTACGATAGCCTATGAATTTATTGACGACGGTGTATCCGGTACAACACAAAACAGAAAAGCTCTGCAAAAAATGTTCAGGTTGATTGAGGAAGGATGCATCAGAACAGTTCTTGTAAAAGACTTATCAAGACTAAGCCGTGATTATATTCACACCGGAGAATTGGTTGAGGAATGGTTTCCCAGACATGATGTAAGGCTGATCTCAGTTTCGGACGGTGTAGATACCGGAACGACCTCTCCGAGCAACGATGTTTTTGCAATACGGGCAGTCATGGATGACTGGTATGCAAGAGATATCTCGCGTAAGGTTCGTACCGCGATCCGGACAAAACAACTGGCAGGTTTTTGTACCAGCGCGTCATTGCCATTCGGCTACTGTCGGGAATCAGATATGATCGCAGTGAACCAGGAGCAGGCAGAGATCATTCAATGGATATTTCAGGAATACACAGCAGGCTCATCCTGCAATATCATTGCACAGATACTCCGGAACAATGGTCAGCAGACCGCACGTTCTCTGTCATGGAGTGATACGACTGTCAGACGGATTCTGATGAATCCGGCATACACAGGGAATCTACAGCTTCATAAGACAGAAAAATTCAATTACAAAAGCAATCACAGGATCAGTTTGCCGGAATCAGAGTATATTTCGTATTCTGTTCCACCGATCATATCTGAACAGCAGTTTACATCTGCACAGAAACGGATTCAAGCCAACGGACATCATTCTTATCCGAAACACGCACTGGCAGGACTTGTATTTTGCGCTGTATGCGGCGCACCGATGCATATATCGGCAAATGAGGCGGACGGCAGAACGATATGCAGTTCGCGGAAACGATTTCAGAATTGTTCCGCACCGTCTGTCAAAAACAGCGTATTGGAAAATGCCGTGAACAACATCCTGAAAGCAGACGGAATACCCGAGAATCAAATACAATATCATAAACTTATCTCATGGATCAGAGTATCACCGGATATTATCACAGTCTGCATGAAATACAAATCGCATCACAACGTAAAAAAATAGAATCCATTGTTTTCTGTTTCGCACTCCCCTACCCTCATCAACTTCAAATACAAAAGCCGTGATCTTTCCGGATCACGGCTTTCTGCTTTATCATTATTTACATCTCCAAATGTGACAGCTATACGGTTCAAGCAAACTGCCGCCGCCAAAATCATGTGTTTCGCCCGTCACAAGATCATCTGCCAAACCATAGCCCGCATCGAAATGAGCAGTATACGGCTGATCTGCGGCATTGACTGCAATGAAAACACGTTCTCCTTCAAAATCCCTCTGAATCACGCACTGCTGATTGGTCAGTACGGGAACTTGCAGACCGCCATAGCAAAGTGCCTTACATTCGCGGTGCGCATGAGCAAGCCGCCGGATCAGAGCAGAAAGCTCATTTTCCTCAGGATGCTCGAAATACGGCCGCAAAGCCGGATCGCCCTGCTCTTTCTTTGCCTGCGTCCCCCATTCGCTTCCGTAATATATACACGGAATGCCCGGCATACCAAATAAAACTGTATAGACCAACGGCAGATGTGACGGATTACTCAGGATGCTTGCGATGCGCGTTACATCATGGTTATCTGCAAAGCAGAGCAGATGCATCCCGCGATACTGACACCACTGCTCCGGACCGAAACGGTTTTTCAGTGAATGACAGATCTCAAACATATTCATGGAATTAAAGCTCGAATACAATCCCTTGTAGCATTCATAATTTGTTGCAGAATGCAGCATTTCAGGGTTCACCCAACGGGAATAATCACCGTGCAGCAATTCACCGATCAGGAAGAAATCCGGTTTGAGCTGATCGGTAAATCTCCGCAGCGTCCGGAGAAAATCCATATCGAGCGAATATGCAACATCCAGACGAATGCCGTCAATGCCGAAATATTCAACCCAATAGCGAACTGCATCAAGCAGATGATCGACAACAGCTGGATTCCGAAGATTCAGCTTCACCAGATCGTAATGACCTTCCCAGCCCTCATACCACAGGCCGTCATGATAACAGCTGTCGCCGTCAAAGCTGATATGAAACCAGTCTTTATACGGAGAATCCCATTTCTTTTCGCAGACATCCCGAAACTGCGGAAAACCTCTGCCGACATGATTAAATACACCGTCCAGAACGACACGAATCCCCTTTTCATGCAGCGCATCGCAAACCTGTCTGAAATCCTCATTCGTACCAAGCCGCGTATCAATTTTTTTGAAATCACGGGTATTATAGCCGTGCGTATCTGATTCAAATACCGGAGAAAAATACACTGCATTACAGCCGAGCGATGCAATATGTTCTGCCCATTCGATCACTTTCAGAATTCTGTGTTCCGGAACACCGTCATTTTCAAACGGCGCGCCGCAGAACCCAAGCGGATAGATCTGATAAAATACCGCTTCATATCCCCAGTTCTGATAATTGTCCATGTGAAATGTCATCCTTTCCGTTCGGCATAGCCGGTAACTGTATCATTGCAAAAATATATAATAGAACTATATATTGATAGTATGTCAATATCATGAATTGTTATCCGCTTCAGTCTTTCACACGCAGTTTCTCGGCAATTTCCGCATCAGGTGTCACAAAGGCTGTCTGATAATTTGTATAGATCACCATGCCGGGACGCGCTCCGGACGGTTTCTTCACATATTTTGCAGGACAGTAATCGACCTTCACCTGTGCGGAATCCCTGCCCTTACTATAATAGGCAGAAAGCATTGCGGCTTCTTCCAGTGAACGATCCGGCGGTGTCTGTCCTTCAGTAACAAGAATAACGTGCGCACCGTGAACGAGCTGTGTATGCAGCCAGATATCGGATTTCTCCGCGAATTTCAGCGTCAGCTGGTCATTCTGCTTATTATTTCTGCCGACATAAATATCCAGTCCGTCACTGGAACGAAAATGCAGCGGCTGCATCGGTTTCGGCGGTTTTCCGGCTTTCCGGTTCATGCGCAGATATCCCTGTTCCGTCAGTTCCAAACGGAGCTGTGCCAGATCCGATTCACATTCAGCGCGTGTCAGCGCATCAAACACACTGTCAATATACATTTGCTCCTGCTCACCGTCTGCGATCAGCGTCGTGAGCTTTTTGCGTGCATTGCAGGCTTTTCGGTATTTTTTATAATATACCTGCGCATTTTGTGCCGGTGTCAGACGAACATCCAGCGGAATCTCCACAACAGGACACGACTCATCGTAAAAATCTTCCACTCGCGCAGTGTGATCACCGCGCTGAATCCGATAGAGATTCGCTGAGATCAGATCACCGAGCCGCCGGTCTGTTTCCATAGAATCACAGGCAATCAATTCCTGTTTCTGATTGGCAATACGCTTTCCGATTCGTTCTGATGCGTTCGCCAAAAAACGGAACAGATCATTCGCACGCTGGCGCATCCGTGCATCAAGATCACGCTGTGCGAAAAAAGCATCCAGTGTTTCACTCGCACCGGCATATTCCGAAGTAACCATGAAAGCACCATACTGCGCAATATGCATATAGGAAAAATCTTTCAGCAATCCATCTTTTGTCCGTACAGAGGTGAATCGGCGTTTGCCGGCATCTGCCAGCATATCCTGTGCCTGATGCACGATAAACAGAAAACGGGAAGTCTGTTCCTGCGTCAATGGAAGTGAAACCGGTGTACCTTTTCCGACATAAAACTCCCATTCACGCGCAACGATCGGTGATACACCCTCAAACATCCGAATGACTGCTTTTGCAAGCGGCATCTGCATACCGCCGGAGAGCTGCTGCAATATATCATCATCACAGCATTCCGTCATGCAGATTCGTTCTTCACGCGGCGGTGCAAGATACTCCATTCCCGGTAATACCAATCGAACACGGGATATTTCTTCATCAACACGCCGCAGACTGTCCACGATCCTGCCGGTTTCATTTACCAGTATCACATTGGAAAACCGTCCCATGATCTCGCAGACAAGCGTCAGCAGTACCGAATCCCCCATTTCATTGTTCGCACGAATGCGCAGGCGCAGGATCCGTTCCAAACCATCCTGTTCTACTGCTTCGAGCTTGCCGCCGCTTAAATGCTTTCGCAAAAGCATACAGAACATTGGCGGCTGTGCAGGATTTTCCGGTACTGTCTGTGTAATATGGACACGGGCAGCATCGGCAGATGCGGAAAACAGTACCTTCACAGCACCGCCCTTTCCGCGAAAAGACAGCACAAGTTCATCGCGGGACGGCTGATAGATCTTGTCGATTCGGGTTCCGATCAGAACAAGCAGTTCATCCCGGATACAATGCAGAAAAGCGCCGTCAAGTGCCATACGCTGCTCCTTTCCTATTCTTGTTTACTCAGATATCAAGAAATCCGCCGAATGAAGCAAATTCTCCGGCGATCATACCGGATGCCAGATAATCAAACGGAATATCCTCGGTATCCAGTTCCGGAATAACAAGCTGCACATTCTGCTGCAAATCGCTGTCAAGCATTGCAACACAGGTGCAAAGGCGGCTGTACCGGATCAGATCAGATTCCGGCTGTGCCTCACACATCCAGTTGATATTCGGAATGCCGATCGTACAAATGACCAGATTGACCTGATAAAGCGCACCTAAGATTTTCAGAAGCAGCGCCGGCTCATAGAGATCAGGCGCACTGGAGTCCTCAAATGCCATGCCCCATCCATCCGGCTGCGGAATACCGTCACTCAGGCTCAGACGGATCGTAAAGAACATCCGGTCAGAGATCACCATTTTCATTGCGGTATAACAGTCACGGATGAATCGTGTTCTGTCATCGAAATCGCCGCCGAATTTGCCGTCTCTGTGAAATGCCGCAAGACTTTCACCAAACAGATTCCGGTCGGCAGCATTCAGACCGATGCCGTCAAAGCCGATGCTTTCCGCCAGTTTTGCCGCATCGCTGCAGGCAAGCATCAGCGGTGTCAGGTCGTTATCCGTCAGCAGCGGCGCATCTGTCGGGAGACTGTCGCTATGCTCAAATGCAGCCGGTTTCAGTGCGTGGTGTCCGGCATGGTCAAGCAGCAGCACGATCACAGGTTCAAATCCGTGCGCATCTTTTGATGCGGATTTGATTGCCTCAAGCAATGCACGGAAAGAATCTGCATTCTCCGCGATCAGAGCAAGATCAGCTTCAGATTCACGCGCATCTTTACTGATCGCAGTCGGTTCGAGAACAACGATACCATAAGCCTGTTCTCTGACAGCATCCGTGTATCGCTGAACAGTCAGCTCAGACGGTGCGCCGTCCGCAGCAGCATCTCTCCCGGTCTGCATCAGCAATACTCGCCTGTTTTCAACTGATAATTCATAGAGAGAGGCTTGGATATCCAATGCCTCAGTATCATACTGCATCGGAAAGAACAAACCCACATCGGATGCTTTTTCCCGCAGATCCTGAATCAAAGCTTCCAGTTCCATATAATTCCTCCTGAATATAAGGAATGCCCGCCGTCGGCACCGTTGCCGGCAGCAGGCAATTCCCCGATTACAAATCAGTCTTCAAACACCTTGATTTTTGCAACATGGCGCAAGATCGCAACGGTATCTTCTGATGAAAGCGAACCGTCATCGTTGCAATCGGCATTGACCATACCCTGCTCAGTTACCGATGCGGTCACATCCTCAGCAAGAAGGCGTGCAAGCAGAACAGCATCCGAAACATCGACTTCATTGGAGCAGTTCACATCACCGCGAAGCGTCATGCCGGAAACGCCGCCCTTTTTCGTGGTCGTGGTTGTAGTCTTTTTGGTTGTAGTTGTCGGAATTGTTGTTGTAGTATTATCCGGCTCTTCATCTTTGCTCGGAACAGTACCGTCCGGCTCAATGCCGCCGATCAGTTTATCTCCGTCATAAACGCAGATATTATCGTTGCGGACTTCCGGCGGATCCAGAGCAAAGAATGCTGTGTTGCTCTCAAAGATCTTCAGATCCTTATAACTCGGATCATTTGTCGGATCCCATGTATCACCATAGTAGAAACCGATCTCAAACTGGAGCTTTTTGCCGCAGTTGATGAAATTATAGTCACCGAATGTGATCTCGACATAGGAGATGTTCGGATCCTTCTCCCATTTTGTCGGCGCACTCATCTCAGCCATAAACTCATCGGATGTTTCAGTACGAACCTGATCGTAAAGGATCTTCGCCTGAATCTTGGAATAGTCTGAAATCTCAGAAGTATTGATATAGTAGCGGATCTTCATATCTGCGGGCGGCTTCGGAGCTGTGCTCTTGCCGCGCAGAGAGATCTGTGTGACACCGGATCCGTCATCCTGCTTGATATCAACGCCGCAGGCTTCGATATAGGTGTCATTTCCGCCGCCGCCTTCGCCGTTCGGGCCGCCGCCCTTGGAACCTCTGCCGCCGTCATTGACAGGCGGGAAGTCAGGGGTGATCGACTGCTCGTACTGATCCTTGTAAGCGAGATACAGACCTGCTGCCGCACCGGGGCACGCAGCATTATAGTCGATCGTGACCTCGTTGTAAATCCAGTCCTCTGTCACGTCATTGTGACCGTCTTTCGCATCAGGACCGCCGCAAAGAGCGCCGAACAGCACGTAAAGCTGCTGATCCTTATCCTCACATTTTGTCAGACCGGAAGCCGCACGGTGATGCGGATACGCAGCAGAAACCTCATTGAAACCGGTCAGGAAGCAGCGCGGACCGCTGGATCCGTCTTTCTTTTCCAGATATTCGATATCATTGTTGCCGAGGATGTACTCCATCTGACCTTTTGCCCATTCGGTAAAGCCGTAATCTGCGACCTTTTCACGCTCATTGTAATCTTTGCCGTTGGTATACTTATCGTAGATCAGCATCATCATCTGTGCTGCGGTATTATAACGGCAGGAGCCCCATGTATTCAGCCACCAGTAACCCTGCGGTGTAATGGTTCCGGGAGAACCGGACATATAGCCGTGATATGCCTTTGCACACTGTCCCCAGAAGTCGATCGCTTCATAAGGATTCTTGCCGGCAGCCTGCATATACTCAATCGCAAGATCGCATTGTCCAAGCGGATTTTCCTTTTCAGTATAGGTCTTGCCGGATTTATAGGTTTCGGAAATGCGTCCCATGAGGATACCGACACCGTTCCACATATCGTTCCAGCAGTAGCAGTATCCGGGCGGTGCATAGAAATCGTAGTAAGGGAGCATATCGTCGATATAGGTCGGATCTTCGGTGATCAGATACAGCCAGCAGGCTGCGAAAGAGTAATCATCTTCCCATTTATTGGAAGTATAATACTGATCCGGTCCCTGCTCATTGACAGCAACCGCTTTATCATTTTTCTTCGCGAACTCATAAAGCGCCTTACTGTAATCCAGACATTTCTCTGCATATTCAGGATCGGTATCCTTGAAATTCAGATAGTTGATCGCAAGGCAGGCAGCGGTATTGCTGACATTACAGGTTGTCGGGTTTTCCGGCGTTGCAAACCATGCAGGACGGTTCATTTTATCGTTCTGCGGGAGCTGCCAGTATGCGTGGTCGATATCGCCGTCACCGACCTGATAGCAGAAGCATTTGACTTCGCCGCTCTCATCACGGAATGTGCAGCGCATGAAGTAATCGCAGAAATGGCGAATGATTGTTTCAACGTGTTCCTGCTGTTCGCATTCGATGTATGCATCGCGGAATTCATAATAGCCCCATGATACGGTTGAACCGGCATACGCTTCCGGCAGACCGAATTCAACGTGGTCACCTGCATCGTGATATCCGCCGGAAACATCGACCGTTCCGTCTTTTGTTCCCGTATTCAGAATATCATAGTTTTCCTTAATAAATGCTTCAGAAAGGTTTGTGCCGATCTCGCCGCTTGCCTCAGTAAAGGAATCCATTGTTTTCAGCGGTACTTCTGAATCATAGGTGTGGCAGTTTGCACGCCATTTGAACTGACTGTGCTTCTCAACTTCCGGACCGCACATATTTCCGTCATAGAAATAAAGCGAATACTGAAGTGCCTTGGCGAAATTGTCATAATCACCAGCCGGATCCGTGACAAGTGCGCCTGCCTGAATGGACGCTGTAAACGGTATGCTTACAGCAGCGGTCAATACGGACATGACTGCCGCAGTGACCTTTCGGATTCTTGTCCTTTTGAATCCCATAGATAAACCCTCCCTCTAAATGATGCCCTTCTGTTTATGGGCATTCTTATATATTAGTATAGCATACTTTATAAAAAAATACAAGTCCAAAATGAAAATAAAAGATTTTTTCAA
>JAZQOZ010000001.1:0-46732 GCA_045628085.1 Oscillospiraceae bacterium | reverse complement strand
TTGGCCTCCGACTTGTAGTAGTCGTGGTTGTCGTAGTAGTCGTGGTTGTCGTAGTAGTCGTGGTTGTCGTAGTAGTCGTGGTTGTCGTAGTAGTCGTGGTTGTCGTAGTAGTCGTGGTTGTCGTAGTGGTCGTGGTTGTCGTAGTGGTCGTGGTTGTCGTAGTAGTCGTGGTTGTCGTAGTGGTCGTGGTTGTCGTAGTAGTCGTGGTTGTCGTAGTGGTGGTAGTTGTCGTAGTAGTGGTAGTTGTCGTAGTAGTCGTGGTTGTCGTAGTAGTCGTGGTTGTCGTAGTAGTGGTAGTTGTTGTAGTAGTGGTAGTTGTCGTAGTAGTGGTAGTTGTTGTAGTGGTGGTAGTAGTCGTAGTGGTGGTAGTTGTTGTAGTGGTGGTGGTTGTCGTAGTGGTCGTGGTTGTCGTAGTGGTGGTAGTAGTCGTAGTGGTGGTGGTAGTAGTAGTATCAGTTACGTTGTATACATTGACATTACCCTTATCACTATCAACGAGATAATAACCCTTGTTCTCAGCAGGCTTTTCTGTCTGGGCAGTGGATGTATCCTTGACCGAGATCTTACCGTCTGCTGCGATCTCAATAACCAGAATACCTTCTGCCTTGAGATAATCCTTTGAGGTCGGAGCCTTTGTTTCCTCGAGATTGTATGTGCCGGGGACAAGGCCTTCGATTGTCAGCTCACCTTTATCGGAAGATGTGAATTTGATGGAAGTATCTCCGTCTTCTGCGTATGCAATCGTTGTATCGCCGTCCTTGACGATTACTTTGCTGTCAAGTGTGGCTGCACCGGTTGTACTGAGTTCAAATTCAGCGTCTTTCAGGTGTGCGATAGTAGAATCTGTTTCATCCAGTTTATCGAGGGTGAAAGAGTATCTCGGCTGCTCGTCAGGAACGTTCTCAAGTTTCAGTGTAAATACGTCGCCGCTCGTGACTGTAAAAGCAGTGTCATCTGCGCAGTCGTCTTCAAGGATCGGTTTATCAGTTTTGCCGAGTCTGAGTGTTTCGCCTGTGGGGATGACGCCGGTGAGAGCATCGACATCATTCCAGTTGGACTGAACATGGATCTTGATATCATTGGCAGAACTGGTTACTGCTTTGATTCCGACTACGTTTTCCATCGGATGGTCGTTGCTCTCAAAGAGCTTCGGCTGTCCGGTTTCGCCTTCCTTAACACTATACGTGTACGGCTTTGATGAACCGTCTTCAAAGAATACATCAACGGTAACATCAAAGGCTTCGGTATTGCCGTCCGGAATATCAAAGAAGATATGATTGATCGTATACTTTTGACCTGAGCCTTCGCGCCAGATGCCCTTCATTACTGTATTGTCACTCAGGACGGTAAAGTAATGCGGTACATCGAGCTGGTCATTCTTGTATCCTGTCGGGACTGCTTTTTCTACTACGTAGTATACACCCGGCTTCAGATCAAGGATATTACCGGATGCATCCGTCAGTATTGTAGGAGTGTTTTCGGTCTTATCGAGCTTGTAGACCGGATCTGTGCCGTTTTCCGAATAGATTTCGAGTGCTGCATCTGCAACATACAGTCCGGATATGGAATCTGTTTTGCCGAGCTGGATTCTGGTCTGCTTGAGTTTATCAGCGACAGAAATGGTTCTGCCTGCTGCTGTTGACATATCGATCTTTTTCCAGCCGATCTTTTCGATTTCGTCGTCTTTTTTCAGATTGCCGTTGTCAGTGATCGGGAGCATTTCCTTGGTGACTTCTGTTCCGCGGTCAACCTCAAGTGTCATGTAAGTGCGTTTGTTGTTGTTGTTATGGCAGATAAGCAGGAGTTCCTTATCCGAAACATCGTATCCCTTCGGAGCGATCGTTTCGGTCAGTCTGTAGACCTTGATGGTTGCAGGCTGACGCTGTCCCATCCAGTTGCTGCCTGCGGTGTAAATGCCGTGAATTGCTGTAGCAGAAAATGCTGTTGAAGAATTGTTTTTGTCCCATGTAAAACCGGTGATGCCTCTGCCTGTTTCCGTGAAACTCGGACTTTCTTCACCGATTTTCGCTTCTCCCGGATCGGAAGTTTTATTTTCCAGCTTACCTGCCGGACCGTTGCCGAGTGTGTAGGATTCCTGAACGAAAGCGAAGTGTGCGCCGTTCAGTTCCATCGGGGGATCAGATGTATCGATCTTCCGGAGTGTCATTGCCTCTGTGTTGACATACTCAAACTTTGTGCCGAGCTTGCCGGAAAGGTCGATTTCTGCTTTTGCAGGTTCGGGAGTGCCTTTATAGATAATGATGTAGTTCGCTGAGTCAGCAACACCATTTGCAGTAAATGTGCTTGTTACATCAGTATCCATTTCAGTCATGCTGCGGAGTGTAGCCGGTGTACCGCCCCTCATTAATGAGCCCGGTGTGTAATCTACGATATAAGTTTTGCCGAGTGTTGTGAAGGTGAAAGTGCCGTCGCCGTTATCGTCCGCTTCTTCCACCATTTGAGTTGCAGGATCATCTGTGGGTTTATCGTAGCGGTACAGCGTGTTGAGATTCGACCATGTGCCGCCGCCGAATCCGCCGAATCCGCCGGGTGTAAACTGACCGAACTGATAGTATTTCAGATCGTCGTCGCTGAGCTTTTCGCCCTTCAGAATGGCTTTTGTGATCGTTCCGTCATCAGCGATTTCAATTTCATAGCGCGAACCGTTGATGTTGTAGTAACCGTCTTCCGGAATGATGATCTTACCGTCATAACGGATCATGTGATAAGGAGAATCGATGATCTGGTTGAAAATGAAATTATCCATTTCAGTGTCGGTCACATCTGTACGAGTGCCGTCATCTGCAACAGAATAAATCTTATTGACCAGATTGTCATCTCCGACTTCAAACGCAAACTTCTTGTCGCCGACTGTGTAGAGATTCTCAACAATGGCAAGCGGAGAGTACGGTTGCGTTTCGATCAGATCGGTGAAAGCAGCATCTTTGTAAACAGAGATCGTGATCTCGTCGTTGTACTTGCAGGGACCGAATTTGTCCGTGCCGTTCCATGCTGCTTTTTCGATCTGAATGTCATCTGCGGTTTTTTCTTCGGATTTTGTGATCTCAATGAAGTATTCAGTATCGCCGGACATATATCCGCTTGGCGGCTGAACTTCCTTGATCTTGTATTTACCGGTTTCAATACCGAGCAGATTCGGGTTGCTGTCGCCGGTCTTCAGTTTATATGCAGGTTTTTCCTTGAAATCGCCTGCTGTCTCGTCCCATTGATATGCACCGAGTTCTGCGCCTGCAAGTGCATTGCCGCCGAGGTCGTTGATGTACTTATAAAGGTCGATCGTGTAACTCGGCTTGACATTTGTCAGGGAGTAATACGGATAGTAGTGCTGTTCAGCTCTTGTTGTGATGTTTTTTGCAATGACGTTACCTTCAAAGTTACCGCCGGGATAGAGAACATCCGCGTTCGGTGCGACCAGGTGACCTGCCTGGAACTGGTTGACAAGACTTGTTGCATCCGGGAAGTTCCAGACCATACTCAGACCGGTATCGATATTCGCTTCACCGGTTGAAGTGCTGTTTCTGCTCAGTCCCTGGAAGAAGGTCGTAGAATCTTTGTCGAACTGCACACCGACTTCATTATTCACTGCAGTGCTGTCGCTTCTAAGAGCACTATTACCGATATTAAAGCCGGCTTCTGTCACATCCGGGATCGTGATCGTCATATTTGCGGCATTGACTTCATCCGGTGTGCCGTGGATCTTGATTGCTTCGATCTTGTTATAGATCGCTTCAGGAATCACGATCTTATTGGA
The DNA here is from genome assembly GCA_045628085.1 of Oscillospiraceae bacterium. Lineage (GTDB taxonomy): Bacteria > Bacillota > Clostridia > Oscillospirales > Ruminococcaceae > Firm-04. The sequence goes on along the minus strand of JAZQOZ010000001.1, from coordinate 42,960 downwards.
AGGCAGATTGGTGGAATCAAGTTCCAGGAAACCGCTGCTGTCCAGATCTGATTCCTGCACGACCCATGCGGTAGCGTCGTTTTCCTGTGCATCTGACCATGCCTGAACCGCCTTATACGCTTCATTGAAATCAATGTAGTCATTTTCGATTTGCTTTGCGTGACCTAAACGCCAGTCATTGTCTGGCATTGCTGTCTCGTTGTAGTAAATAATAGCATTCTTGAGAACTTCGTTTTTCAAGTCAGGATCCGAGATATAAGAGCCGACGTTGTAGTTAAGGAAATTCTCGATGTTCTTCATATAAGATGCATGAACTGCACCGTCACCGAAAAACGTCGCTACGAAATTGTGTCCGGCGGCGATGTTACCAACAATGTGATTCTCGCCGTTAACGTCATTGAAGGCGAACAGACCGAAGTCTGTCAGGAAATTCTCAACGGTGTACTCTTTTTCGTATGTCGCGGTGTCAGCGAATGCCGTCAGTCTGTTTGGGATCTCACTGAATGGCAGCAAGTACGAGGCGGCTAAAGCTACGGAAGCGACGCCGCTCAATACTCGCAGCTTTTTGGTTTTTTTCATCCACTCTTCATCCTTTCTTGGTGGTTGTCTGTCGAATGCCGGATAGACCGGCTCTTTCTTTATGCCGCACAGCCGCCGGCTGTACGGAAACATTTGCGGTACGCTTTGCGTACTACCGGATCATCTGCTCCCAGCAGGCTACGTCACCATCCTCCGGTATAATTTATACGATTCCATAAAGCATCTACTTCCTTTCCCCAAAATATCATCGTGCGTGGTTCAGCAATATGTTTATTATGCTGAATTATTGGTACTATCTACCTATTGTAGTATAATAATATTATATTTCAAAAATCATCTCCTGTCAAGCGTTTTTTCGTACAAATTGTAAATATTCAGAATTTCTACATATATCACAGATGAAATGGTAGCGTTTTGCGCAGTTTGACGAAACGCATTATTTATATCGCTCAAAAACGACGAATCTTCGTGCTTTTTTATTTTTTGCTAAAATTAACGAATTATGACAAAATGGCGATTTTGTGCCGCGTATAACATGAGTTCAATAATACAATATGTATAAAAGATAGATGATGTAAATCATTTTCCAAACTCTCTTTGTGCAATATTATCCATTCCGAAGGAGTTGATGCATCAGACAACTTTGAATCTGACTTTTTTTGCTTGACTGCATTCCGATTTTCGGTTATAATAGTATCTGGTATCCGAGAAGCCGGAACGGCCTGCATACTATATATAAGGTCTTGATGCGGCGGTATGGATATCCGGTCTGTTCTGACCTGACGCGGAAATGTCAGGGTGATATGACCGTTCCCTATTATATATAGTAGAGAGAGGGCTGTTTTTTGGAGAACAACAAAAAGAAATCTTCCACACTGACGCTGCTGATCCTGATCGTTGTGTTCGGACTGCTGTTCTGGTATCTGATTGATACCGGAAAGGTCTGGTTCAATATGCCGTCAAAGACGAATTATCCGGTACGCGGTGTCGATGCTTCACATTATCAGGGGCAGATGGACTGGGACCGCCTTGCTGAACAGGGCATTTCCTTTGCTTTTCTGAAAGCAACAGAAGGTTCCGGCACGGTTGATGAATGTTTCCCTGACAACTGGCGCAATGCACGCGCCGCCGGATTGTATGTCGGTGCATATCATTTTTTCAGCTTTGACAGCTCTGCTGAAACACAGGCGGTGAATTACTGCGCGGTCGTTCCGGCTGATGCGGATGCACTGCCGCCCGTGATCGACTTGGAATATTATCGTTCGGAGAATCTTCCGGAGCCGGATGCTGTGCGTGAAAACCTGCGGATCCTGCTCGATAGAATGCGCAGTGTATACGGAAAACAGCCGATCATCTATACAACAAAGGAATGCTGGGAAGCCTATCTCAAGGATTCCGGAATGGAATACACGCTCTGGATCCGCAGTGTATTTTCATATCCGCCGTTCAGCATCAAGCCGGACTGGACGTTCTGGCAGTATAATCCGCGCGGAATGCTGGATGGCTATACGGGCGGCGATGTCCGGATCGACCTGAATGTTTTTCGCGGCACAGAGGCGGATTTCCGCCAGTTCGCAGGATATGATGTCCTGCCGCCGCAGTCGGCACAGAATAATGGAGGGATCACAAATGACTGAACAGGAACTTGAAGCAAAAAAGCAGGAATTTCTTGCAATTTGGGATGAATACGTAAAAAGGCCGGGCGCAGAACGTCTGCGGAGCTACCTGCTGGAGCCGCAGAATGATTTTTTCACCGCCCCTGCAAGTACACGCTATCACGGTGCTTATGCCGGCGGTCTGGTCGAGCATTCGCTGAATGTGTATCATAATCTCAAGGCATATCTGGAACGCGAGCGCGTTCGGGATACGTTTGGATTTCCGGCGTATTCCGAGGAAACGATCGCTGTCTGCGCACTGCTTCATGACCTCTGCAAGATGAATTTCTATACCGTAGACTATCGGAACTCCAAAAATGCGCAGGGTGTCTGGGAAAAAGTGCCGTATTACAAGATCGACGACCGTCTGCCTTACGGTCACGGCGAGAAATCCGTGCTGATGATCCAGTTTTTCATGCATCTGCATCGTGAGGAGGCAATGGCGATCCGCTGGCACATGGGATTTTCCGGTACAGAGGATAAAAATACGATCGGTTCGGCACTGGAACGGTTTCCGCTGGCATTTGCACTGTATGTTGCGGATATGGAGGCATCGTATTTTTTGGAGGGCAGTGAGTGAACGCAATGATTTGCCCATTGCTTTTTTTACTATGATATGATATCGTACAGAGGAATATACATTATTATATAGTTTTATTTTTCAGAAATGAGTTGATGATTTATGAACCGCATTGAAGCATTGGCGGCTGCCGTGCGGGAAGAAGGGGCAGATGCACTGCTCCTGACCGGTGAGGTCAATCTGATATATGTGACCAAAACAACGGCACTGGAAGGTCAATGTCTGATTTTCCCGGACGGAAAAGCCATTTTCGTGACGGACGGCAGATATACGGAAACAGCGGAGCAGCAGCTGATCCCGCTTGGCTTTCGTGTGATCACGCGCCCGCAGACAACGTCGCTGTACGAGTTTTTGCAGACGGTGCTGTGTGAACAGGGCGTAAAAAAGCTGATGTATGAGGATGATGTGCTGACTGTTGATGAATTTGCTGTTATGCGTGAGCTGCTCGGCATCAGTTTTCAGCCGGTCCGCGCAAAGATCCGGAAACTCCGTGCAAACAAATCTGAGGAGGAGATCGCCTGCATCATTCGTGCGCAGCGTATTGCGGAGGCGGCACTTCAGCGGCTTTTGCCGGAACTGCATATCGGCATGACGGAGCGCGAGGCGGCTGCACGCCTGAATTATTATATGGCGCTCGGCGGCAGTGAAAAGCCGTCGTTTGATACGATCCTGCTGTTCGGTGAAAATACCAGCAAGCCGCACGGTGTTCCCGGCGACAGAGCGCTTCAGGACGGTGATTTTGTGCTTGCGGATTTCGGTGCGGTCTATCACGGGTATCATTCGGATATGACGCGGACATTTGCATTCGGCTCAGCGACGGATGAAATGCGGAAGGTCTATGAAACGGTACTGACGGCACAGGCTGCGGCAATATCAGCCGCAAGGGAAAATATGCTCTGTTCTGATATGCATAATGCGGCGGCGGCAGTCATAGAGGCTGCCGGCTACGGACAATACTTTACCCATGCACTCGGTCACTCCGTGGGTTTGGAGATCCATGAATCGCCGGTCGCATCGCCGCGCAGCAATGCGCCGCTGACACGCGGTGTTGTTATGACAGATGAGCCGGGTATTTATATGGCAGGTAAATTCGGTGTCCGGATCGAGGATATGCTTGTCATTACCGATGATGCGCCGCGCAATCTGACACAATTCCCGAAGGAGTTTATGATTCTTGCCGGAGCATAACGTAAAACAGAAATTGCAGATGCGCGATTTTGCCGATGCAGGATCGTGCATTTTTTCAGATACATCACAGATTTTTTTCAGAATTATCACAGAAGAAGTGTAACTGTTTGGCAGGAATCCGGTCATAGTAGTTAGGAAACGCTGATTTTCGCTTTATATGCAAAAAATTTTGCGCAACCCCTTGTAAAATGCGGAAGAATCATGTATAATAAGTTTGTATGCACTTTTCTGTCCGTATTCAGGGCAAAACAAAAGGAGGAGTTTCATGGCAAACAAAAAAACGAAAGCCGCGCCGATCGCACCGCCCCAAAGCGGCGGCATCAAAGGCTGGCTTTCCCGCAACTGGTCGTATCTGGCAGCATTTTTCCTGCCGATCGTCCTCATCTATGTAGCATACCTGCTTTTCGGCTTATATCCTGCCGGAGAACATTCTGTTCTGGTACTTGACCTGAACGGACAGTATGTCTACTATTTTGAAGCGCTCAGAGATGCTTTCCACGGCGACGGCAGTATTCTGTATAACTGGTCGCGCAATCTCTCCGGCGGCTATCAGGGTATCATTGGCTATTACCTTGCTTCACCGTTCACGCTGATCGTCATGCTGCTGCCGCGGACAATGCTCCTCGGCGCACTGCTCATCATGATCCTTTGCAAGCTCGGTGCAGCATCAGTCACGTTCTGCTATTATGCGCAGAAGTCGAAGCACGTTAAGCCTTCGATCGGTTTGATGCTCGGTACGATGTTCGGTATGTGTGCTTACGGCATTATCCAGACCATTGACCCGATGTGGCTGGACGGGCTTGTATTCCTGCCGCTGATCTGCCTCGGCGTTGAGTATCTCGTGGATGACGGCAGAAAGCTCAATTACATCATTCCGCTGGCGCTGATGTGCATTGCCAACTTCTATATCGGCTTTATGTGCTGCATCTTCACCGCGATCTATTTCGTATTCTATTTCTTCTTCGGTTCTGATAAGGTCAAATTTGACAAGAAGAACAGCAAGAATATCGTCAATATCATTGTCCGGATGGCCTTTTCGACGGCTGTTGCAATGTGTCTGGCTATGTTTATGATCCTGCCGGTCTACAATGCACTGTCCCTCGGTAAATTTGACTTCACAACACCGGACTGGTCGTTTAAGACACAGTTCAATGTTCTGGATTTCATTGCACAGTTTACCTGTGTCAACCAGTACAGCTCCGTCAACGTGCAGGGTAAGCCTGAGATCTTCAGCGGTGTTCTGGCTGCACTCTGTATGCCGCTGTTCTTCCTGAACAAGCGTATTCCGGTGAAAAAGAAGCTCGGCTATGCATTCCTTGTCGTTGTGATGTTCCTTTGTATGCTGATCCGTCCGGTCGATATGCTCTGGCACGGCGGACAGATGCCGAACTGGCTGCCTTTCCGCTACTCGTTCATTTTCTCCTTTATCATGCTGAGCATGACTGCTATGACGCTCCGTTATGCGTCCAGTATCAAAAAGGCGTGCCTCGGCGGCACATTCGTCGGCTTCTTCGCCCTGCTGATGTTCATAAACCATTATGTTTCAATGGGCGCGGATAAGCTCATCAACAACTATAACAGAATGTTCGTTGACCAGAAGGGCGCTGTTTATCTGGATTCCTTCAAGTCGATCTGGATGACGATCATATTCCTTGCGATCTACTGCGTTTTCATTTATCTGCTTTCCAAAAAGAATCCTTCCAAGGGCATGACAGCCGCGATCATGGTCAGTCTGCTGGCTGTTACGAGCATTGAGCTTGTCTACAATGCAAAATGCGAATTTACGGATATTCACAAGGAAGTTGCGTATTCCTCCAGAAAATCCTATCGTGAATATGTCCAGTCCGGCCGAGATATGGTTGACCGTCTGTATGAAGCAGATCCGACGCTCTACCGCGCCGAAAAGACTTATGTTCGTACAGTTAATGATAACGGCGGCTTCAAGCTCCGCGGTATTACGCATTCCAGCTCGGTCATGAACGCAAAGATCCTGACCTACCTCGAAACAATGGGCTATTCTGCCAGCACCTATTATTCCAGATATGACGGCAATACGCCGATCGCTGACAGTATCCTCGGCATCAAATATGTATTCTCGAAGGACGATGACGGCGGAAACCTGCTCAAGAAGGGCGAAAATTCCGATATCGGAGCAGCTTACGTCAAGATCAAAGATGAAGAGGCAAAATCACAGTCCGAAACCGATCTCGATGTCGGCGTTTACCAGAATCCGAATGCGCTCGGCATCGGCTATATGGTCAGCAAGGATATTGAGCGCGTCAATGCATTCGGCAATGATAACCCCTTTAACAGCCAGAATATCCTGCTGAGCACGATTTCCGGCAATACGACCTTTACCGCAGGCGGCGGCTTCGATCAGTGGCATACCTACTATCATGAGATCACCGTTGATGAGCCGATGCGCTTCAATCAGAGCTATCAGGATGAGTACGGCGATCAGATGCGTTTCCGCGAAAACGGCTGGGATCCGAATAATCCGACCGTTCACCAGCCTGATCCGACTGTCGATATCTTCCTTGAGACAGAATCTGCTGATCCGCTTTATCTGTTCTTCAAGACAGAAAACCAGAGCAAGGTCAATCTCTGGCTTGCCGATCAGTGGAACGAAGATGATTCGGTCATGCTGAATGTTGACGGAACGAATGCAAAGTCGCTCGGTTCTTATTTCGAGGGCGATAATTACCACATTCTCTATGTCGGCGAATATCCGGCAGGACAGAAGCTCCAGCTTCGTATGACGCTTCTGACAGATGATTCCAACACCAAGGAAAAATACACGATCATCAAACAGTTCCACTTCTGTCATTTTGATTCTGCACTGTTCGAGCGGGATATCAAGCAGCTTCAGAATGAGGAAGCACAGTGGCAGCTTACCAAGTTCAAAGGCAGAACCCTTGAAGGTAAGATCACTGCGAAGGAAGGTCAGATGATGATGACCTCGATCCCGGCAGAACCCGGCTGGAAGGTCTGGGTTGACGGCAAACCCTATAAGCGCAATGAAACGATCGACGGCAAGCAGGTCGAGGTCAATTATACGACGCTCTTTAAGGCGATGATCGGCGTTGAGCTTGAACCGGGCGAACACACTGTCAAGATGCGCTATACACCGCCCGGACTGTCCACAGGTCTGTTCACGTTTATCTGCGGTCTGTTCTGTCTTGTGATCTTCTATCGCTATGATCAGGAGCATAATTCAGTCTTGCAGCTGATGCGTGCAAACCGTAAGAAGGGCATTTACGAACTGCCTTATGAGGACGATCCGGATCCTGAGGTCGTTGCAAAGCAGAAGAAATCTGCAAAGGATGCACAATCTGAAAAAACTGCTGAGATCAATTCAAAACTGGTTGCGGATGAAATTCGCAAGCTGAAGGAGCTGCTCGATATGGGCGCTCTGACACAGGAAGAATTTGATGAGCAGAAGAAGAAACTGCTGAAATAATCGGTTTCTGATCAAAGAACCGCGGAATCGCTGTTGATTCCGCGGCTCTTTTTCTTTGAAAGAATTTCTCCGCAGGACTTGTGAAATCAGAAAAAGTATGCTATAATAAAACAGTATATGAATAATCGGAAAAAGGAGCGCGGTCAGATTGGAAATTCAGATCCGTATGGCGGAGCAGGCAGATATTCCTGCACTTTGCAGACTGCGGCTTGCCTATTTTGATGAAGAATTCGGAAAACTTCCGCAGGAGCAGCTTGCAGCAATTTCAGCGCAGCTCCCCGTATATTTTGCGGAACATCTCGGCAAAGACTGCCGGACTGCTGCGGCTGTTCTGCCGAATGGTGAACTCGCTGCAAATGCGATCCTGATGATCTCGGAAAAACCTGCAAACCCGTCCTTCCCGAACGGCAGGACAGGCTATGTTCTCGGCGTATTTATGGAACCAGCCTATCGCGGGCAGGGCATCGCTACACGCTTAATGCTGAGGATTCTGGAAGAAGCGAAAACGCTCCGGCTCGATCAGGTTACACTTTCTGCAAGTGATATGGGCAAGCGTATCTACGAGAAAATCGGATTCCATGTAAAGCAGTCGAAATTTACCGAAATGGAATGGAAACCGGAATCATGAAGCATTGCGGTACGCAGACGATCGAAACGCCCCGGCTGATTTTGCGGCGATTTTTGCCGGAAGATGCCGCCGATATGCTTCAAAACTGGGCTTCTGATCCGCAGATTCAGCATGAATACGGCGAACCTGTCTATGAAACGCCGGATGCCGCACGCTCCTTGCTGCAAGCATATCTTTCAGGCTATGCGCAGCCGGATTTCTACCGTTGGGCGATCATTGAACGTCAAACGATGCAAAATATCGGTCAGATCGCATTCTGCAAGGTATGGTCAGACTGTAAAACCGCTGAGATCGAGTATTGTATCGGTGCGGATTTCTGGGGAAACGGATTTGCAGGGGAAGCACTCCATGCCGTGATCGCATGGACATTTGCACATACGGATTTTATGAAACTCGAAGCCTATCACCGTGCTGAAAATTCAAAATCGGGCAGGGTACTGCAAAAGTCAGTCATGCATCGTACAAATACTGTTGAGCGATTCCGCAGGGCAGGGGAATTGCCGGAAAATGAGATCTGCTATTGTATAGAGCGTTGCGAATAGAAATAGAGGCAGTGCCGCAGAAAACGGTACAGAACACAGTATAGAACACGGCAGAGATACTGCCGGCAAGAAAGGAAGCAAATCAATGGATATCGGAATTGACCTCGGTACGGCGAATATCATCATCACAAAACGCCGCAAGGGTGTTGTGCTGCATGAGCCTTCCGTGATCGCCTTTAATAAGCGCACGGAGCGCGTTGTTGCTGTCGGTGAGGAAGCCTATAAAATGGAAGGGCGTTCTCCTTCGTATATTGCCGTTGTGCATCCGCTTCAGGACGGCGTGATCTCGGATGATATCCTGACGCAGGCGCTGATCCGTGAGATGATCGACGTGATCGCAGGTGCGCGTCTGATCAAGCCGCGTATCGTGATCTGTGTTCCGTCGCTGATCACGGATGTGGAAAAGCGTGCGATTCTTGATGCGGCTATGAGCACCGGTTCACGCAAGGTGCATCTGATTCAGGAGCCGCTTGCTGCACTGCTCGGTGCAGGTGTTGCGATCAACCGTCCTGTCGGACACATGGTTGTAGATATCGGCGGCGGCACTACAGATATCGCTGTTGTTTCGATGAACGGCATTGTCACGGCGCGTTCACTGAAAATCGCCGGAAATAAATTCGATCAGTCCATTATCCGCTATGTGCAGAATAAATATCAGATCCTTCTCGGTGCAAAGTCCGCAGAACACGTAAAAAAGACACTCTGCAATCTCTATAATCCGGCTGAGGATGTGATCGCGCAGGTCAAGGGACGCAATATTTCGCGCGGACTGCCTGATCAGTGCGATTTGAGTGAGGCGGAGCTTTCTGAGGCACTTGAGGATGATATCAATGAGATCGGTGAAACAATTCGCCGCGTTCTGGAAGAAACGCCGCCGGAGCTTGTAGGGGATATCTGTGCGAACGGCATTCTGCTGACGGGCGGCGGTGCGCTGCTCGGCGGTCTGGAAGCCTATCTGACGCGAATGCTCGGCGTATCCTGCCGGAAAGCGAAAGATCCGCTTACCTGTGTGGCATTGGGAACGGAAAAGGCATTTACGCGCCGTGATATCCTGCTTGACGGCTTTGAGCGCCTTGATGCTTATACGCAGGCATAAGAAGAATGAAATCAAAAAGGGGGCTGTCAGCATAACTGACAGCCCCCATCAGTCTGTCGATAAGGTCCTGTACGGTGAATCGCTTTGCGATTCACATAGGGGTGCCCTCTATCGCAGGGCCCCCCTCTCTGAAAAACGATCCACCGGATCGTTTTATCAGATTCACCCCTGCGGAGCTCTTGAAGGCTGGGGATATTTCGCCCATTGCGATGGGCGACCAAAGGCTCTCCCTTTGGAAACCGCAAGCCTTTGAAAAGGCTTGACCGAAACTTTTATTTTGCCCACCGCAGGTTTCTCGACAAGCTGAAGGGGGCTGTCAGCATAACTGACAGCCCCCCCATTTTATATTGTAATTATTTTCTGACGATAACGACCTGATGCGTAACAGCGTAGATATCCGTGAACATGACATCTTTCTCACGCTCCGGCGTTACGGAAAGACCTGCAACACCGACATCTGCTTTGCCGGATTTAACTGCCGGAATAACAGATTCAAATGTCATATCCTCGATCAGCAGCTCATAATCCAGATAATCGCAGACTGCATTCATCATATCAATGTCAATGCCGACGATTTCGCTGCCATTGCGGTTTTCGTAAGGCGGAAACTCTGCATTCGTTGCCATGACGAGTTTGCCCTTTTTACGTTCGAGATCTTCACGGACAACATAAGGATACTGTCCCTGATTGTCACCTTCGTAGTTTTCTTTGATGCGCTGAAGCGTACCGTTCGCTGAAAGTGCTTTTAATGCTTCGTTCAGCTCTGCCTGCAAATCGTTATTGCCGATCTGAAGTGCGATCGCATATTCTTCATCGGCAAATTCTTCGGACAGGATCTCGATATCTGAATTGGTTTCCGTGAAGGATTTTGCTGTATCCATGTCAACGATTACAGCGTCGATCTTGCCCTGAACGAGCGCCTGAACGCCGTCTGCTGCCTTGTTGTACTGTTCAACAGTTGCACCTTCGATGTCGCTTGCAAGGGTATCACCGGTTGTACCGAGCTGCACGCCGATCATTTTTCCTTTGAGATCGTCAATGCAGTGGACAGTGTTTTTGAGCTTTGAGCCGCAGCCTGTCAGAAGCAGAGCAGACAGTGCAACAGCCGAAAAGCCCGCTGCGATTCTTTTCATTTTCATTTTCCATTTTCCTTTCTGTTTCCTTGAATGGCAGACCGATTTCCTATAATAATTATATCATATTGTATCGGAAAAAGCAATGCTCAAACAAAATAAATATGAGATCATGGGCTGAAAAAAACCGCTTCCAATCGGAAACGGTTTTGGATGAGGATGAGCGGACTTGAACCGATGACCCCCTGCATGTCAAGCAGGTACTCTAACCAACTGAGCTACACCCTCACAACGATATACATTATATCATATTATTTCGGATTTGTCAAGCCCTATTTTCAGATTTTTTTGGATCATGAAAAAGGCAGCATCGGTGCAGATAAACCCGATGCCGCTTTTATATGTATGGATCAGCCGAAGCGCTGGAATGACTGCTCTGTTCGCAGCCAGTCAACGGCAAAGGCGATAAATTCTGAGTTGGTCATGCGGTGTCCGTTGCCGAATCCGAATTGCAGACCGATCCGGCGGTCAGAATTTTCCCATGCCTGCATGATGGCATGGCGGATCGTTCGTTCAACGCGCTGCGGTGTACTGTTATATTCCTTTGCAACTGTCGGATAGATCACTTTCATCATGCATCCGCTCTGACAATTCTGCTCATACGCGATGACGATCGCACGGCGCAGACATTGGAATCCGTGCAGATTCGATGAGATGCCGTAGCTGTGAAGCAGATGCGTCACTGCAAAATCCGGATTGGATTTGTATTTCGCGGTCTGTTCCTCGATCTTCACGCCGCACAGCCTGTATATATAGGCGACCAGATCGGAAACACTGTCCGGATACGGCAGATAGTGGACTCCCTGCTGTGTCAGGATCTTTGCCAGTCCGAGTTCTTTTTCCCGATACAAAACGAGAATGATCAGCTCGGAATTTCGGAGCAGTTCTTCTGTTAGCACGGATGTGTGAATGGTCGGAACTGTCTGATTGAGAACCAGTACATCAAAGTGTTCCTGCCGGACGGCGCTGATCAGCTTGTCGTGAAGCTGGAGCCTTGCCACCGCCCATTCTCCGTTTTCAGAAAACGCGCTTGCGACTGTTGCTGCGAATTCATCGCCGATATCGCCGATGAGTATACGTAATTGTTTGTTCATTTCACGTCTCCTTTTTCATATATATATCTGCATATATTATTATAACAAACTTTCTGCCGTGTTGTCAAGAGAGCATTCTACCCGATTGTGTCGAATGTTGTCGAATCGAAAAAATTTTTTTCTGACAGCGTCATATTTTTCGATTTGCCTGCATATTGTACTCTGAAAGGAGTGAAAATCGGGATGCGTGAAATATTTTTTGCAGTCATGTTTTGCGGCATTCCTGTGTCAATGCTTGGTATGCTTGCGGCGGCGGTATTGCTGACGTTCATTGATCTGCCGTTTGCATTTTATTCTGTTTCGGCGGCTGTTCCGCTGCTTTGCGGATGTGCGGCTGCCGGATATCGCTGCGGAAAGCGTCTGCGCAGCAGGGGAATGCGCTGCGGTCTGCTCTCTGCGCTTCTGCTGACGGGATTCTGGTATGCGGCGGTCTGCCTTTTCAGCCGGAAACTGCAAATTCCGGTGCTGCTTCTGCTGTGCCTGCCCTGCGGGATGTCCGGCGGTGTATGCGGTGTCAATACCAGACTGCCGATACCGTGCCGGCGTTCTCATGCTGTATTCAGGATTCCGTTCGGGCTTGCAGTATCGCATTCTGCACGCAGAGAATGCCGCAGGCTCATCCGGTCTGAACATCGGAATGCTGAGAAAAAGCCGGCAGATTCTGATAACTGTCAATGAAAAGTTGATTACAAATCATTGCGAATTGAATGAAATTTTGTATATACATACAAAGAATGTGAAAAGATGAAGAAAACCCTTGATTTTTTTCCAAAACATGATACAATAGATTTAGCACTCAGGCACAACGAGTGCTAAAGCCTCTCGCAGAGAGTGCGAAACGAACGGAATCCGGTGATCCGTTTTCCGATTATAGAACAGGAGGAAACTATCATGACAATCAAACCTTTGGCTGACAGAGTTGTGATCCGTATGACGGAGGCTGAAGAAACTACAAAGGGCGGTATCATCCTGACCGCTTCTGCACAGGAAAAACCGCAGATCGCGGAAGTCGTTGCAGTCGGTCCCGGCGGCATGGTTGAGGGCAAGGAAATTGCGATGTACGTGAAGGTCGGCGACAAGGTGCTGCTCAGTAAATATGCAGGTACTGAAGTAAAGCTGGACGGTCAGGAGTACACGATCGTAAAGCAGAGCGATATTCTTGCAATCGTTAAATAATTCGTTGATTTTTTGATTCTGAAAGGAGCTTATATATCATGGCAAAAGATCTGAAATACGGTGAAGAAGCCAGAAAGGCGCTTCAGGCAGGTATTGATAAGCTGGCGGATACCGTCAAGATCACACTCGGTCCGAAGGGCAGAAATGTTGTTCTCGATAAGAAATTCGGCGCACCGCTGATCACCAATGACGGTGTTACCATCGCAAAGGAGATCGAACTTGAGGACGCATTTGAGAATATGGGCGCACAGCTCGTCAAGGAAGTCTCTGTTAAGACCAATGATGCAGCCGGTGACGGTACGACAACCGCTACTTTGCTCGCACAGGCGATCGTTCGTGAAGGTATGAAGAATATCGCAGCAGGCGCAAATCCGATGATCCTGAAAAAAGGTCTGGATAAGGCTGTTGCTACGGCTGTCGATACCGTTAAGTCCAATTCCAAGACTGTTGACGGCAGCGCAGATATCGCAAGAGTTGCTACCATTTCCTCTGCTGATGAAACCATCGGTAAGCTGATCGCTGAGGCAATGGAGAAGGTTTCCAAAGACGGCGTTATCACGATCGAGGAATCCAAGACTGCTGAAACCTACAGCGAGGTCGTTGAGGGTATGCAGTTTGACCGCGGCTATGTCAGCCCGTATATGGTCACAGATACCGATAAGATGGAAGTCGTTTATGATGATGCATTCCTGCTCATCACCGATAAGAAGATCTCCAGCATTCAGGAGATCCTGCCGCTGCTCGAGCAGATCGTTCAGAGCGGCAAGCGCCTTGTTATCATCGCTGAGGATGTTGAGGGCGAGGCTCTGACAACCCTGATCCTGAACAATCTCCGCGGCACATTCAAGTGCGCTGCGATCAAGGCACCGGGCTTCGGTGACCGCCGCAAGGAAATGCTCAAGGATATCGCTACACTGACAGGCGGCGAGGTCATTACTGCTGATCTCGGTCTGGAGCTGAAGGATACCCAGATCACACAGCTCGGCCGCGCTCGTCAGGTCGTGATCTCCAAGGAGAACACGATTATCGTAGACGGTGCAGGCGATTCCGATGCGATCAAGGCAAGAGTTGCGCAGATCCGTTCTGAGATCGAGAATTCGACCTCTGATTTCGACCGTGAGAAGCTCCAGGAGCGTCTTGCAAAGCTGGTCGGCGGTGTTGCTGTTATCAAGGTCGGCGCTCCGACTGAGATCGAAATGAAGGAAAAGAAACTCAGAGTTGAGGATGCACTCGCTGCAACCAAGGCTGCTGTCGAGGAAGGTATCGTTGCCGGCGGCGGTGTTGCACTGCTGAACGCTGCGGATGCTGTTTCCAAGCTCGTTGAAACGCTCGAAGGCGATGAAAAGACCGGTGCAAAGATCATTCTCCGCGCATTGGAAGAGCCGATCCGTCAGATCGCTGCAAATGCAGGTCTGGAAGGTTCTGTTATCATCGAGAACATCAAGCGTGCAAATAAGGTCGGTTACGGCTTCAACGCATATACCGAGGAATATGTTGATATGATTCCTGCCGGTATCGTTGATCCGACAAAGGTTACCCGTTCTGCACTCGAAAATGCTGCATCCGTTGCAGCAATGGTACTGACGACCGAGAGCCTTGTGACCGATATCAAGGAGCCGCTTCCGCCCGCACCGGCTATGCCTGCCGGCGGCATGGATTATTGATCCGATAAAGAATAAAAGCCGCAGAATCACGGAAAATGCAGTGATTCTGCGGCTTTTTCATGTGGTTTTAAGCGTGATGCGCATTCAATGATCGTGCAGTGCTTCCTTTTTTGCCTTCTTTCGTGCGATGTATCGGCGGAACAGCCAGACGGTTGTATTCATCAGCAGGATTCCCAGAAGCGCTCCGCTAAAGTCAATACAGACATCGCGCAGTTCGCAGCTTCGTCCCGGAACGAATTTCTGGTGAAATTCATCACTGGCAGCATATAACAACGCACAAAGCGCCGGCAGTAATATCACTTCTTTCGTGAAAGCCTGCCGGCTGTCCGTTATGCATTTCCGGTACTGTCCCACCGATGCGGTAAGCAGAAGTCCGAGAATGGTATATTCGGAAAAATGACCGCATTTGCGGAATACTGTGTGCAAACCCTGCAAAATGGATGCCTGTTCAGCGGCTGTACGGTCTTTCCAATGCGGAACAACGACAGACAGCAGCTTTGTCAGCAGACCGCTGCTGAGATCACTGGAATCATCCGCATTTTGCGCGGAAAACCAGAATATAACACCCATCCATAGGATCGTCAGCAGGATCAGACACAGCAGATGCCGTTTATCATGCTTTATTTTTCCCAATTACTTTTCTCTCGCTTGAGCTCCTGCATCAGCTCATTGAGTTTGGTTTCGGTTGCTGTCAGAGACTGCAGCACGTATGACGAAGTAGCGTCCTTTGTATCCTCACATTTGGTTTTGGTTTTTGCAAGGATCTCATGGGCACGTTTTTTCGCTTCTTCAACGATCGAATTTTCTGCGACAAGCGCTTTTGCACGCTCCTCAGCGCCGCGGATGATCTTTTCCGCATTGGACTGTGCCTCTTTCATGATGCGGTCGCAGTCGTAGTCAATGGTCTGCGCACGCTTCATTTCCTTTGGCATATTCAGGCGGATATCATTGACCAGCTCTCGAAAACGGTCTCCGTCAATGACGATCTTGTGTGCGGCAAGCGGAAACACCTTCGCATTATCCAGAAGGTCATCCATTTCGTCGAGAACATCAAATACACTCATTCTGATTCTTCCTTTCCGATTGCGTTAGCAAATTGCTGCACCTGCCGGAGTTCCTGCGCACTGGCATTTTTTCCGGAAGGTGATTGGTTCTGTGGTTTATGCAGCCGTTCCATGATGACGGGTAGAATTTCCGCCGGAACAAAGCTGCTGATATCGCCGCCGAGCGTGGCGATTTGCCTGACGATACTGGAACTGACATACATATTTTCGGCAGCAGTTGTGAGAAATACGGTTTCAGCATCGGGATAGAGCTTTTTGTTGCCGAGTGCCATCTGAAATTCGTATTCAAAGTCTGAAACAGCGCGCAGACCTTTTACGATCGCATTTGCGCCGACTCTGCGGACATAATCCGCAAGAAGTTCATCCTCTAAAATGTCGATGATAATATTATCAAAACCGTTTGTAACCTTTTCGATCATGAGCAGACGCTCCGTGAGCGTGAACACAGGACTTTTTTCAAGGTTTGCGGAAACGAGCACGATCACCGTATCAAAGAGCTTTGTGGCTCTGCTGATGATATCCAGATGCCCGAATGTGACCGGATCAAAGCTGCCGGGGCAGACGGCGATACGGCGGTTTTCGTTATTCATTTACAGAATGTCCTTTCATGTTTCAGCGATGCAGTTCAAAGCCGGTTGTGCTGTGTCATATCGTTTTTCGCTGTATTCAGGCGATGTCATTTATTCCTCAGTTTGGTCACGGTAGATACTTATTATTATTTTACCATATTTTTTCTGCTTTTGCAAGTCAAAATGCAGAATTCTCTCAGATAATTTGCATTCCGGCTCATGTTCACAGACGATTATGCCGTTTTTTTGCATTTTTTCCGCGAGGATCGGCAGTATTTGCTGCAAAATATCGTGCCGGTAGGGCGGATCGAGGAATACGATATCAAAATGCTCTGTTGTGCGCTGTAAAAAGCTGACGGCATCTGATTTCAGGACAGTTGCCTGATCTTCAAATTTGCAGGCTTTGATATTCTGCCGGATACAGGTTATCGCACGCTGATCGGCATCGACAAAGGTCGCGCGTGCTGCACCGCGGCTGAGTGCTTCGATTGCCATTTGTCCGCTGCCTGCGAACAGATCAAGCACATTCGCACCCTCAAAATCAAATTGCAGCGAGGAGCAGACCGCCTCTTTCACCTTGTCTGTTGTCGGTCGGGTATCCATGCCTTCCGGCGTGATCAGTTGTCTGCCGCGTGCTGTTCCGGTGATGACTCGCATATATTTGCCTCCTGTTGGTTGGATTTCCAAAATTCATATTCCAGATCCTGTATATAATCCGGTGTTGTGATCTCTTTCGTCTGCGTATCAATCGCACGCATAAAGCTGGGCTGTGTCATTTCGCCTTCTGTTTCGAGTATCACAAGATAATTGCAGTCAGTATCTTCATTCAGCAGAAAAAACCGGCTGTTTTCATCTTTCTGACCGTTCTGCACGATATATCCCAGACATTCTCCGACATCACTGCCGGACAGCAGAAAGAATGATAACATTGCTGCACAAGGTGTTTTCTTCATTGATAGCCTGCCTCCATGCGCCGGATGAGCAGACTGCCGTTTTGCTTCAGCCATTGATGACAGCGGTCATAATCGGGAAAAGCCTGATAGACTGCCGCATAAAACTGCTTTCCGTGATTGGCATACAGTCTGTGGCACAGTTCGTGAACGATCACGCTGTCCAGTACCTCCGGCGGCGCTTCCATCAGCAGACAGTTGAAATTCAGATTGCCTTCTGCGGTACAGCTTCCCCAGCGTGTTTTCTGATTGCGGATCGTGATCCTGCCGTAGGTTACGCCGATTTTCTCCGCAAAATAGGCTGTACGCTCCGGAATGATCTTCGCTGCCCGCTTTGCCATTTCGCGGATATCTGCTTCTGTAAACGGCGGCAGGGCGGAGAGCTGCTGATTCTGTGCGATGCGTTTCTGCACAAGACGTTCGATATCGGCAGCTTTATCGGTCAGAAAACGCTGAATATCGCGCTCCGGCATTCGCTGCGGTGCGCGTACCTTTATACTGCCGTCCGGCTCGATCTCTGCTGCCAGTGTACGTCTGTTGCTGCGGATCAGTGTGATCTTTGCGGATATGCCTTCGATTTGCATGATGCCTCCCATATTCGGACAGAAATTCCCGACAGGCGTTTGTCTGCCGGGAATCGTCGGATTCAGCGAAATACTGGCTTGCGGAACTGCCAGTGCTGATTATTCAGCAGAGAGCCGAGCATATTGTTTACCTGCATGGATTCACTGACGCCGGTTTTGCACCAGATCGCAAAATGCTCACAGTTATTTGTCAGCAGGTTATAGCTTGTTTCGCCCAGACGGGAACGTGCTCTGGCAACGGTTTCTTCCGGTGTGAACAGATGATAGCCGTATGTTTGCTGCAAAGAGCGTGCAAGTTCCTCGGAATAGCTGTTGGTATGCGGTGTACTGCCGACGTTTCCGAGCGCGACAGGCGGACTGTAAGGCTGCGGAAAATCCAGAATGAAATATTCGGAATCATCACGCAGGAAATTTCGCAGATCAGTCGCATGGACGGTTGCGTGTCCGATCGTTTTGCTTGCCGGAATGTTATAATGAACGATACAGGTATCGCTGACATAGATGCCGTAATGGACGTATGTACCGCCTGCACGCACGACACCGATGATATCGCCGTACTGTGCCTGTACCGGCTGCATTCCGGTAAAGGGGGCAGTAAACGCCGGATCGGGATTCATGAAATTCGTATCGGCTGTCATACCGCCTGCCGAACGCTGTACTTCCGCGCGTGCTGCGCGGCGTACCATAGAAAGTTCAAGCTGCGTCTGCGTACCGCGGTCAACGATCTGACCGTACTGATCGACGATCCGGCATTCGCCTGTTACAACATGGCGCTGAAGCGTATATGACGATGCATAATCTAAGTCCTCCCAGCAGTAGTCCTTATCCATGATCGTAAAGCCGGTGTCTGAATGCTGCTGTGTCTGAATGTTTTCGGAAAGGGAATCGAGCTTATTGGCAAGCCGATCCATACCGCGGCTGACCGCGTCCCAAAATTCCATATATATGTACCTCCTGCGAATTTAATCGTTGGAGCGCGAGATCCAAAGGATATATCTTTCGTTTCGTTCGTAATATCCGATATCGAGCGCACCGTTCTGATAGCGGTAATGGCCCAGCGTACTGTCACTGATTACGTCATGTCCGCCGTAAAGCGTATCTGCATAAGCAGTTAATGAATTGAAATGGGATTCGATCTCCTCGCGTGTCCAGATATACTGACCGCTGTAATCGGGATGGTTTCCGAAGCGATAGTCGATCGCACGCAGATGACTGCCGTGTGCGGCGGTACCGTTATGAATATACAGGTCGATCGCTGCCGGCATTTGCAGATCGGAGAAACCCGGAACCGGAAATGCATCGGTGATATAGCGATAGGTCGAATTGGATGTACCGTTGTCATCCGGCTCTGTGCCGCAGAAAATATCTGCATCATTGCCCCAGTAGACCGGAAGATCGAGCATTGCCTGTTTGGCGGCATCCGCACTTAATGCTGTACCGTCATCGTTTGTCGCTTTCGTATATAAGCCCGGCGGCAGGAACGGATCTCCGTTATTTCCGCAGACAAACGGCATTCCGCCGAGTGATGCGTAGTAATCGGCTGATGCCGTGCTGAGCGGCTGTTCTTCCACAACCTGCTGCTGTACGGGTTCCTGCTGCTTGACAGATGTTTTTGAGGTATCAGATTTTGCTGTCGTTTTGGTCGTTTTTGCAGCTTTGGATGCTGCTTTTGTTGTTTTGACAGCTTTTGTGGTTTTCGTTTCGGCTGCCTTTGTCGTTTTTGCAGTTGTTGCTTTTGTTTCCTTGACAGTCGTTGCCTTGGTCGTTGTAGTTTTGGTTGTTGTGGCTTTCGTTGTTGTGTCCTTGACTGTTGTGGCTTTGGCAGTCGTTTTTTCGGATGCTTTTTCGGTTGTGGGTTTGGTTTCTGATTTGGTTTTCTCTGTTGTTGCTTTGGTTGTTTCCGGCTCTGATTCTTTCGGTGCTTCAGTGGTCTGTTCTGATTTGCTTTCCTCCGGCTGAAGCTCCTCAACAGTCGTTTCCGGTGCAGGCTGATTCTTTTTCTGGATGCCGCGGATCAGAAATACACCGCCGATAACATTGACAGCGAGAACACCGATCAAAACTGTATTTACGACTCTGCGTGCGCCGTCCGGACGAATGATCCTGCCGGATTCTGTACGGACTGCTGCGCCGCACTGCGGACAGAATGAAAACTTATCCGGAACATCAGCGCGACAATGCGGACATCTCATAAAAAACGCCTCCTCTTTCATTCATTTCAATTCATTTATCATTCCTTTAATTGGGAACTGCATATCTATATACATAGATATTATATCACATTCCATATAAAAATGCAAGCAATTTTGCACATTGTTTTGTCATGCACGCGAAATTTTGCAAAAAAAGAACCGACACGGCTCCAGTATCCATGTCGGTTAAATCTATGAAGCGCAGATATCCCTGAATCCTGCGCAGTCAAAGGGCAGTATGTGCGGCAATGCGGTAGATCTCTGCAATATCATTCGCAGACAGTGCAACAAATCCGCCTGTTCTTCCGTCGCCGATGCCGAATTTCTCAACGAGCTTCGGAATATCCTCCTCTTTCGCGCCAAGCTCTGCAAAGTTGACCGGCATACCGATGCTGTGCAGGAATTGACGGAAACGGCGGATGCCTTCCAGAGCGGTCACTTCCGGATCTGCAAAATCCATCTGACAGCCCCAGAGCCGAACGGCGATCTGTGCAAACCGCATTACATCATGCTGATAAACATATTCCATCCATGCCGGCATGATAACGGCAAGACCTGCACCGTGCGCACAGTCATAGAGCGCGGACAGCTCATGCTCAATGCCGTGGCTGTTCCAGTCCTGCTCTCTGCCGACGCCGACAATATTGGTGTGTGCAACGGTGCCTGCCCACATAATATTTGCGCGTGCTTCATACAGGTCAGGCTGTGCGATCACGCGGGGTGTTTCTTTCACCATTGTCAGGAGAACTGCTTCACACAGGCGGTCAGTGATCTCGACCTCTTGTGTATTGGTAAAGTAGCGCTCAAAAACGTGCGCCATGATGTCCGTCGCACCGCACGCTGTCTGATATGCAGGCAACGTGCAGGTAAGCTCCGGATTCAGGATTGAAAAACGCGGACGAATCAGATCAGAGCCCGTACCTCTTTTCAGACTGTCTGCTTCCCTTGTGACCACAGAGTCACCGGAGCCCTCACTTCCGGCAGCCGCTATGGTCAGGACAGTTCCAACGGGAAGCGCAGCTTGAATCTGTGCTTTCCCTGCGTAGAAATCCCAGAAATCTCCGTCATACGGAACGCCCATTGCGATCGCTTTGGATGAATCAATGACAGAGCCGCCGCCGACTGCGACGATAAAATCCACACCTTCCGTGCGGCAGATATCTATGCCGCGATAAACCAGCGTATCACGCGGATTCGGCTTGACACCGCCGAGCGTTATGACACTGATACCGGCTTTTTCCAGCGAATCCTTTACACGGTCGAGCAGACCGCTTTTGACGGCAGAACCGCCGCCGTAATGAAGCAGGACCTTCGTACCGCCGTGCTTTTTGACATAGTTTCCGGCTTCATTTTCCATTCCCTTGCCGAATACAAATTCGGTCGGGCTGCAAAACTGAAAATTATTCACGGAGCAAGTTCCTCCTTCAGATTTTCAAATGCGGAAATGACACGGTCGCACCATGCATCAAATTCCGGATCGGGCTTTTGCAGTTCCGGATGTGCCAGTAAATTCTGTACTGTCCGGCGGATGCCCTGATCTGCGCGGACATCAGCCCGAAATTCCGGTACTGCACGCTTGATCTTCGTATTATCAAATATAACTGTGCTTGCCTTATCTCCGAGCAGACTGCCTTCAAAATCATAGTCGCTGATCGAAGCGAGGAAATCAGAGGGGATATGGCAGGCTTTCAGCGGTACGCCGAGCGTATCCGCAATACACTGATAGATCTGATTCCATGTAACACGCTCATCGGATGTGATATGATATGCCTGTCCGATCGCATGGATATTTCCGACCAATCCACAGTAACCCTTTGCGAAATCACTGTTATGCGTGATCGTCCAGAGCGATGTGCCGTCACCGTGAATGATAACGGGTTTGCCTTCCATGATGCGCTGAACGACCTGCCAGCTGCCGTTTTTGCCGTGTACGCCAAGCGGTACGGAGCGTTCGTCATAAGTATGGCTCGGACGGATGATCGTAACAGGAAAACCGTTTTCGCGGTACTGCTGCATCAGGTATTCTTCACACGCGATCTTATCGCGTGAATATTGCCAATAGGGATTGAAAAGCGGCGTACTCTCTGTGATCACGCTCTCGGACAGCGGCTTCTGATATGCTGATGCGGAGCTGATATAGAGGTACTGCCGTGTTTTTCCGGTGAACAGGCGAACATCACGCTGCACCTGTTCCGGTGTAAATCCGATAAATTCACCGACTGCATCAAACTGCATACCGTCCAGAAGGGCGGCAGTTTTCGCTTCATCGCTGATATCGCCGCAAAGCAGGTTTACATTTTCCGGCAATTCGGCGGTACGCGAACCCCTGTTCAGCAGATACACTTCATGTCCCTGCTCTGCCAGCCGCCGCGTAATCGCCATACTGATCGTGCCGGTCCCGCCTATCAATAAAACTTTCAAAGGCATAGGATTTCCCCTTTTTTCAACCTTTTTCCGTTTGTGGTGTTGTTTTGGATTTCCCGAAACCCGCCGAAGATGTTCCCCCTCTCATGGCACACCTTCGGCAGGTTGGGTAGTATATGAATGCCGGCCGGGTGATTCATTGCTTATCGTTTGCCGGCGGAAGCTGTCTTTCTCAAAATAATTCGCATATACATAGCTTATGTTTTTGAAACTGCGAATTGTTTCTTTCGTCACTCATATCATAACATAATACGAAGAAAAAAAGAATAGGATATGTTATTGAGTTTTTAACATATCCTATACTCTTATCATTTTCTATTATTGGGATCGCCGGATTTTCTCCATTGCAGCGGAGATACGCCGAAGTGTTTTTTGAATTGCCTTGAGAAATGCACGCCGCTGCTGTATCCGCAGGCAAAGGCGATCTCCTCGATCGTCATTCCGGGGTTGTTCAGGTATTGCTGTGCCTGCTCCATGCGGCTCTGAATGACGTCAGCGGTACAAGTTACACCGAAAGCCCTGCGGTAGAGCGCGTGCAGATACGGCATACTGATATTGAGCATCTGTGCCATTTGCTCCATACTCCAGTTTTTTGCAGGCTGTGCATAGATTTTTCTGCGCAGATCCAGCAGTTCACGATAATGCGGCAATTCAGAGGCTTCCGGCCGTTCGGTTTTGGAAAAAATCTCTGAAAGCATTGCACGGATCAGCAGTCCGGCTGTCTGGACATCCGTTCCGCGGTAATAGCAGTCTGCAATGAGCTGAAAATACTGTGTCAGGTTGATTTGTTCTCCGATATAGATCGGCGTATCAAAGCGAATGCCGATCTCGGCATCGAGTGCTTCTGTACAGGTGAACAGCATCCAGTCGTTGACATAAGCGCCGCCGGCTGCACCGTAATACAGCGGAGAATTGCGGTCATAGATGATAAATGTTTCCGGTTCGACGGTGATCGTTTCCGTGCCGATGCGGAAAAATGCGCGTGTCTTGACATAGAGCATCAGATAGCCGTCAAAGCCCTGCGGCAGATCAAAGACAAAGCTGCTGTCATGGCGGCAGGAACAGCCCATGCGCTGAATTTCAAACATTCTGCATCATCCTTTCCGCTGTCCTGAAGATTTCATATCATCATTATAGCAAAAATCCGTCAGCTTGTCAATGAACGGTTAATAATGCTAAAACATTTAATCATCAAATTCGATCTCATCAAAATGCGGCGGCGGTTCTTTGTATCTTGCTGCCAGTCCTGCCGCGATTTCTGCAAGTTCGTTTCGGAGTGTTTCCGGCGATGCGACCGTTACATATTCACCGTATTGCAATGCCCAATGCCGCATAGCAGTCGGATTGACCTGAACAGTGATGGTTAGTTTACGGGTTTTGCGATATGGTTCGATCTTGATTTCAGTGCCGAACCAGTCCAGTACATCGTTTAATATACTTTTATCCGCCAAAAATCGGACTGTTTCCGTCTCACCGCTATACATATAAAGCTGTTCTGCAAGCTGCTGCGGATATTCGGTTTCCTGCGGTTCCAGTTCTTCGATCGGTATTCGCGTATAATCTTCACAAAGCTCCATTTCAAGCATCCGGTCGATCCTGTAGTTTGAACGGGTGCGGTAGGGCTCTTTGCAGCAAATCAGATAGTATCTGCCGTGTGATACGACAATATCATAAGGACTGACAAGATATTTCCGAATGATTCCGTCTTCGCGTCTTCGCGGCTGAAGTACCGGTATGCCTTTATCATTCAGAATATAGCTTCCGTATTCAAAACAGATCATGCAATTTCGCTGGATCGCCTCGCAGATCAATTCAACGGAAAACATCATTTGCTGTGCGGGCGGCGTATGCACATAGGTGATCTGTGTCTGATATTGTGTACGCGGAAAGCTCGGCGAAGCAAAATGCAGCAGCTTTCCGGTCAGAGTTTCACGCTGTTTTGCCGGAACGGATGCCATTCCTGTGAGCATATCACAGAGCAATTTCAGTTCACTGATCTCAAAATGCGGCTCCAGAAACCAGTCTGTCAGCATGATCTCTTCTGAACCGTCCGGCAGTAAACGCTGCTTTTGCGTAGCGTTCAGGGGATATCCGGCTTCTGTCAGTTCATCCAGATATGATTTCAATGTCCGGCGGTTCAGTTTCACACCGAAACGGGTATTCATTCTGTCTGACAGCGCTTGCTGTGACATTCTGTGCTGATCGTCGGTTTCTTCGCGCAGAATGGTCAGCAGTTGGAAAATTGCCTGTCCTTTCACGGAACAGTCACCTCTCCTTCGATCGGTTCATCCGAGACGGGTTCATCATGAATACTTTTCAGATACAGCTGCAAATTTGCATCAAAATCAACTGCTAGTACCATTTGTCCGTCCGGCGAAGTCTGGTCGGAGAACGTGCCGTCAGCCGGCAGACGAAGTTTCTGCATATCATAACCGATCAGTTTGACCGGTGTTTCCAATGAGAGCAGATACAGCTGACCGGTTGTCATGTTCGTTTTGAGTTCCGGAACAGCTTTCATCAGGATTTTCGGAACAGCTGTCGGGCTGAGATGTTTCAATTTAGAAAGAATGAGGTCGAGTACGGTTCGCTGACGTTCTGTGCGCTCAAAATCCGCATTTCCGACATAGCGGATACGTGCATAAGCAAGCGCCTGCTTTCCGTTGAGATGGAAAGTTCCGCCGCTGGGAAGAAAATCATCCATCGGATCATCGCCCATGATCGCATTGACTTCACTTTGCAGAATGACGTTGATCGCCTCCGCCTCGCGGTCTGATATTTCTACTTTGATACCGCCGATTGCATCCGTTATATGCACAAATGCACGGAAATTCACACAAATATAATCATCAACAGGGATTCCGAAATTGCTTGTTATGGTATCCATCAGCAATGTTGCACCGCCGTAAGCGTATGCAGCGTTCAGCTTATCTGTTCCATGATTCGGAATATTCACGTAGGAATCGCGCATCAGCGAGGTCATTGTGACCGTTTTGTTGTGCTTGCTGAAACTCAGCAGGATCACAGTATCGGCTCTGCCGCGTTCATCTTCACGATTATCCGTACCGATCAAAAGAATATTTCGTACATCTGCATCCGGTTCTGCGGCTGTTGCGGTTATTGCACGCACACCTGTTTCCTCGTAATTCAGTTGTTTGATCGCAAGCAAAGCGATTGCCGAATACAGACCGAATAGAATGACTGCCAATGCCATTATGGTTGTGATGATTTTTCGCAGACAACCGTGACGGCGCTTTCTTCTTCGCTTTTTCGGTTTTGGCTTTTGTACGGGTTCGGGTGCTTCATCTGCAAATTCCGGTGAGCGGTATTGCGGCTGCGGACGATACTGCATCATTTGCTCGTCTTCTGGCATTTGCTCCTGATAGGATGCTCGTCTGATTGCGGCGTGTGCCTGCGGATTATATTGTCTGTCTGTTGGCTGCTGCATTCGGGGACGCGGCTGCTGCTGCACTTGTCTGTTCGGAGTTCTTCCTTGTTCCGCCGATACAGTTCGATGCTGTGAAGCTGCACCTTGTAATCTGTGATGCTGTGGCTGTGGATTTCCGGTTCGATTTTGTGGCGGTGCAGGGCGTTTCGGTCTCTGTTGACCGATTCTTTCTGCATTTGCAAAGGGATCAGTCTGTGCAGTAGGAACGGGTTGCTGCGGTTTGACCGGCAGCTCTGTTGTATCTGAAAAACGATCGTGATTCATCCTTTTCATCCTTTCTTTTCGCCTTTTTTATACTATCTCTATATTATATTATATCTATTTCTGCATGGATTGTCAACATCATTTCCAATCTGTATATATTTGCAACCGCTTTGTTACCGCTTTCTTTGTCATTCTTCATGATCCTTCTTTGATGGCTTACTTCTATTCCGTATTCACAAATATCGGGATGTTCCACGTGGAACATCCCGATGCAATTATAATGGCGAATGCTTGATTTTTGCAAATCTGCGTGGATATTGTTCAGGCGTTTTGGATACTTTCCGTATTATGATAAGATTCTTTGCTTCATGCTCTAGTTCGTAGGGTATGACTTTCTCGACGATGCATCCAAGTGCATCTGCCGCATTTTCAAATCGTTCGGCTGTAGGATCGTATTGTTTGCCTTTCATTGCAAGAAGAACTCCGTCTACTCGCAGAAAACGTACTGCTAGCTCCGTCAGCATAGAACCATTTGCCATTGCTCTTGATACAATGATATCAAATTTCTCCTCAAATTCTCCTTTGCGGGATATTTCTTCGGCTCTGCCGCAAATTGTCTGCGCATTCAGATTCATATTCTTGATTGCACTTTGACAAAAGTCAATTTTACGCTGTTCACTGTCGAGCATTGATATATTCAGTTCTCTATTCATGATTGCAAGCGGAATGGCAGGAATACCGCCCCCTGTGCCGAGATCCAGTACATCTTTCCCTTCAATATATTCTAAAAGATAAGCAGAATCGAGAAAATGTCTGGTCCAGATCTCAGTAATCGTGCGTACTGCTGTGACGTTTTGACGTTCAGATTCAGCAATGAGAAGATTTGCATACTGATCGAGTTTATCGTATGCACTTTCATCTAAATGCAGGTGATTGCGCTCAAATAGCTGCTGACACGCAGAATATGACATTATATCAGGCATGATTTCCACCTGCTTTCAGCCAAGTCAGGATGATTGAAACATCTGCCGGAGATACACCGGATATTCTTGCTGCCTGAGAGAGGTTTTCAGGCTGAATTTTCGTCAGTTTTTCGATTGCTTCTGATGAAAGACCGTGGATGCTGCTGTATATCGTATTCTGCGGCAGCTTGACCTTTTCCAGATGCTCCAAATGTGCATTTTGTTGCTCCTGTCGAGCGATATATTGCTCATATTTAATGCGGTGGCTTACTTCTGCACATTCTTCGCCTTGTAATTCTATATCCATGCGCAGATGCTTCATGATCTCTGCACAGTTTACCTGTTGACGGCGCATCAGACTGTCTAATCTGACCGCCTGAGAAATCGGCGTTGTTCCGGCACTTTCAAGATACTGGTTGACTGCATCCGGACGGACGCTTGTTGCTTTGATTTGTTCGATCGCTGAGCTGATTCTTGACATTTTTGAGGTGTATTCAAGCCATCTCTCGTCAGAAATGAGCCCGTACTTTCTTCCGATCTCAGTTAATCGCGCATCCGCATTGGAATGACGAAGTGAAAGGCGATATTCACTGCGCGCAGTCATCATTCTGTAAGGATCTTCTGTACCTTTTGAGACCAAATCATCTATCAATGTTCCGATATAGGAGCTTTTGCGCGTTAATTCTAATTCTTCTTCTTTCTTTACATAAGCAGATGCGTTGATTCCTGCGATCAGGCCTTGCGCCGCGGCTTCCTCATAGCCTGACGTTCCGTTAAACTGCCCGGCTGCATATAGACCGAGAAATCCTTTGAAACCGAGCGTATGACCAAGACAGTTTGGATTGATGCAGTCATATTCGATTGCGTATGCAGACCGCATGATCTCTACGTGTTCAAGGCCTTTGATACTCCGGTACATCTGGATTTGTATATGTTCGGGCAAAGATGTGCTGAATCCCTGCATATACATTTCTTCTGTATTTAATCCTGTTGGTTCAACAAAGATCTGATGCCGTTCTCTGCTTGCAAATCGAATTACTTTATCCTCGATCGAAGGACAATATCTTGGGCCGACTCCGTGAATCATACCGGAATATAACGGCGATTCCTGAATATTGTCCCGAATAATCTGGTGCGTGTTTTCATTTGTGTACGCTATATAGCACATAGCATCGTTTCGATAAACCTTTGCATTCGGTCTGAATGAGAATGCCTGTGGTTCGGCATCTCCCGTCTGCGGTTGAAGTACGGAGTAGTCTATGCTTCGGCTATGAACGCGGCAGGGCGTTCCTGTTTTGAACCGCCTTAACGTGATTCCATGTGCTGTCAGCTTTGCCGACAATGATCTTGCAGGCAGACAGGCATCAGGCCCACTCTCAACGCCGCTTTTGCCGATATAGACCATGCCGTTCAGGAATGTTCCTGTGCAGATCACGGCTGCTTTGCAGGGATATCTTGCTCCGAAACGATTTACTACAGCGGTAACGGCTTGATTATCATCAATCTCGATATCTGCGATTTCTGTTTGAATGATTTGTAAATTCTCAGTATTTTCGCATAATTTCTTGATATATGTATGATACATTCTGCGGTCAGCCTGCGCACGCGGACTATGAACAGATACGCCTTTGCTTAGGTTCAGCATTCGCATTTGAATACAGCAGGCATCTCCGGCTTCGCCCATTACGCCGCCCAATGCATCTATTTCGCGTACTAAATGCCCTTTTGCACTTCCGCCTATCGAAGGATTACACGGCATATTCCCGATTTGATCCAATGATATCGTAAACAGTGCGGTCTTACATCCTCTGCGTGCGGCTGCAACCGCAGCCTCAACACCCGCATGGCCGGCTCCGATCACTGCAACATCAAATGAAATGATATCTGGCATGATATCCAACTCCTTCATGTTCCACGTGGAACATTATTTTCCGACACAAAATTTTGAAAATACTCCCTCAACGACATCTTCCGTGACATCTGTTCCGTCGATTTCACGCAAAGCGTGTGCAGCTTCTTCTAATTCTGCATAGATCATATCCAATTCGGAATCTTCTTCAAGCAATGCAATGCAATTTTGTATGCAGTCAGCAGCACGGAGAATCAAGGCATTCTGACGTTCATTCATGATGATCGGCTGATCGGTGAATGTGCAGCCGCGAAAAATCTGACTGATTTGATTCTCAAGTGGACTGAGCGTTTCGGGATTCAAAGCAGATATTGACAAAACAGGGATACCCAGATCGGGCGGCACTTCACTGTTCAGATCAATTTTATTCCATAGAATCAGAATCGGGCGGTCAATGCATGACTGGATGATCTTTTTGTCATCTTCCTGCAAACCAACTGACGCATCAATCACGTAGATGATGAAATCAGCCGTATCGAGTGCCTGATATGCCTGCGAAACGCCGATAGATTCAATAATATTGTCGGTTTCGCGTAATCCGGCAGTATCAGACAGGAGCAGTGTGAACTCACCGATTCTGACCTGTTCTGTAATGATATCTCTGGTTGTTCCGGCATATTCCGTCACGATGCTGCGCTGCATACCGCAAAGCCAATTCATGACGGATGATTTTCCTGCATTTGGCTTGCCCAGCAGAACAGTCCGGATGCCGTCACGCAATATGCGTCCGTTTTGATATTCTGCTGACATTTGCCGTAGTTTCTCATGGAAGGACAATAAATCGTTCATCAATGGATTGTGATCGAGTTCAGGCGGCATTTCCTCTGCATCGTCTAACCAATATGCAAATGCTGACATCATATCAACTAACTGGTTACTGACCGCGAACATACGTTCGTTCAACTTGCCTTGCTTGGCAAGGTTTGCCTGACGCAGGGATGCTGCCCCGTCAGCAGAAATCACATCCATGACAGCTTCTGCCTGTGAGAGCGTGAGCTTTCCGTTGAGAAATGCACGTTTTGTAAATTCACCTGCTCCTGCCGGTTCACATCCGCATTGAAACAGCAGACGAAGAATCTGCTTTGAGAGGTACAGTCCGCCGTGACAGGTGATCTCGACAGTGTCTTCTCCGGTGTAGCTGTGCGGTGCGCGAAAGACCGTCAGAACAACATCATCGAGCCGCTGACCGTGGTCTGACACCCAACCGTATGCACAGGTGTAACCGCGCATTTCCTCGATTTTTGTATTGCCGAACGGGACAAATATCTGTGATGCAGCGTTCAGTGCATTGTCGCCGGATATCCGGATCATGGCAATGCCGCCGACTGCATTCGGGGTTGAAATTGCAGCAATCGTATTCATAGCATCCTCAAAAAAGAGGGCGGCTTAACTGCCGCCCTCGTTGTTTAGATATCAATTTTACCGTAAACGCCGGCATTCAGAGCATCCTCAGGCTTCGGGCGCTTATAATCCTTTTCAAAGCTGGTTGAAAGGTCTAGCTTGCGCGGACCTTCACCGCTCGGACGGCGTTCTCTGCGCTCGCCGTTGTGATCATTGCGTCTGCCGCCTTTTCCGCCGCGGCGGTCATTCCGGTTGAATTTTCCGTCGTGCATACCGCGTGCATTGCGGTCATCGCGCTTATATTCCGGAGCAGAATCATTTGTGATAATGACCTTGCGGTTCGGTTCTTCGCCGGATGAATGAGAAGAAACACCCTCAATTTCCGTGACAGCGGAATGAATAATGCGGCGCTCATAGGGGTTCATCGGCTCCAGAGCAACGCTTCTGCCTGTCCGGAGAACGCTTTTGCTGATGCGCTGTGCAAGCTCCTGAAGGGCTTTCCTGCGCTTTTCACGATATCCGCAGGTGTCGATCGTCACACGAACATAATCCTTGTCACCGCGGTTTGCAACCATTGAGGTCAGATACTGAAGTGCATCCAGTGTATCGCCGCGTCTGCCGATCAGGCTGCCTGCGCCGTTTCCTTCCAGTGAAAAGGAGATACCGTTTTCGAGTTTGCCCGTGCATTTGACTTCCGGTGCAAGCTGTGCAAGCACCTGCTCAAGATAACCCGCACCGACCTGCATTTTCTCAAGCTGAATTTCCTCAGGAACATCTGATTTTGCATCACTATCTGCTGGCTCATCAACAGCTGCGGCATCATCAGCGGCGATTTCTGCGGCTGTCTCCGTAACAACTTCCGCAGCCGCCTCTTCAGCAGTTTCCTCCGGAATTTCTGCTTCGACAGTGCTTTCCGGAACAGTTTCTGCTGTATCCTCATCCTCGTCTGTGCTGACAACAGGGGCAGTGTAGCTTGCCTTAACGGTGTATTCTTCTTTTTTACCAAAGAGGCCGCCGAGCAGAGAACGCTTCGGCTCCTCCAGAACCTGAAATGTGATCTCTGAAACCTCTGCGCCGAATGCAGCGGCAGCTTTCTTCTTCGCTTCCTCTAAGGATGAAGCGGTAAAGATTTCGGTCATTTCGGTCTGATCTCCCTTCGTTTTATGAATTTGCGGAGTCTCATTCCGGATCAGAATCCTGCTCCTCCGGAACGTCATCTCCGTATTTCAAAGCAGCACGTTTTCTGGCTGCTTCTATCAGCTTTTTTTCATATTCTGCACGCTCTTTGCGTGACATACCGTCGTCACCGTCTGCATAACGGGTACGGTTTCCGCCGCCGGATGCGGCATTTTCCTGTTCGGCAGCAAGCTGCTGGGACTGTTCCATCATACGCTGCATCCATGTCGGACCTTTTGCGATCTGCTTCTGCTTTTCGCGCTCATTGATCTTCTTCAGACGCTCGCCTGACAGATACTTATAAAGAGCAAGCTGAACGAGCAGTGAGATCACGGAGCTGACAAGCCAATAGAAGCTCATACCTGCCGGAACGGACATACCGATCCAGAGTGTCCAGAGCGGAGTGGTATAAAGGAAAAGGTTCATTGCACCGCCGGTCTGCATAGCCGGATTTGTCTTGCGGCTGTGGCGCTGTGTAATGATCGTCATGACCAGCTGTGCGATCGTTGCGAGAACCGGCAGCAGCACGAGCATAACAGCGGTAAAGCTCCAGCCGTTTTCAGGGTGCAGGCTCGGAACACCTGCGAGATCAAAGCCGAGGAAGTTGTTGTTGAAATTGCTCAGCTTGTCCGTAAAGCCATTCATAGAGCTGAAAATCTCAGGATTCGTCTTGACATATTTCAGCAGGATCAGCTCAGGTCTGTTATTCAGATACTTCTCGGTAATATTCTGTGTTTCGAGCCAGCTCGTCAGAAGATCCTTTGCTTCGGTGATTTCTTCCGGAACAAGGCGCATGACGTATGTCAGCGGACGCATAACGACCTGATAAACACCGAGCAGCAGAACCATTGTGAGGATCGAACCGAGGCAGCCGGCAGTCTGGTTGATGCCTTCCTCCTGAAACAGCTTGGTCTGTTCCTCCTGGACACGCTGCGGATTATTCACGAAAGATTTTCTGATTTTTTCGAGCTTGGGGGCGATCAATCCCTGTCTTGCCTGATTGAGCTGCATTTTGTAGGTGTTGGGCATTGTCAGCAGCTTGACAACGATTGTAAACAGAATAATAGAGATACCATAGCTTGGGATGATCTGATAGATCAGGTACATGACCCAGCCGAGCAGCTTTGCGATAAGACTCAAAAGTGTTTCCTCCGATCATGGGACACAGGACAAAAGGATGTCTGTTCTGTTATGGCAGTTTGGCACGGCAGCCGTGCCATTTTGTACGGTTGGCAAGCCGGACACCGTATTCCCATGCTGTTCGCTGCGCCCGTGAAAGCGGATCCGGCTGCGGGATGCGATGCCTGCCGAGCAGATCAAACTGCAGGGGAACAGGATCCCAGCCGCCGTCGGAAAAAGGATTGCACCGCAGGATCCTGAGCGTACCGAGCCATGTACCGCGAATGATGCCGAAGCGTTCGATCGCGCCGAGTGCATAGGCTGAGCAGCTTGGTCTGTAACGGCAGACAGCCGGATAAAGCGGAGAAATAAATCGACGGTAGAAGCGAATCGGTGCGGAATAGAGGTGCCGCAGCAGCTTCATGATTTTTGTGCGGCTGATTTTTTGCCGCGGGATTTTTGATGCTGCGGATTCGGCGTGCAGGGGATCTCTCCGCTGCTGACGCTGCAGCAATGCCGGACACCTGTGCTCAGAAAGCGCTCTGTCAGGATCACAGATGACTGATCCGGCAGGGAACTTCTGGCAACGACAACAAGATCTATGCCGATCGGGAGCATCGGTTCCGCGGCACGGTATGCTTCGCGGATGATGCGCTTGGCACGGTTGCGTCTGACGGCGTTTCCGATCTTTTTGCCGGCGGTGATGCCGAGTCGGTTATAGGGCAGATGATTCGGTCTGACATAGAGCAGAGCACTGCCCAGTGAGCAGAACGCACCGGAACGGTAAAGCCGCTGAAAATCCGCGTTCTGATTGAGAATTTGCGTAAAAAGCATAGACTTCTCCCTTCGGGGAGCATAACATTTCGCATAGTAAAAAAGGACCACAATATCTTGTGGCCCTTCTTTTTTGCGTTTCGGATCAGTAGGTCAGCTTTGCACGACCCTTTGCACGGCGGCGAGCCAGAACCTTGCGACCGTTTGCGGTTGCCATACGCTTGCGGAAACCATGTTCCATCTTACGGTGTCTTTTCTTCGGCTGGTATGTTCTTTTCATGGAAATCGTCACTCCTTTTCTTTTGTATCATGATGCACCGCAGCTGTGCGGTACAGCGGATTACAGAATTTGATGCGGAGATCTTTCGGAATCTATATAAAATATAGTATACTCCGGATAAAGATACCCCTGCAAGGTTTGATTATACAGCAAAATCATGGAAAAGTCAATAGCTGCGTTCGAGATTTGTATACCATGCTGATAAAACAGCGTCAGTCTTTGAGAGTTATATGCAAATCCGTACAGTTCATGATTCCGCGATATCATCCGGATGAATGATGAACCAGAATGTTGAGCCTGCGCCGATCGTACTGTTCACGCCGAATGCGTAATCATGCATTCGCAGAATTGCCTTTACAATCGAAAGACCGAGACCTGTTCCGCGCACCTCGCGCTTATAATTTTCACTGCGGTAATACTTATCAAATATGCGTGACAGCGTTTCCTGATCCATACCAGCGCCGGTATCGCGCACAGAAACGCGGATGCCCTCTTTGATATGTTCCAGCTTGACAAAGATCTCTTTATCCTCGCCGCTGTAGTTCATTGCATTGTTCATCAGATTGCAGATAACCTGTTCGATCTTGCCTGCGTCGCACTTTACGACCGCTTCGCCGTCTGTTTCGAGAACAAAGTGATAGCCGGAGACATCGCTCAGCCCTCTGTATCGCTCCACGATCTCCGTCAGACGGTATTCAATGTCAAATGTCGTGCGTTCAAGCTTCATTTTGCCGTTTTCATACTTGGAAAGATCGAGGATATCGTTGACCAGTGCGGTCAGACGGTCGGTTTCCTCAATGATGACCTGCAAATGTTCGCCGCGCTTGACAGGATCATCGCCGGAGAGATCACGGATCATTTCGGCGTAGGCTTTGAGCATGGTCAGCGGGGTGCGGAGATCATGAGAAGCATTTGCAATGAGGTCACGCTGCATTGCATCCACGCGGTTGATCTCGTGGCTTGCGTAGGTCAGTGTTTCTGCAAGGCGTTCGGCTTCGTCATAGCCGCTGCCGTCAAACTGGATATCATATTTGCCGTGTGCAAGCTGCTGCGCATCTTTTGTGACACGGACGATCGGTTTCGCCAGTCTGTCGGAAACGATCATCGAGAGGATCGCGGCGATCAGCACAAGCAGAATGGTGATGATAACGAGCTGCCGCCGGATGATGCTGACGGTTGCAGAAACCGGTGTCAGCGGCGTATTGATGATCAGATATCCGTCCGGCGCGGATGGCGAACCGATCACACGGGCATAGATCAGCACGTTGACATTGGTCAGCGGATGTTTTTCCTGCCCGTAATAGATGCCGTTCTGTGATTCACGCACCAGACTGATGATCTCTCTGACCTGATTATTGTTGCCGTGAATAAAGCAGCTGCCGGTATAATGCCAGGGCAGGACAGAACGATAGTATTTGTCACGCACCTCAACGCAGAGGTCGTTCTCTGTTGCAAGCTCAGTAAACTGATTGATATAGCTGCCTGACTGATAGATCTCGACCATTCTGTCAGCGAGCCGCATAATATCCTTGGTTTTCATACGGTCATAGAAATTCTGAAGAAACAAGACCTGACAAACCCAGAGCAGCAGAAACGTTAAAAGGACAAATTCCATGAACCAGAACCAGATGTTCAGGCGCATGGAATTTCTCCTCGGAAAATTAAGCTTCAAATTTATATCCCATTCCTCTCAGTGTTACAATGAACTTCCGGTAATCACCGAGGCTGTTGCGGAGCATCTTAATATGTGTATCGACTGTACGGTCATCTCCGAAGAAATCATAGCCCCAGACTTCTTCGAGCAGTTTGTCGCGTGTCAGTGCGATATTGCGGTTTTTGACGAGATAAAAGAGCAGATCATATTCTTTCGGTGTCATATTGGCACGCTTGCCGTCCACATAGACCTCTCTGCCGGACATATTGATCTCCAGTCCTTCAAAGACGATCGGATCGCTGATATTGCCGCGTGAAGTGTTTCGGCGTGAAACGACTGCCTTGACACGCGCCATAAGCAGCGGCGGTGAGAACGGTTTTGTGACATAATCATCAATGCCGAGATCAAAACCGTGCTGCTGATCGTATTCGTCATCTCTTGCGGAGAGGATGATGATCGGGGTATCCTTGATCTTGCGGATTTCTTTGCAGGCAGAAAAACCGTCCAGACGCGGCATCATGACATCCATGATAATGAGATCGTAATTCTGCGCTTTTGCCATTGCGATGGCTTCCATGCCATCGGCTGCTTCGTCTGTCTGAAAGCCCTCGTGTTCGGCATATTCTCTGACAACATTGCGGATATTGGTTTCGTCATCAACAATCAGTATCTTCATCCTGAATGATTCCTTTCTGGATTTCCGGCGGAAAATCGTATTATGATTGTATTCTATCATACAAATGTGAATTTTTTGTGAAAACTGTTTCAAATCTTTTTCACATCATGCAGGAATACATTGACATTTACGGCAATCTTTGATATAATATCAGTATGAGATTCAATGCGTATGCAGCATTGTGTGAGACGGAATGAAGCATACGATGCGTCAGCCAATAAATCATGCAGAAAGATATAGAAAAAGGCTTGCAGAAAGGAGCAGGCGGTTATGAAGTACAAAAGTCAGTTGATCGTGTCTGTTGTTGTCGGATTTGCACTTTTGACAGGATATTTGATCGCGTATGCGTTTTTTCACCGTGAAAAAGGTGATCTGGTATATCTCATCTTCAATTCCTATGCGCTGCTTGCTGTTCTTTTGAGTTTTCTTATGGTTCTGCGGCGGCAGCGTCAGGAAAAACACAATAAAGAGATCGCACGCAAGCGTCTGACATATCTTGCGAAAAATCTGACTGCGCCTGCGATGCTCTGGAACGATAACTTTTCAGCGGTCATACTGAATGATGCACTTTCGGAGCTTTCGGCAACGAAAATGCGCGGCGATTTCAACCCGAAGCACGTAGTTCCGATGTTTTTCGGAAAGAAAGATATGACGGATGAGGTTATTCGTGAGATCGTTGTCGCACGAAATCAGGAATATTCCTTTATCACCGATGCGGGTGTTCCGCATGATATGATCTGGAATACATCTGCCGTGGAAACGGATTCAGAGGGCGTGACATGGCTGCTTTCGATCGGCACAGACCTTGCCGATATCCGCAATATGCAGTCTGAGATCGTGAATTATTCCAGAAAACTCAGCGCATCTGAGGGCAGACATAATCTGACGATGGAACTGATGGATGTCGGTCTGCTCCTGATCGAGCAGGGCAATCCGAATCTTTTCCCATCGGAAAAACTGCAAAAGATGTTCGGGCTGAAGAACAAAACAGTTACGGTCAGCGAGCTTCGCAGTCTGATCTTTCCGCTGGATATTGTGACATTTGATGCGCACGTTGATGCGATGCGCAATCACATGATGAACTATATCGACCGGACGGAAACGCTGGAACTGCGTATTTGTTCCGCAGACGGACAGTATCGCTGGTATTCCTACCGTTTCCGCGCAACAATGAAAAGTGAATCCGGCAGACTTGCCGTCGGCGGTACGATCATTGATATCAGCAAGGAAAAGCAGAAGGATGCAACGATCGAGCAGATCGCATACGAGGATTCCGTTACGGGTATCCCGAACCGCAATAAGCTGATGCGTATGGGTGATGATCTTTTCCAGTGTACGATCGAATTGGGATGCGCATACTGGGTGATCGTCATGGATATCGACCGTTTCCACCTGATCAACGATACCTGCGGCTATGCGACCGGCAATTCCCTGCTGCGCAGCTTTGCGGATGCGCTTGTCAAGCAGCTGACACACGGCGGATTCGGCGCACGTATCTCCGGTGATAATTTTGCATTGATCCTGCGCGATTCCGGTGATCCGGCGCTGCCGGAAAGAGTCGTCGGAAAAATACAGCGTGCGCTGCTGACAAAAGCAGTCGGCGATCTGCTGAACCGTTCCCTGACCTGCTCGGCAGGATATGCGCGGATGCCTGAGGACGGAGACAGCTTTGAGCAGGTTCTCGAACACGCAGAATTTGCGCTTTCAGCCGGCCCGAAGGCACTCGGCAGCATTCAGCGCTATACGCCGGAAATGCACGACGCGATCATTCGGGAAAATATAATGGAAACGGAGCTGCATGAAGCACTCCTGCATAATGAACTGGAACTGTATTATCAGCCGAAAGTCTCGATCGCAGACGGTGAGATCATTGGTATGGAAGCACTGGCACGCTGGCATCATCCTTCCGGCGAGCTTGTCTCTCCGACTGTGTTTATTCCGATCGCGGAGCGTTCGCAGCTGATCACGCAGATCACACGCTTTGTTATGAATGAAGCCTGCCGGCAGATGCAGCTCTGGCAGACGATGGGACTGCCGGAAACCGTTGTTTCGATCAATTTCAGCAGTACCGATTTCTATCAGGAAAATATCTGCACGCAGATTCTGAATATTCTCAATAAATTCGGCCTGAGCCCGAAAAATCTTGAGATCGAGCTGACGGAATCGCTTGCATTGATGGATATTGATGTGGCGACCATGCGAATGGACGAACTGCGTGCAGCAGGCATCCAGCTTTCAATGGATGATTTCGGAACAGGATATTCCTCATTGAGCTATTTGCAGCTTCTTCCGGTTTCGGTTCTGAAACTGGATCGTTCCTTTGTTGACGCGATGAAGGAAAAGCCGGTTGTACAGGAGATCATCCGTTCGGCAGTAAACATTGCGAAGGCAAAGCAGATCAAGACGCTTGCCGAGGGCGTAGAAACGCAGGAGCAGGCAGATATGCTGCATACTATGGGATGCGATTATGCACAGGGCTTCCTCTACGGACAGCCGATGACTGCGAAGGAAATGGAGCAGCTTCTCCGGAAACATCAGCAGCGGAGAAACACCACCTGACAAAAGGCAACCAAATGAAAGAGGGCAAATTCAAGTATGGCAAATGAGCGACTCACACCTGAAATGCAGCTGACGATGCTGCTTTCACAATTTCAGGATCTGAAGATCATCCGTGATATTCTCATTCCGATAGATGGCGGGATGACGATGCATATTGATTTTCTGATACTGACACGCGCCGGTATTTTTGTATGCGAAATGAAAACCTTTTACGGCACGATCGTCGGCGAAGGAATGAAAAAATACTGGAAACACTATACCGGAGATAACGAGATCGACTATTTCAGTCCGGTGCTGCAAAATCTGTATCATCTGAAGTATCTGCGTGATTTCCTGTCACCGCTTCCGTTTGAGATCTATTATCACTCGATCGTGATCATGTACCGGTATACCGGTGCGCGGCTGGAGATCAAGCCGCCGTATCCGTCCCGTACACATATTGTAACGTCCGTACCGTCCCTGCAAAAGACGATGCAGGAAGTTGCGGAGCAGCAGAAATGTCTGCTGTCAGACGGAGAACTGGATTATATTTTTGAATATATCGGTCAGAATCAGATCCGCGGAGAGGATGCGCGGCTGAAGCATGAAAAGGAGTCTTTTCAGTATAAGAATAACGCCCGTATGGCACTGCTGCATCAGATCTGTCCGGAATGTCATGCAAAATTGCAGGCATATTCCATGACAGAGGGCAACTTCTGGGTATGCTCAAATTATCCAAAGTGTACGTATCGGCACGCTATGGGGTGAACTGTAAATATGCAGAGACTATATCACGAAAGGAACAAATTATCATGAAAAAAAGAATCGGAATCCTGACATCGGGCGGCGATTGTCCGGGACTGAATGCGACAATTCGCGGTGTTGCAAAGGCGTGTTTTGAGCTGATGGGCGAGGAAAATGTTGAGATCGTCGGCATTTCCAACGGCTATTACGGTCTGATCCACAATCTGTGCCGCGTGATGCAGCCGAATGAGTTTTCCGGCATCCTGACGCAGGGCGGAACGATCCTCGGCACAAAGCGCCAGCCGTTCAAGATGATGACCGTGATCGGCGAGGACAATGTGGACAAGGTCAAAAATATGCGTGAAACCTACAAAAAACAGAAACTGGACTGCCTGCTGACACTCGGCGGCAACGGTACGCATAAAACATCGCATCTGCTTGCACAGGAAGGTCTGAATGTGATCGGTCTGCCGAAGACGATCGACAACGATATCTACGGAACGGATGTGACGTTCGGATTCCATACCGCTGTGGATACCGCAACGGATGCGATCGACCGTCTGCATACGACAGCCGCTTCACACAGCCGGATACTGGTCTGTGAGATCATGGGCAACAAGGCGGGATGGCTGACGCTGAATGCCGGACTTGCCGGCGGTGCGGATATCATTCTGATTCCGGAGATCCCGTATGACATTGACAAGGTCTGCGAAGCAGTTATGAAGCGTGCGGCAAGCGGAAAAGCATTTTCGATTCTTGCAGTTGCCGAGGGTGCATTTGATAAAGATGAGGCAACACTGAAAAAGAAAGACCGTGCCAGAAAGCGTGAAGAAGCCGGCATTATCACGGCGACTTCCCGGATCGCCGCACAGGTGCAGGCAGGCACGGGCATTGATACGAGAGTCTGCGTGCCGGGACATATGCTCCGCGGCGGTTCGCCCTCTGCCTATGACCGTATTCTTGCGACCAAATTCGGCGTTCATGCTGCAAAACTGATCGCAACCGAAAAATACGGCAGAACTGTTGCTATGGTAAACGGCAAAGTCACCTCGAATAAGCTCGAAGATATTGCCGGACTGACAAAATTCGTTGATCCGAAAGATCAGCTCGTCGTGACTGCAAAGCGTATCGGCGTATCGTTCGGCGACTGAACGTACAGAATACAAAAAAGCCCGAAGGCACTTCGCTTTCGGGCTTTATTATATGTATGGGATGATATTAGTCGAACAGGACTTCCTTGAAGCAGACCTGCGGACAGTTGTTGTCGAAATCCCATGTGTGATAAGCGTCACCGTGGCAATATTTCGCCTCACTGCAATTCCGGCATTTTTCATTTTCGAGGCTCAGATCCTTGCGGAAGATCTGGAATTTGTTATCCCAGACATCCTTGAAGCGCTCTTTCAGCACATTGCCCTGAATGAATTCCGGTCTGCGCTCGATATCGAGGCAGGCGGTGATATCACCGTTGACCATGATGCTTGCGGTGTAAAGACCGGCGGTGCAGAGGAAATACCAGTCACGCACCTCGCGCTCATACTCCATGCCGAGATAATGGCTGCATCCGTAGCAGACAGGCTCGCCGGCGATGCGCTTATTGCGGATATACTCAAACAGTGTCTTATAGTCCTCTTTGGTCAGCAGAAGATCGGGATGTTCCTTTGCTCTGCCGATCGGATCCATATTGATGACACGCCATGAATCAATATCAACATCTTTGAGAATATCGTACAGTGCGTCCAGTTCAACGATATTCTTATGTGTCACGACGGTTGTGACCTGAATGGACTGGAAACCGCCGACCTTGATGAGATTTTTGATACCCTGCATACCGCGTTCCCAGCCGTTGGGGGTTCTGCGGAAAGCATCATGTGTTTCCGGCAGACCGTCCAGACTGACCGAAATCGTTTTCATGCCGCAGTCACGGAGTTTCTGTGCGACCTCCTCGGTAATGAGCGTGCCGTTGCTTGTCATGCCCCAGTTGAAGCCAAGCTCGTTTGCGTGTCCCATGATCTCGAAGAAATCCTTGCGCAGCAGCGGCTCGCCGCCGGTGATGCAGAGCATATAGCCGTCAGTGCCGAGATCTTCCTTGAGCTGGTCGATGATGCCGCACCATTGCTCAGTTGTCATTTCCTCAGACGGGACATCGCCGCAGTTTGAACCGCAGTGCAGGCAATGCTCATTGCAGCGGAGTGTCAGTTCAAAAAAGAGATTGTGGATCTGCGGCATTGCTTTCAGACCTTCACGGTAAACAGCAAGACGCTGCATATTTTGTTCTTTCAATTTCGGATTCAGCATAATATTCTCCTGACAATTTTATTTTTTGAATGGATTACAGTCGATCGGGATTTGTCGGTTTCTGGATCAATATGCAGGCGGCGGACCGTATAAGACATACGTCATTGTGGTAACGGTTGTAGTAGTCGTGTCTGTTGAATTGGTAATGAACGTTGTTATGGCATTTTCTTCCCCGTCCTCCGGCTTTCCGGTCAACTGGCGGATGAGCGCCTTGACATCTTCCTGGTCGATCAAGCCGTCACCGTTCACATCCGCGAGATAATCTTCCGCATCGGAGAATTTACCTGTCAGGATCGCACGTTTGAGTTGTGTTACATCGCGTGCATTGAGAACGCGGTCATAATTCATATCGCCTTTTTCGGCAAATATCCAGGGCGGACCGTAAAGCGGCGCCGGGGAAGTTTCAGCGGAAGTCGTTGTGCTTGCAGGTTCGTCTGTCGGTTCGGTAAACCAGCTTGGCGGTCCGTAGACATCCTGCGGTTCAGTTGTTGTCATTTCGGTCAGTTCTGTTTCCGTGAACCAGTTGGGCGGCCCGTAAGCGCCCTGCTGTTCACGCCAAGTCTCGTCCATCAGGGATTCTTCTGCCGGATTGATTTTTGCCTGTGCAGAGGCAGCAGGATCACTGAGAGAAGTTGTGACCGCAGCCGCGAACATTGCCGCAGTCAGGATAGAATGCAGTGACTTTTTCATGTTGAACTCCTTTCAGAGGTGATCATTCCCATGTCGGCGGCGGGCCGTATAAGGGTATGGTCTTTGGCGTGGTAACGGTTGAGGTGGTAATGTCTGTTGAATTGGTAATGAACGTCTGGATCGGCTCATCCTCATCTTCGGGTTTGCCGGTCAGTTCACGGATCAGCGCTTTGACATCTTCCTGATTCAGTTTTCCGTCGCTGTTCATGTCACCGAAAATATATTTCGAGATGTTGTCTGCGCCTTTCGATTCCATTTTCTGTTTCAGATCAAATTCCATTCCGCCGTGTTCGAGGATCGCACGCTTCAGAACGGTCAGATCTTCCGAATTTATGGCGAAATCTCTGTTGATATCGCCCGTTACCCACGGCGGGCCGTATACGCTCTGCTGTTCGCGGTCGGTATCATCCATCAGCTTTGCTTCGACGGGAACGGCATTTGTCTGTGCATTGACGGAAGGCTCACCGAGAGAAGTCGTGACCGCAGCCGCGAACATTGCCGCGGTCAGGATAGAATGCAGTGACTTTTTCATGCAGGACTCCTTTCAGACGGAATCATTTCCATGCGGGCGGCGGTCCGTAAGATGTTTGGATGAATTCGGCTGTTGTTGTGAC